>CAZFTF010000037.1:0-2962 GCA_964521495.1 uncultured Candidatus Peribacteria bacterium | reverse complement strand
ACCTTTACATCATCGACCTTCCCATCGAAGTAACTTCCGAGGGTTGCTGCACATGAGGAACCGGCGTCCACTCCTATGAGGAGGGCGCAAGAAGAGAACGAAACTCTACTGCTATCAGACCCTGTATTAGCGTCTTTCTTGCCATTTATGTACACACTTATATCAGCAGCATTTCGAGTCACTAATACATGATTCCAAGCCCCTGATGTGAGTGTCTGTGATGTGGTCACATCATCACTTACTCCATTGACTCTGACTGTCACTGTCCCTCCAGAATTTGAGCGGATAACCATCTCATCTCCACCAGAACCATCAGATGCAGTCAAAATATTCATAGTGCCAGAAGTAGCATCGGGGTATACCCATGCAGAGTATGAAAAATTTTCTACAGGGAGGTTAGGAGTAGCAACACTGATATAATCATCTGTTCCATCAAGATTGATAGAGTAGTTATATCTCCCGATCACTCCATTAAAGCGAGCTGTACCACTAGTCACACAATCTCCCACAGAAGATTGTGATCCTGAGCCACCAATAGAGGTCGTCCCTGATTTTCCATTACCAGAGCTGTCATTTACTGTTGTTCCACTCGTACAATCGTCAATTTTCAAGTGTATGTAGGGATTGCCTTTGTTGTAGTACCAATTGACTTGTTCTTGTGAAATTGCATAGTCAAATATCATTGGTTCATCAATGTTTCCTACAAATTTTCCTGTTGCTGCAGTTGTAATCGCTCCAATATAGAGATTATTAGCAGTCGCAGTTATCGGCCCGGTAGTTGCTTCGGTAGAACCAGATTGTAGCACTCCGTTTATGTAAAGTGCGTACCTGCTACCATCATATGTTCCCGCGACATGGTACCAGGTATTTAATGATAACGCATCTGTTGATCCTGAGAAATTATCAGATAAATTCGCTATGCGGAGTCGAACCGTATTATCGGTATGCGTACGGAATTCGTATGAGGAATTTTTAGATATGATGTGTTGAGAGGTGCCAGCAAGACTTGTTCTGATCCATGCTGAAAATCCGATAGCTGTTGTCATATCAAGTGAGTTATGGTCGGGAATTTGAACATACCCAGATCCTGCGAGAGTGATCCCTTTTCCGACTTTTCCGTTTTCTCTCGTAAGTGCAGCTACACTGTTACTCACATTTCCCGTACCTGATCTGTCATTATAATTTCCTGTTGTCTCTTCAAGATTCCAATAACCAACGGGATTGCAATTCGAGGTGGTGGACCCTGGATGGCAAAAGAAGCCTCTGGCAAGCGAATTATCTGGAACTTGAACAGATGTAGTCCCTAGAGCTCCCACCATCAATGCAGAATTAAAATTGTGATCTATGGCAATTTGAGAATAAGTCAATGGAGTAGAATAGAGCTTAAATTCGTCAATAGTTCCATCAAATACCGTTGCTCCTCCTGCTCCCCCGATATGCAGAGTATTTGCATCAGCAGCAGGGGCACCAACACCATTTGAGCTAGTAGCTCTCAATTTTCCGTTAACATATAGTCGTATTTGGTTATCGCCTCCTTCGTTATAAGTGAGTGCTACATACGACCAGGAATTAAGTGGGAGTATTCCTGAAATTGATGTCGTGGCGTCAGTAGTTGCAAGATCAAGTGATGCATCAAGATCTACAAAACCACCACTTTCATTAGATGTACGAATATACGTATTTGTACCCTTACTAAAGATTCTTCCCAAATCGGTCTCACCATCAGAAGCTGGATTTACCCATGCAGATATAGTGAAACCGGATGCGAGATTATCATTAAGATCAACCGCAGTAGAATTAAATATAAACGCTTGGCTCGTAGTGCCGTTCATAACGATGCCATGTCCATATTTTCCACTTGGAGTATAAGACAACGAGGTCAAGGAACCTGTGAGAGTTTGATTGCTCACCACACTATTGTAAGAAGTACCGCCTGCTCCCTCATCAAATTTGTAACGTATAACCTGACTGCCAATGGGGGAGCCTCCAGTGGGATGTGACGAATTTAAGTCTTGTACTACTTGCTCTGTAGTTTGAGCGTAGTTATACAGTCGAATTTCATCAAGCGACCCGCCAAACGTATTTCCAGAGCTGACATTGTCACCAAAAAGTAGGTTGTTAGATGCATCTGATTGTCGACTCCCCGAAGCACTATTTGTTCCTGCACTAAATTGTGTTCCGTTGACATAAAACTTTACTCCACTGCAACTTGTTGTTCCATCCCAGATTACTGCTAGATGTTGCCAGGTGTTTTGTTGGGTGATGCTCGATGAGGATGCACAAGAAAGGTCTGTTGTTGAATAATCTATCGTAAATCCCAAACTATTCGTAACACCGGTAGCATTAAAGGTCCAACCGTTTATAGAGCTTGCATCCGTTTTAGAAGCGAGCATTCGGATCGAGCTTCCACCCGTCTGATAGACCCACATTCCCACCGTCATTGCTGAAAGATTATCGATACCCGAAGCGGATCCTGCATCAATGTTGTCATCTGTACCATCAAAAATAAGCCCTTTACCGACCTTTCCTGTAGTGTATGTCGCACCTGTTATCGTTCCGTTATTGGCAGAGGTAGAGCGGTCATTTGCTGTGCTTCCAGATCCTTCTTCAAGATCCCAGTATCCAATTGAAGATGCTGAATTTGCATAGAGGAGACTTACTTGAGAGTTTGTAAGGGCACTATTATATATTCGCAACTCATCAATAGATCCGTTAAATACTTCTGTATTGAAAGTACCGCATCTACCAATGTATGCAGTTGCAGAGTTATTTACACTTTGACCTGCGATGGAATCAGATGCTGAGTTATCCAAAACACCATCAATAAATACTTTTAGTGTTCCATTTGCAGTATCTCTCATTCCAACTACATGATGCCAATTTCCATCGGCTACAGTTCCACTCGAGCTTACTCCTGAAACTGTTCTGCTAGAGTTTCCTATCTGAAAGCGAATTATATTAC
>CAZFTF010000036.1:0-2972 GCA_964521495.1 uncultured Candidatus Peribacteria bacterium | reverse complement strand
GATATTCTCGATGCTCATTTTGATCTCCCAAAATGCTGCCACTATCTCCACTTTGCGCTCCAATCAGGTGACAACGAACTTCTCAAGAAGATGAATCGAAAACACACCTATGAAGATTTCAAAATGATGGTCGATTACCTCCGTTCTCGTGATCCATTATTTGGTATTTCGACCGATATTATCGTGGGATTCCCTGGAGAAACTGAGGAACAATTTGAAAAAACAGTGCAAGCATTTCGCGAATGCCAATTTGATTTTGCATATATAGCACGGTACTCTCCGCGAAAGCAAACCTATGCTGCCAAAATGCCCAATCAAATACCAGCAGATATTAAGGCAAAACGTTGGGATACACTCAATACGCTGATGTATGAGATTATTCAGGAAAGAAATAAGCTTATGCTCGGTCGAGAAGAAACCATCCTTGTTTCAAAAATGGATATAGAAGACGGAACACTCTCAGGTCGTACGAGAAATTTTCGAGAAGTTTTTCTCCCAAAAAATGATTCCATAAAAATAGGAGACCTTATCCCCATAAAAATCACTGACCTAAATCGTTGGGTGCTAAAAGGGGAAATACTTAGAACGCACTAGGTGTATATGTATCTTTATTTTGTTTAAATATCTCAAAATCGTTAACTTGATCATAGTATGCATCATAGCTAGAGAGATCGAGTCAATCTCTTTGGAGAGCCTCTTTATTCAAGTATAATAAAGATTGGTTCTTTGTCTTTCAAGGTTCTCTGATAATATATTTTTCTGGAAGTTTTGCAATCCAATTACTCTGTCCACTGAAAAAATCCTCTTCCAAAATCCGAGACCCCGTTAAAATATTCAGATTTTTTAAAAAATCTTGTAAAACTATTTTTTTTGGAAGAAATTTTTTAGCAATTTCTGATAAATATATTCCTTTATATGGTTCTGGGAGTTGACTATAGTGTACGAGTAGATCTGAATATCTTGTATCTTGATTAGCTAACTCTTCTACAAAAGCTATAAGTTTCTCCACGGGGAGCTTCCAGAATGCTTGTATAACCTCTTTGCCATTAACATTATTAACAAAGTTATCAAACATACGAGCTAAATTACTCGGCTTATGTCCAATATTTTGATTTTGTAAAACATTTATGGCTGCTTGGTTGATTATTTCTCGAGAAGCCCCACTATTATCATTTTGAAGCATGTCTAACTGCCCAAAAGCCCATTGTTCATCCTTGGTATTTTTCAACTGAGTAAGTAGTTTCTCAAAGTCTAGATTTTCTCTATCAATCCCTCCATCACCCTTTCCACCAGGATTAATATCCAATTTCCCTTCTTTTGGATTTTCTCCTTTCTTTCCATCTCCTTTGGGATTACGAGGATCGTCCTCTAATTCTGTCACTTTATATTTACTTTTTTCTCGTAGTCTTGTGATTTCTTCTCTGATCAATTGTACCGCTTCTTCAAAACTCTTTACCTCTTTTGGTAGAGCAAAATAGTCTATGAGTAAATATCTGTGAATAGGTTTTATAGAAATAAACATCTTTTCAGTTCCATTTTGTTTTACTGTAGAAAAATTTGCCTTGATTGTATAGTCTGGATCTACTCTAAATGAGAGCTCCAGAGAACCATCCCCTTTTTTATCAACTGAATTAGGTTTTTCTAGTCCGAATAGGGACGCAGATAATAATTGAAGATTAGACGGGGTAGGATAAAATGATTCTCCGAGTAATCCTTCGATATTAAGAACACCTTTCCCATAAATCTCATCGGCTATTCCCTGAGGGTCAACATTATGTTTTACTGCAGCCTTGTTGATGCCGACCAAAATAGTATTTCTCGCTTCTGCATCTTCCTGATCGGTTTCTGGATCATACATTCTTTTGATAAGTTTTATCGACTCTTCAGCAGTATTTTCAGGAAGTCGTCAATAAAAACCCTCATCCATATTCTGCTTACGGGGTCGTGCGACATTATCTATTTCATCGTGTATCGGTGTATCAATATTTGGCATATGAGAAAGATTAAAAAATAAATTATTTACTATTTGATGAGAATCCATCAAATGAATCTACAAGCAATCAAGCTTCTGCAACTTCTTTGTTACGTGCATATTGCTGTGATTCTCGTGCAACATCCTGTAAAATTTGAGGGAGATTTTGCATATTTTTTTAGTAAAAGAAATCTATACCAGCTTATCATAGCATATATTTTTATGGAATGCAAATTTTTTTTAGCTTTCAAAGAGAGATTTACTATCTTTTCTTCGATTTCTGAAAAAAATCCATATTATATATTCCGATGTACCACCACCTCAACACTCTTACCATTTTTCCAGACCGTCTCAAACACAATTTGGAAGTGCTTCAAAAGCTCTCAATGACATCGATGGACTCGATAGAATCCGCTTTACATCGAGCAATCCCCATGATATGACTCGCGATATTCTCGATGCTCATTTTGATCTCCCAAAATGCTGCCACTATCTCCACTTTGCGCTCCAATCAGGTGACAACGAACTTCTCAAGAAGATGAATCGAAAACACACCTATGAAGATTTCAAAATGATGGTCGATTACCTCCGTTCTCGTGATCCATTATTTGGTATTTCGACCGATATTATCGTGGGATTCCCTGGAATCCTTCGGGATAAATTTGAACAGATACGATATATAGTGAGAAAGAGCAATATGAGCGTAGTACGCAATATGCTCGAACTCTATATACGAGACTTCTGAGGCGGTAAGTCCGCTCTGGAGAGACTCACTATGAGGCAACGAAAGTATTATCAAATACCCGACAATGTCCTCTCCATATAATAAGGTGAACAGATTAGAACACAATATAATGTTAAGTTATGTTAAGTATTTGCTAAGTAATACTAAGTTTTCCTAAGGTATGACACGATACTCTCTCAATAAGAAGCCAGAAGATATGTACTATAAGAAAGTGAAGATGTCTTTCTTTACTCAACACGGTTATTTTGATAAGAA
>CAZFTF010000035.1:0-3310 GCA_964521495.1 uncultured Candidatus Peribacteria bacterium | reverse complement strand
CATATTGCCAAATATATCTGCAAAATCAAAACCAGCTGACCCTTGTCGCCCAAAACCCTGACCTCCTCCACCACCCATATTCCCAAAATCAGTATTACCAAATGTATCATATTGTTTTCGTTTTTGAGTATCGGAAAGTGTCTGATAGGCTTCATTGATTTCTTTAAATTTCGCTTCTGCTTTTTTGTCTCACTGATGGCGATCAGGATGCCATTGCATCGCAAGCTTCTTATAGGCTTTTTTTATCTCAGCTGCGCTGGCTCATTTTGTTACTCAGAGGGTGTTGTAATAGTCTTTTTTCATAGCAAAATAGTATTAAATTATCACCAAAACGCAAGAGGTGCTCAATTATTGACAAATAGAATTTATTTCTATAATAAATTTAATATTATAACCCGAATATTTCCATGGCTATCGCTCCTGATATTTCCAATCCTGAAACCTCCGATCTTCAAACAGTGAGTGTTGTTATAACTTCACATAACCCAGCAACTAAAATCTGGATGAATGCTCTTCGAAAAAACGGTGCCGAAATGCTCGACGATAAAGACGTACAGTCATTGGGACAAATATCTCGACAGAAAGTAGCCGTTATTTTGGATCAAGATGTGCCGAAAGATAGAATAACAGAAATTATCCAAAAATATGAACAAATCTGTCAACAGAATCCTTTTGTATCTCTTCGATTTTTCGGTCTCCAATGGGACAAAGAAATCTCACATGAAAATGATAGATTGAGAATTATAAACATTGAGGATGATATATGACCATCCGCATTACCTCCGCGAATAAATCGAGCACTGTTTAAAGCACGGTTGCCAGATTTTCTCAGAAAACATTATTCAGTAGATATCTCCGACAAACTGGAAGAGATTAATGGAATCACATACAGACCCGTCACGATTCGTTCATTTATAAAAACGTGAGAAAGAAAATGAGAGATTGACTATGAAACTGAAAACCTCTATATTCACGAGAAATGCCTTTACTCATATATATTCAGTGCGGAGAAAAATAAATTTGAAATGGTTAAAATAACAGAAGAAGATAGGGTGTTAATTAAAAAATATGACAGTAAAATTCCAGCATCACTATCTGATCTTAGTATGCTCAAAGACGAAACTGAGGAAGAATAAACCTTTGTTCTCCTGTTAAACTATCAATTTTCTTTTTTTCGCTATACTGTCAGCAATCAAAAGAAGAGTCAAAAAACTCTCTCATCACAATAATTTATTTATGAAAAAACCGTACGTACTCATCGTCTGACGCCCAAATGTGGGGAAAAGCAGCCTCTTTAATGCCTTTACTGGGAGAAAGATTTCTATTGTTGACGAGGTAGCAAATACCACTCGTGATGTGATAGAATACCCTATGGTCGACTTCGCAACAGAGTTTCAATGGACTATCGCGGATAGTGGGGGTCTCAACTTCGGGACACAACATCAGATTCTCCAAGACGTCAATAAACGTGTCGATGAATGTGCGAAGCAGGCCGACCTTATCCTCCTCATCGTCGAATATGATCGTCTCACTGATGTCGATGACCATATCATCGCGACGCTCCGAAAAACAGGTAAACCTATCTGGATAGTCGCCAACAAAGCAGATAATTCTATTCGAGCAAATGAGGCATACCAGCATCTCTCAACGGGATTCCCTGTCTATCCTGTCAGTGCATCGCATCGCAAAATTGATGACCTCGAAGAAGCAGTCGTCGCTTTTCTCAAAAATAAATTTCCAGAACAAAAGATAAACCCAGAAGAAGAATGAATCCGTGTCGCCCTTGTCGGACGTCCAAATGTCGGGAAAAGTAGTACCTTCAATGCTCTTATCGGATATGACAAAGTCGTCGTATCGCCAGAAGCGGGCACGACACGAGACGCGACAGACACACGCCTTGTCTACAAAGATCAACCTATCACACTCATCGATACAGCTGGGTTCCGAAAACCCGGGAAAGTCGGCATCTACAATGTCGAAAGCTGGTCAGTTCTCCGAACCAAAGCCGCTGTCGAACGTGCTGATATCTGTGTCCTCATTATCGACTCCATAGAAGGAATTGTCCAACAAGACAAGCATATTCTCGCAGAAGTCCTCGAACAAAAAAAGGGTGTCATCATTATGGTCAATAAATGGGATCTTTCTCAGGAGAAAACTGATATGGAACTCGATATGTTCAAAACTCGATACCTCGCCTACCTGCAGAGAGAATTCGCTTATTGTCCATGGGCGATGACCGTCTTTGCGACAGCCAGCGAAGGCAAGGGTGTCAAAGAAATCCTCGATCACGCCATCGGAATCTACGCTGAGCGACACAAGAGAATCTGAACAGGAGAATTTAATCGATTCCTCACACGTACTATCCTCGAACACGCACCGCGTGGAAGTCGTAAAATCCACAATCCTCGTGTCTACTACGGTTCTCAAGTGGCTGTCGATCCACCAAAATTTGTCGTCAATGTCAATAAATCAGAATCAATTCATTTCAGCTGGAAACGTTTTCTCTCCAATCAAATCCGAGAAGTATTCGGATTCTATGGAACTCCGATAGAGATAGAATACCATGGCAAAAACCCTGACGAAAACCCCTACAAACCAGCAAAAGTGATGTCAAAAGCCGTGAAAATCCCAAAAAAATAACCACTATGCCACATACTGGCAGATGAAAATAAGCAAAAATTTTGAAAAAAAACTATCATTCATAGTATAGGGGCAAATTTTTTACTCTCTTCTTTTGCATTATGCGTATTTTTGAATCCTTCGATAGCATTATCGACCTTCCCTATCCTGCTTTTGAGAAAAAGCTCGACAAGCTCGAGGAAACGCTTGGAAAATTCTCTGTTGACGAACTCAACGAGGATATGCTCGACGAATATTTCCTCCGAATCAAGGAAGAATACGGAACACAAACACTCGATGGAGCAAAAACTCGACTTGGACTTCTGGGCTATATCGCTCACTTTGATGTGCTCGTAGAGAAATATTTCCCAGATTATGTGAACCTTTTTCAAGATGTTTTTGAGCGAGAAGATTTTGAGAATATCGCTCCCGTTGCCTATACTTTCCTCGAACATCTCGATGAAATACTCCGAGACTACACTCATCGACTCAGTGACCCAGATAATTATCCATCGTATACGAATTATATCCAAGAAGTCATCCGTGATGGTATGATAGGGCTCTTTTTCTGGCTCCAAGAACAAGAAACAAAACGAGAAAAGAAAGCTGGTGAAAAAGATAGAAATACTGATATCGCTATCAAGATGAGCTCAGAAACTGATGACTACGAACTCCGATTTATTCGCCAATG
>CAZFTF010000034.1:0-3648 GCA_964521495.1 uncultured Candidatus Peribacteria bacterium | reverse complement strand
TGAAAACTGTCGTGGCGCAAGTCACCCTGAGTTCGAATCTCAGTCCCTCCGCCAAAAAATATCACACTCACCTACCAGGTGGGTTTTTTATTCTTCTGAAAAATATAGAGACATCGTATCTGTCCAGCCAGTTCGTACTGATGAACTTTTTCTATCACAAGCCCCAGCTTGCGTGCTATTTTTTCACCATCTCTGTGTTCTTCCTCTGAATAGATTTTATAAAGAATTATCTTCCCGTTTCTTTTTAAAAAAGGTGCTGACCATGTCAAAATATCGGTCATGTAGGCTGTGGCTCGAGAGACGACAAAATCATACTTTCCAGCATATTCTGGATGTTTTGCGAGCACTTCTGCACGTTCTTGTATCGCTGCAATATCACGAAGTTTGAGTTCTTGGATAAAATGATTCATCGCCTTTACTTTCTTCCCGACACTATCAAGGAGTGTTATCCGAAGCGATGGCTGAATAATTTTGATAGGTATCCCAGGAAAACCCCCACCAGATCAAATATCCAACACTTTCCCCTCCAGATTGACCGCTTTTAAAATAGCAAGAGAATCGATAAAATGTTTTACGATAATCCCATCTTCATCTCGTATGGCAGAGAGATTTGTATGAGAATTATACGCGATAAAAAGACTAAGAAATTCTTGAAAAAGTTTTTCTTCGGAGAGAGACAGGATGGTTCAGTGAGAGAGGAAGAGTTGAGCGAGGTTCATTGAAATTATTTTTTGAGAAGATCACGAATCTCGGTCAACAATTCTTCCTGTGTTGGTCATTTATCAGAAGGCTTTTCTTCTTTTTTCTTGAGCTTATTCATCGCCTTGATGACCATAAAAATACAAAAAGCCACAATAAGAAAATCCACCACCACCTGAAGAAATGTTCCATAATTGAGAGTCAGAGGGGGAACAACGGTAATACCTTCTGAGGCTGGAATTCAGACCTTGAGAACGATTTTATAATCTGTGAAACTTATCCCTCCTGTTATCACCCCAATAAGTGGCATGATCACATCTGTTACAAGAGATGTCACTATCTTGCCAAATGCACCTCCAATGACCACTCACACTGCGAGATCGACAACATTGCCACGCATGGCAAATTCTCTAAACTCTTTAACTATAGACATAAGAAAAAATTACAAATAATAGAATAAGAGTGTATTTTGATCCGTAAAAAAATCAAGATAGAGAAGACAAAAACATTGATTCTTAAAATAAAATCGTACACTTATTTTCATACCTACATCCAAAAAATGACCACAAAAAAAATACTTTCCATCGTTCTTCCTGTTTTTAATGAAGAGAAAAATATAGCGCATGTCTGTGAGGGCATCGGTCAGGAAATGAAAAAATATGAAGAAAAGTATGAATACGAGATCGTACTGGTCAATGATGGGAGTCGAGATATGAGTTGGGGTATCATTTCCACACTCTGTGATCAAAATAACCATATTCATGGTATTAATTTTTCTCGAAATTTTTGACAACAAGCAGCTCTGGAAGCAGGCCTCAATGAAGCTCATGGCGACGCAGTCATCACTATGGATGCAGATGGGCAACATCCAGCTACACTCATACCAGAACTCGTACGAGAATGGGAAAATGGTTTTTTCATCGTCAATACAAAGCGGCTTTCAACACAAAAAATTCACCTTTTCAAAAAAATCAGCTCCAATATCTTTTATAGACTCTTTAATACTCTAGCAGGATATAGACTTGAACCAGCTTCATCAGATTTTAGACTTCTCGATAGGACGGTTGTCGACTTCCTCAATACACTTCAGGAATCACCAAAATTTTATAGAGGCATTCTCGCTTGGACATGATACAAAACAGCTGTTGTCGCATTTCATGCTGGAAAACGGGAAGGTGGCACAAGCGGATATTCCCTGCAAAGGATGTATGAACTCGCACTTCTCGGAATAACCAGCTGCAGCCTCAAGCCCCTCAAGATAATTATTCTTTTCGGAGCATTTATTGCTGCAAGTGCCAGCTTTCTTTGTTGTATAGCAGTCTATTTAAAACTTGTACATTCAGATTATTTTTCAAGTTCAGCACTTTGGTGAAGCTTTATGCTTGCAAATACTGGGGTGATTATCGTGATTCTGGGAATATTGTGAATATATAATGCCCATATTATTGCCACACTCCACGAACGCCCCACTTTCATTATAAAAGAAAGAAAATAGCTATGCCAAAAGTCTCCGTTCTCATGACAAATTACAACGGTTGAATGTATATAGCAGAAGCTATAGAGAGTATTTTATGACAGACATTTACTGATTTTGAACTCATCATTGTCGATGATGGAAGCAGTGATGAAAGTTGGGAAATTATTCAAAAATATGCAGAAAATGATGGACGAATCCGCTGTTATAAAAATGAAAAAAATAGTGGTATATCTGTTACAAGAAATAGACTCATAGATCTGGCACAGTGAGAATATTTTGCATGGTTAGATTCTGATGATCGAGCAAAACCAGAACGACTCAAAAAACAAGTAAAATTTTTAGAAAAAAATCCATGATACGGCATTATTGGGTCATGGATGATGCTTATAGATACAGAAGGAAAGGAAAAGGGGGTAAAACAACTTCCGATAAGTGATCAGGAAATAAGAAAACAATGGTATATGAGAAACTCCCTTAATCATCCAACACTGATGATGACTCGAGAGTGTATCAAAAAACTGGTTTCTATGATAGCAATATGGATGGGGCAGAAGATTATGACTTTTGAATACGAGCAGGGGTGCATTTTTCACTTTTCAACATACCAGAAATTCTCACAGAATATCGAATTCACACCAGCAATGCTTCCATAAAAAAGCACCAAAAAACAATACAAAAAACACTCCTCGTACGAAAAAAAATGAAATTACTCGGATATCCTATGTGAGTTTTGGAATATTTGAGCTATTATATCACATGGTTCATGCAATTTGTTCCTTCTAATATAACCGTTTTTCTTTTTTATCTTTTTATAAAAATATTCTCCAGGAAACCCTCCTCCTAAAAGGAAAGTATTTTTTGACTTATGGGGTATATTTTTTACAATGCGAACACACGTTGGGGATTCGCCAAGCGGTAAGGCATCGGACTCTGACTCCGACACCGGGGGTTCGAATCCCTCATCCCCAACCAATAGTGTAATATACGGGATTCTCATCATTTAATTTAATTTGATTATGACTGAAGAAAATACATCTGGAGAACAAAAATATACTGGTTTTTATGGCATCAAGAGTGATCTCGTAAATGTATCAACGTATTGAAAAGAGAAAATAACTTTCAATCCTGAGAGAGGAGGTATCGTATTTTTCTGCCATGATTGCAATGCTCTCGTAGAAACCGATCGACCTGACGCCAAGAAAATGAAATTTATTTGCAAGGTTTGCAAAGGGAAAAAAATCTCATACGGAACAGAGGAAAGCCTCAAAGAGCACTACAAAAGAAGTCTCTCTCGAAGATAATATCAAAACATACTTTCGAAAAAGTCATCATCGAAAAAGTCACAATTATCTTTTTTTTACAAAATTTCCATATACTGTAAAAGTACTGACAAACTGTTCGTACTTTTATTTTTTATACTTTCTTCTATGAATGAAGACAAAAAAGCAGCTCTCCAGGCCGCGCTCAAAATG
>CAZFTF010000033.1:0-3675 GCA_964521495.1 uncultured Candidatus Peribacteria bacterium | reverse complement strand
GTCTCACAGAGGCGGAGTTTTTTGATTGTGAAAAGCAGGGAATGGATATAATCATTTTCAATGGCTCATCTCTTCTCAAAAATCGTACTTCAGGACGCACTGAAAAATGTATCTATTGCTGATATCGAGAATAAAATTGCGATTCTCACGGAGTGGAATGAGATGTACCAGAAATGAGAGCTCCAAAAGAAAAAAGAGACAGCTTTTGAAGCGACCTACTCAGAAAAACTTTTCTGAACTATTCTGGGGTATAATGATGTAAGTGGAGGATTATACACTCGTGAGAAGCATCCAAAAAATGCCTCAAATGGTCAGACCTGTGACATAGGTCTCGGATATTATTCGAGTGATAAAAATGAGACGCAAGCTGTCGTAGAGCTCAAAGATGCAGGCACATCAATCGACCGGCCGCAACAAAGAGAGGGGAATATGACACCGATTCAGCAAGGATTCAAATACAAGCCACTCTACAATTCTCGTTGGGTCATCGTCAGCAATTACCAGGAAATTCGTCTCTACCGCGACACCTACCAAGACTACGAAGTGTGGACACTGGCTGACCTCGTCAATCCTGCAAATGATTACGAAAAATTTCGTATATTCTATCTCCTCCTCCGCGCTGAATCTCTCATATCAGAGACAGGAGAAAGCGAAACAGAGAAGCTCCTTGCCAAGGTACGCATCGAGCAAGAAATGATTACCAAAAAATTCTACAAAGAATATTCAGGACTTCGTGCCGACCTCATGCGGGATATCTGGAAAAATAATCCGAAGCTTCAAAACGAATCTGTCGTGACTATCACACAGAGAATCATAGACCGTATAGTCTTTGTACATTTCTGTGAAGATAGAGGACTCCTGCCACAAAATAAGCTCGCAGAGAATCTCACACGAGCCAAAGAGATAGACCTCACACCGTGGGAAGTATTGATCCTCTACTTCCGATGAATCGATAAAGGAAGTGAAAAATTAGGCATCCCTGACGGATACAATGGTGGGCTTTTCCGTGACGATGATGATGTCATAAAAAACCTCAAAGTCTCTGATGATGTTATCACAAAATTTATCGAGTTAGGGCGCTACGATTTCTCTGATGAAGGTGGACAACTCTCTGTTGAGATTCTCGGACATATATTTGAACAAAGTATCTCTGACCTCGAAAGCATCCGTGAAAAAATCAAAAATCCTGGAGGAGAATCTGATGAGAAAAAAGTCTCAAAACGCAAGAAAGACGGTATATTTTATACTCCCGCCTATATCGTCGATTATATCGTCCGAAACAGTCTCGGGAAGCACCTCGAAGAACACGAAGAGCGGATCAAAGAATCCTACAAACTCAAGTGAGACATCACGGAGAAAAGCTACCGCAAGCGAGAAATCGAGGCCTACACGGAATATCAGAAAATTCTCCACACGGTGAAAGTCCTCGACCCTGCGTGTGGTTCTGGAGCATTTCTCGTGAGAGTATTTGATTATCTTGTTGATGAAAATGTTCGTGTTGAGAAGATTTTTAAAGGTGATACTCAAAATCTCTCCATGGCCGAAGTTGACTCGAGAGCATTTTTTCCTGTTGTTCTCAAAAATAATATCTACGGTGTCGACCTCAATGAGGAATCTGTCGAAATCACCAAGCTCTCTCTCTGGCTCAAATCAGCTGTTCGAGGGAAAAAGCTTGAAACGCTCGATAACAATATAAAGTGCGGAAACTCACTTATTGATGATCCAGCAGTCGCAGGCGATAAGGCGTTTAATTGGAATACAGAATTTGCTGACATCATGGCGAGTGGTGGGTTTGATGTAATAGTGGGGAATCCGCCGTATGTTAGGCCTCATCATATTCCTGAAAAAGAAAAAAAATATCTATGGAATACATTTTTCAGTATTGAGGCAAAATCAGACTTGTATGCATGTTTTATTGAAAAATCTATCTCTCTCATGTGAGAAAATGGTTTTCTTAGTTTCATTATTCCACATACATGGATATGGCTCCAGAGTTTTAAAAAGCTTCGAGAATTTGTAGCAAAAAATACTACAATAATATGATTTAGTCTCTTTGATTACATGGTTTTTGAACAGGCACAGGTTGAAACTACCATTCTAGCGATAAAAAAACCGGCCTCTTCTTCAGGCAATGTTCAAATTACTAATTTTGAATCACCTCAAATCTTCTCGCAGACATTAAAAAAATATAGTGAAACAATTCAATCTAATTTTGATTTTAATATTTTATCTTCAGAAAAACATGACAGTATTTTGAAAAAAATATCTCAAAATTCCACTCCTCTTACGAATTGTTTGGACATAAAATATTGATTGAAAACATGAGACGACCCAAAATTTATTCACTTGTGAATTAAATCAGATAATGACAAACCCCTTCTTAGGAGATGAGATTTTCATAGATATACTATTGAATTTAAGGGCGAATATGTTAACTACTTGCCTTCTGAAATGAGGGAAAATAAGAAAACTGCTAGACCTTGAGAAGCTAAAAGATTTGAAGATGAAAAAATTATTATGATGGATATAGCAAAGAAAGTTGTTGCCAGTTTTGATGACTCGGGTTTTTATGTGAAAGATGCTCTTATGCTTTATCCAAAGATTCAAAATTTTTCCTTGAAATACGCACTGTGTTTATTAAATTCAAAGCTGATTAATTTCTTTTATATAAATAGCTATAGTGTTTTGAGTGTTGCTCTCAATGCAATTGAGGCTATGCCCATTAAAGTTATCCACTTCAACGATCAACAACAATTTATCAAAAAAGCTGATTTGATGCTTTCTCTGAATCGTGACAGGGAGGAGAAGAGTGGTAGTTTTCTCAAGAATATTCAAGCAAAATATAGTGTCTCAAAAATCACACGCAAACTCGAAAAATGGTGGGAATTGGATTTTGCAGAATTTCTCAAGGAGACAAAAATCGGTATTTCCCTCTCCGAACAAGAAGAGCTGATGCAGTATTTCGAGACTCGCCGTGCGGAGGTACGAGCTATAGACGCAGAAATCCGCAAGACTGATGCAGAGATAGACACTATGGTGTTTGATCTCTATGGTTTGACGGAGGAGGAAAGGAAGATCGTGCTTAACCCTAAACAAACAACCTTAATCAATTAAAAGTTATTTTATTATGACAACCCATGCATATCAAATTATTAGAGAGGCCCTTGCAAACAAAAAACAAATACACGCTATGTATGAAGGGTATTTTAGAGAATTTTGTCCTCATGTGATTTGATTGAAAGGTTTTCAAGAAAGAGTTTTGGGCTATCAGTTTTGAGGCCAGTCTTCAAAGTGAACAATTTACTCACATAGTCCAGAGTGGAGATGTTTTGAAATTGAAAAACTTTCAAATATACAAATTATTGATTGAGAATGGTATACTGATGAGCATACTTTTCATACAGGAAAAAATTATTGCATAGAATATCCTGATTTATTTGTATAGAATATGTCCTTTTTAATAACCAAAACCCTCTTTGTCGATTATCGTAAGTTTCCAAAACTTGCTTGGTTGAGAGTGAACAATTTGGATCGTTATCGCAAAGCGACAAAAACAGACAGCGAGGACATGCAGAACTATATAATGGAGCTCTGAAAGACAGTTGAAAATCTCGTAGGAGATTATCTCCACCGTAAGTATTGAGTTGAGATATTTAATGCCTTTCCAGATATTCC
>CAZFTF010000032.1:0-3737 GCA_964521495.1 uncultured Candidatus Peribacteria bacterium | reverse complement strand
GGATAGTGGGCGAAATATAGTCTTTTAGTTCGATTGTAGCGGTTTTATCCTTTCGAGTGATAGATATATCTATTTCAGGCTTTTCGTACGAAATAACGCCATTATCTTGGATATTTACGAGAACTATTTGATTGATAGCGTGAGTGCGGTTATATCGCTCTATTTCTTCAGTGAGAGCTATTTCTACTCCTGAACCTATGAGAGTAATATTTCTCTCTTCTCCTGGTCTATTTTTGAGTTCTGCGAGTACCATTTCTTTATCCATCAATGTCATAGGACGAGAGAGGTCACATATCTTTACGAGAGACTTCTTGTAGAGCCCATCAAAGAATTCATCAGTCGAAAGAGACTCAATACCATATTTATCTCGTATGATTATTTCTGCATTATTCCGAGTCTGGAAGTCATAATTATTTACTCGATAATGAGCGAATGAACTTGTGAGTTTCACTCCATCGAGTTCTTCACCTTGCTCAGACATTGCCTTCTGAAGTCGTTTACTTGTTGTTTGTATTGCTCCCTTATTTATATCTGCCCCTATCCATCGTCTACCGAGCTTCTGAGCCACACTGGCTGTCGTTCCTGAGCCAATAAAACAATCAAGAACAATAGAATCTGGATTTGATGATGCTTGAATAATTCTCTCAAGAAGTGCTTCAGGTTTTTGAGTTGGATATGAGGTCATTTCAGGGTTATCTCATTGCAAATTTGATATATCACACCAAACATCTCAAGATTCAAATTCAGTCCAAATATTGCTTGCCCTTTTCCCCTCATTTTCTCTTTCATTCCAATATGCTTTTTCAGAAATACTTTTATCTGTAATCCAAAGTCTTCAATCATTCTCTAAAGCCTTCAATTTGTCAAAAATCATCCTCCATCATTTTTGAGGGCATTTCCAAGTTCTTCACTTGTTATCAATATAATCGTATGATGTTCAGGGTGTTGGTCAATTTGTTTTCTGGAGAGGGTAGCCACGATATTTTCATCTCCCGTCACCATCATCATATTTATACATTGCTTTTGTTGTAGGAGAAAGGTCTTGGAAAACATTGTTGAATATGTAATTACTACTTTTTGATTTTACATAAAAGAATATGTAATCTGAATTATCCATATATCCTTTGCTTATTGTCTTTCCTGATGTACTTTTTTGCCAGGTGATTCAATTAATTCAGTTATCTTCTCAGAATACCTCATCTAACAGCATTCTAAGAAAGTGGCTTTTATGCCAGTCGCAATGCAAATAAATACTCCCCTCATCACTGAGAAGTTCCCTGAGGAGAATGAGTCTTTCATACATAAACTGGAGATAAGTATCATTCCTCCATATATCCGTGTATTGTGTTTGTTCAATAATACCCTGTCCTTCTCATTCGACTTTATCTTTTGTGCCTCTGAGTTCTACTTTTCGTACATAGTCAGCCTTTGAATCGAAAGGTGGGTCTATATAGATGAGATCTATTTTACCCCTGAATCCATTTGTGAGGAGAGATGAAAGGACTTCCATATTATCCCCGTGAAAGAGGAGATTTGACCAGAGATTTTCGAGGTCTTTATACTGTGGGAGTTTCGGGGCTTTGTCTGTACCAAAAGTCTCCACGAGTTGTGCAGGATAATCTTGCACGACTTCAATAGGTTTTTTACCTACCCACGAGAGCATTGGGCGACCTTTTGTTTTTGAGATTTTGAGAGAAGTCATAGAGAGGGATTATAACATATTGAGGGCTTTCATCTTTTCAGACTGAGCGAGTATATTTGTGTCTGCGTAGAGAATCATATATTTAAATTTATTGGTATCGAGAGCTTCAAGTTTTCGTACAACCCTTTCTTTTTCTATGACATCGGGGTCATTTGCTTCACTTCGACTTTTAATCTCTACTATGAGATATTCACCTGTCTTTTTTACGATCACAAAATCGGGGAAGTAATTGTGCCATGCTTTGTCTTTTCCTTTGTATTCGAAGTGCATATCTGTCTTTCTCTTATCTGTGAGAGAACCAGTGAAGTATATATCCTGAATTTCATCGGTTCGTATCTGGAGTTCTGTGAGCATGAATAAAAAGAAGTCTTTTTCTGGTTCACTGTCAAAGTTGTAAGGGGAGAAATGAAATCAGAGGTCTTTGTCATTTTTCACTACATCTTTATTCAAAAGTTTTGTGTGGATTGGGTCATTTTCTTTGTATTTTCCACGAGTGTATTGGATAGTGTGAAAATACATACCATTTTCATCTTTTTCAAAAACATCATTTCCTTGCTCATCCTTCATTTTGATAATGGCGAGAGCTTGCGTGACGAGTTCTTCTATGGTTTCATAACCACTCATTTGTGATTCTATTTGTTTTGCGATGACTGATATATGGTCTACTGAGAGATTTTCTCAAAATATCTTTTCTATCTGTTTCTTTAGTTCGAGGTATGATATGTGGTAATTTGTGGCAATAGGAGCTAGAAGGGAGTAGAGAGTGAGCGTATCATTATCATTTACTATTTCTACTCCAGGGAGTACTTCAAGCATTTCTCATTTACGAGAGAAATTGAGAGTATAAATATCTCTATAGATGGCATTCTTTTTCACTTCTTCTTTTTTGAGTTCATAAGAATTTTTCCCTTCTCATTTTCTTACAACTCTTTTTTTAAGTCGAGTGATTTCGAGAGCTGGCGTATAGGGTTTATGAATTCTCAGTATTGCCTCTTCTTTTGCTACTCAGATATTTTTGAGTGTCGTGACATCAATTCGAAAGTTCGCTTCCAGCTCATTATTGAGCGTTCTGAGGTTCTTGGAATCGAGATAGATAGATGCAAGGTGATTATTGCCTGTGACTTGTCTGAGACACCTTGTAGAGGCTTGAAGTACAAAATTATTTGAGCTTCCAACTTCTCGTATAAGTGCTGTAGCAAAAAGTGAAGGACAATTCCATCATTCAGTTCATTTCCCGACAAGGAGAATAATTCTTTTTTCTGCTTTTGTGTCATTGAGTGAATTAAATTCCCGTATTTCCTCTGCTGAAGATTTTTGAGTGTTCTTGAGTATGAGTGTTGGGCTTTTCCCAATTGATGCAAGAGCTTTTTCTATAAAACTTCTGCATTCTACGAGGTGGTCTTCTGTTTTGAAATAAAAGGCAATTTTTGCTTTCGATCAGTTTGGCAAGGTGACGGTGTCATATTTAGAGAAGAAATCTGAAATAATATCATTTACTACAACATCTTCCCCTTCGCTCTCTATATGATAATTCTTGATATTATCAGTGAGTCATTTGAGGATACCATCTTGTATACCTTCATCAAGTCCATACCAATAGATTACATCTTTGATAATTTCCTTTCCTATATATGGCGTACCTGTGGTGTTCACGACACAAACAAGCTTTGCTTCTCTGTGAATATAATTGATAGTCTCACGCACTCTTTTGAGGTCTTCCCCGACATCCTGCCCGTATGTGTGGTGTGCTTCATCCGAGAATATCCCGAGATTAGAGAGGGAAGCTATCTTTTGCAATCTGAGATTAGCTTCGACTTCACTTTGAAACTCCTTTTCTTCAAAATCTATAGTGCTTTGATTTATCTTCTTCGGTGCCTTCTTGAGCTTTATTTTCTCTGTGTTTGTGATTACGAGATTATAATTACTTCATTCAGTGACTGGTAAATGTTTTTGACCAGTTTGAGGATATATGAGCTTCAAATTTGCGAGAAATGTTTTTAGTACATGAGGGGGGAGTATCTTTTCAAAAGGGGTA
>CAZFTF010000031.1:0-3894 GCA_964521495.1 uncultured Candidatus Peribacteria bacterium | reverse complement strand
TGCATGTGTTGAGTGAACTTCTGTGACATCAGAGACATTTCATTCATAATATTGTTCGTCTGATTCAAGATTGTTATTGAAGTACTGGAGCGTAGGAATACGACGACCGACAATAACGTTTGATTTGATATCAGCGAGTGGGTCGATGCGCTTTTTTGAAGACGCATCCACCAATACTTTGACTGTTTCTTGGAATGAAGCAGCAGAGAGCCATGATTCTGAATGAAGAGAAACTTTTGCAATACCGAGAATAAGACGTTGACCGACCGCTTGACGCTTGTGGTGGGCAGCAAGTACCTTGTTAGCATCATTGAAAGCTCCGATATCAACAGTATCTCCCTGGAAATATTCACTGTCTCCTGGCTCAATAACCGTCGCCTTTGAGAACATTTGTCGGACAATACAGCTGACATGTTTCGCATTGACGGTCTGACCTTGAGATGCATAGATTTCTTTGACAGAAGCGACGATATACTCTTGTGCCTTTGCAGGACCAGCAATAGTCATCAACTCGTCGACATCGACATCACCTTCACAGAGCTTGTTTCCTTTTTTCACCATATCACCCTTTTCTACCATCAGTTTTCGACCAAATGGAATCGCGTATTCGAGCGTCTGTGCTTCTGTGTCAGAAACAGAGATAATACCATTTTCGATTTTTGAAACCACACCACCGAGGGTTGTGATAATCTTTTGTTTTGTTTCTGGATTGACAGCGAGAACGTGTTTTGCTTTCACTACTTCACCCGTCTTCGCTCGTTGCTCATAGTCATGAGGAATATAGTATTCTCGAGTTTCTGGGTGGAATGCTTTGATATAGATTGTTGCTGAAGTCTTGGTGTGTTCAATTTTTGTGACTTCACCATCGATATGACTGATACGTGCGAGATATTTCGGAGTTCGAGCTTCGAAGAGTTCTTCTACACGAGTCAAACCAGTGGTGATATCTCCTCCTTCTTTTGCGACTCATCCTGTATGGAATGTACGCATCGTCAGCTGAGTACCTGGCTCACCGATAGACTGTGCCGCTACGATACCGACTGGAGCACCGATTTCAACAATGCTATTTCGTGCCAAGTCCATACCATAACACTGTTGACAAACGCCCTCGTGTGTTTCACAGTTGAGCATGCTGCGCACTGGAATAGTCGGTGCATCTGAAGCTATAATCACCTTGAGAAGTGGTTGATCAATGGCAGTACCTTTCGTTGCCAAGACGTGTCCTTTTGTATCAAGAAGGTCTTTTGCAAGCACCTTACCGTAGATCTTTTCTTCAAATGATTCTTCGAATACTCCTCCAGCCTTGGTTGCATCCTTGCGAGAAATTTCCTCGAAATGAAGCGTACCACAATCATGTTCACGAACAAGAATATTTTGTGCAGCATCGACGAGACGACGAGTCATATACCCAGATTGTGCTGTTTTAAGAGCCGTATCTGCCTTACCTTTACGTCATCCGTGTGTTGCGATAAAGTACTCAAGTGATGTGAGACCTTCTTTGAAGTTTGACTTGATAGGAAGTTCGATAGTTTTTCCTGAAGGAGATGCTACGAGACCCTTCATACCACAGAGCTGTGTCACATTTCCCCAGCTTCATCGCGCACCTGAATCAATAAAATGATAGATGTGGTTTTCTTTTGGGAAGACTTTTTTCATCGCTGTCTCAATATCATTTTTTGCTTGGCTCCAGATACGGATAGATTGGCCATAGCGCTCTTCATCAGTCAAAAACCCTTCGTATGCCATCTTTTGAATTTCACGAACTTGAATACTCGCAGAAGCAATAATCTCTGTCTTTGAGTCAGGCGTCATCATATCGCTTTCAGAGATAGAGAGACCGCTCGCTGTCGCGTATTTGAATCCGACATTTTTGATTTCATTTGCTACCTTCGCTGTGATAGTTGTTCCGTATTCTTCAAAGATATTTCCCAGAAGTCGAGAGAGTTGTTTCTTCGTCATAGTCACATTTTGGAATGGGTATCCCGCTGGGAGAGCATGATGAAAGACAATACGTCCGTAGGTCGTTGTTGGAGCTTCTTTTGTGAGTTCGCCCCATCCTCGCACACGAATCTTGGTGTGGAGAGTGATGACGCCTTGTTGGTAGGCAACACTGGCTTCATCGTAAGAACCGAATACCTTGCCATCAAAATCAAGAGAATCATCTTTTGTCAGATAATAACATCCGAGAATCATATCCTGTGTTGGAGAAACAATTGGTTCTCCATTACTTGGATTGAGCATGTTTGCCGAAGTCGCCATCAGGTCACGAGCTTCTGCTTGTGCTTCTGGTGTGAGTGGGAGATGGATAGCCATCTGATCTCCGTCGAAGTCCGCATTAAATGCCACACAAGTGAGAGGGTGAAGCTGGATAGCCTTACCTTCGATCAATACTGGTTGGAATGCTTGGATACCAAGTCGGTGAAGCGTAGGAGCACGATTCAAGAGAACGTACTTTCCTTCAATCACTTCTTCGAGAGCGTCCCAGACTTCTTTTTCATTGTCTTCGATGATTTTTTCTGCGTGTTTTACGTTGAATGCATATTCTCGCTCAATCAATTTACCGATAACAAATGGTCGGAAAAGAGTCAATGCAATAGTTTTTGGAAGACCACATTGATCCATCTGAAGTTTTGGACCGACGACGATAACAGAACGAGCAGAGTAGTCCACACGTTTACCGAGGAGGTTTTGTCGGAATCGACCTTGCTTCCCTTTGAGAACATCTGTGAGAGACTTGAGTTTTCGCTTGTTTGCCATCGCATATCCAGAACGTGAGCTACGTACTGAACCAGAGATGAGAGCATCGACTGATTCTTGGAGCATTCGTTTTTCATTCTTCAAGATAACATCTGGTGCACCGAGTTGGATGAGTTTTTTGAGACGATTATTTCGGTTGATAACACGACGGTAGAGGTCATTCAAATCTGAGCTCGCCATACGCCCACCATCGAGCTGAATCATCGGACGGAGATCAGGAGGAAGTATTTGAAGCGCTTCCATGATGAAATCTCGTGGATGCTGCTCACTTGAGAAGAGGTCAATCGCGAGGCGAAGTTTCTGGAGAAGTTTCTTTTCTTTTGATTTTGGAGCCGTCTTGATCTCTTTTTGGAGAGACTGAATCATATCAGCGAGATTGATTCTATCGAGCAATTTTCGGATAGACTCAGCACCAGTACCTCCTTGGAAGACTTGTGGAAATTTCTCGTGAAGTGATCGGTAATCAAGTTCTGAAATGACCATACCGACCTCGAGAGATTTGAGCTTATCACGAAGCTCTGCATATTCTTCATCGAGTTCATCGAGACGCTTGGTACAATCATTTTCCATTTCACGAACTGCTTTTTCTTTCATTTCACCAGCTTCATGTTGAAGCCGTGCTTCATTGAGCATACCAGTGAATTCTTTTTGCATCTCTGTGCGAGTCTGCTTGTAGCGATCTTCGAGAGAAGAGAGAGCATCCTTGAGGTAATCAGCGAAGACATCAGTGATGACGAATGCAGCAAAATAGACGACTTGATCGAGTTTTTTGATAGGAATATCGAGCATCAGACCGACACGACTTGGGACTGATTTGAGATACCAGATATGTGCGACTGGAGCCGCAAGCTCGATATGAGCCATGCGCTGTCGTCGAACCTGAGAAGTCGTGACTTCTACACCTCAACGCTCACAAATAATACCCTTGTAGCGGATTCGTTTGTATTTTCCACACGCACATTCATAGTTTTTTCGTGGTCAGAAAATCTGCTCACAGAAAAGTCCTCCTCGCTCAGGTTTTTGAGTTCGGTAGTTGATGGTTTCTGAGATAAGAATCTCTCCGTGAGACTGGAGAAGAATATCGTCTTTCTTTGCAATACTAATAGCGATACCTCGAACTTTGTTGAGGTTCTTACC
>CAZFTF010000030.1:0-4393 GCA_964521495.1 uncultured Candidatus Peribacteria bacterium | reverse complement strand
GGCAGGTCATTTTTATAAGTATAAAGGTGTAGAATATCCGAATAATGCTCATAAAATCAGACTCTCTGAAACTCTCATCAAAATACTGGAAGGCATGTGAGAAATAAAAAACACTATTCTCGATAAAATATTTGATGAGGACTACAAAAGAATCTCTATTACAAAGAGGCATTGAGAGCTTCATATCATGGAAGGAGAGAAAGAAATCGAGGCAGGTGCGACAAAATTTGTCGACTTACAAAAACAATACCCCTATGGTGAAATCACAGCAGTAAGCCACTGAGGGAAAGCAAAAAAATACAGGGTAAAAGAGAAGATAAAACTAGACAATGAAAGCGATAAAAACAAGCAATAATACTTGAGAAATGCGTACAAATAAGTAAAATCAAAGTAATATATTTCTATGGTAAAACAAACTTACAGTGAGTCTCAAAACAAGCTCAGAGAGCTTATAAACAAAGTATTAATGTCAGATAGTAGACTCTGGGATGGAGAAAAAAAAGAACTGAACGAAATGCTCTTATTGGACTTAGTGGAAGAAATTGATGAAAACATCATTGATTTACTACTCCAAGAAAAAGAGTTAAGGGAAGAATTCTTTGTAAAAATCAAAGATGTTTATGTATTTAAGACAAATGATTTTCGTTTCTTTGTAGAAGAAAATAAGGTAGATAATTCCTATACTGCTTACAAAAACAGAATTGGTCTTACTGATGGGAAAAGGTATCTAAAGGATACCGATGATGTGGTCCTTGACTTTCCCTATAAAGATTGTGTTTTGGAGGGTGGACAAAGTACAGAGGAAGGCACAGATACCTATTTTGAATACTCTGAAAAAACTGAACAATACCAAGAAAAACAAGGCAAAAGAAAAGAGATATTTTTCAACAATGTTTTAGCCCACGACGAGATAGATAGACTTTTTGATGCAAAAGCCCTTACAAACTGGAAAAGATATACCAAAGACGGAGAGCAAATAGTAAAAGAAATCAAAAGAGATGAAGACGGAACAATCAAAGAAAATTTAATTATCAAAGGAAATAATTTATTGGCTTTACATAGTCTCAAAAAGCAATACATAAGGAAAATCAAGATGATCTATATAGACCCCCCTTATAATACTAAAGGGGATGCAAACACATTTACATATAATAATTCCTTTAATCACTCGAGTTGGCTCACATTTATGAAAAATAGACTTGATGTAGCTAAATCTTTATTATGCCAAGATGGTGTTATTGCTGTTGCAATTGACGATGAAGAGCAAGCATACCTAAAAGTATTAATGGATGATATTTTTACAAGAGATAATTATATGGGGACACTCATAGTTCAGATAAAGCCTAGCGGAAGAACATCTGACACATACTTATCAACAAGTCACGAATATGTTCATTTTTATTCTTTAGTACCAAACAGCCCAAGTATAAACTTTATAAATTTAACGGATCAACAAAAAAATAAATATAAGGAACTAAAAGGTGATAGAAATCACAAATGGAGAGATTTTTTAAGAACTTGAGGATATTCAACTCCACAAGAGCGACCAAATTCTTTTTACCCCATATACTATAATAGTGAGACTGGTGATATAAGTTTATTGAAACATGAGGGCTATATAGAGATTTTGCCTATAGACAGTGAAGGCAAGAAAAGAGTTTGGAGAAAAACAAAAGATTCATTTCTTAAGCATCTAGAAAATGAAGAAATAAAGATTGAAAGAATAAAAACAGGTAATTTTAAAGTCAAAATAATTGACTATGAAAAAGAAGGAATACGACCAAAAAGTGTATGGGTAGACAGTAAATATGATGCCTCTTCTCACGGTACAAAACTTTTGAAAAGTATTTTTGGTGAATCTACAAATTTTAGTTTCCCAAAATCTTTATATTCTGTTCAAGATGTGATTAAATTATTTTCCAATGAGAATGATATAGTCTTAGACTATCACGCAGGTTCTGGGACTACAGCTCATGCAATTTTAGAACTAAATAAAGAAGATGGTGGAAATAGAAAATTCATAATGATTGAACAAATGGATTATATCAATACCGTTACCTGTCCGAGAGTCCAAAAAGTAATGGAAAGGGGAAATATTGATGATTCTTGTATTTATTTTGAACTGGCAAAATGGAACGAAACCGCGAAAGAAAAAATCCTTGCTTGTGAAAGTTTAGACGAGCTTATCGGGTTTTTTGATGAAATGTATGAGAGGTATTTCTTGAATTACAACATCAAAATCAAAGATTTCAGAGAAAAGGTAGTCCAGGAAGCAGAATTTGAGAAACTAAGCTTAGAAGAGCAAAAAATGATGTTTATTGCTATGCTCGATAACAATCAGATGTATGTAAACAAGACAGAGATGGCGGATAAAAAGTTTGAGATAAGTAAGGCAGACCAAAAGCTCACTGCTGAGTTTTATAATGATGAGAAATAATTATGACGGAATTATACCAACAAATCAAATCAGTAATTGATTTTGGAGCGCCAGTACCAGAAATACCTCACTATGTTTCTGAAAATTTGAAGTACCCTCTCTTTGATTGGCAAAAAGAAGCATTTGAATATTTCCTCCTCAATGAAAATAGAAAGAAAACTGAGAATAAGCCAACTCATTTGATGTTTAATATGGCGACAGGTACAGGGAAAACACTCATTATGGCAAGCACTATCCTATATTATTACAAGCTCGGCTACAGACATTTTATATTTTTTGTAAATCAAAATAACATTGTAGATAAAACAGAGAACAATTTTATAGATTCGAACCATACAAAATATCTATTTAAAGAAAAGATAGTTATAGATGACAAGACCATACAAATCAAGAAGGTTGATATATTTTCCGACAATCCTCAAGGCATAGAGATAAAATTTACCTCTATTCAGAAACTTTATAACGACATCCACTTACAAAGAGAAAATCAGACTACTCTCGATGATCTACATAAAAAAAATATCGTCATGCTCGCAGATGAAGCCCATCATCTCAACACTGAAACAAACAAGAAAGGGGCAAAACAATTGGAAATCGTAGAAACTGATGAAATAACTGGTCAAACAAGTGATGCTGAGATTGAAAGAAAATGATGGGAAAATACTGTCATTGAACTTATTTTGAATAAGAACGGAAAAAAAGAGGATAATAGAAATGTACTCCTGGAATTTACTGCCACTATCCCCGCAACAGAAAGTATTGCGAATAAATATGAGGATAAAACAATTTATAAATTTGGACTCAAAGAGTTTTTGCAGGCAGGGTATACCAAAGAAATCAATCTCATTTCTTCAACACTTCAAAAGAAGGAAAGAGTATTGCAGGCACTATTATTTCAGTGGTATAGGCACAAGATTGCAATCAAACATGGGATTGCAAACTTCAAGCCAGTTGTCTTATTCAGAAGTAAAGGTATTGATGAATCAAGGGAAGATTATGAAGAGTTTTTGAATTGGATAGATTCTATCTCAGCGAGTGATTTTGATTTTTTACAAGACATAGCGAGCAAAATCGTGCAAAGTAAAAGTCTCTACGAACAAGGAAAATCAAGAACCGAGCAGGTATTATCATTTATATCCAATGAAAACATACAATTTTGAGAAATTGCAAATTGGATACAGCAGAACTATCAAGAGAAAAATACAATTATTACCAACTCTAAAACCAACAAAGCAAAGACTGAGAAAACAGATGAGGACACCGAAAAGCTACTCAATAACCTAGAAGATAAGAGTAATCATATTAGAGCTATTTTTACTGTCGATAGACTCACGGAGGGTTGGGATGTATTGAATCTCTTTGATATAGTCAGGCTCTACCAGACAAATCCCACTGGGGGAAGTACAAAAGGTACACCAGAAGCAACAATTAAAGAGAAACAGCTTATTTGACGAGGTGTTAGATACTTTCCTTTTTCATACAACGATAAAATCAAAACCAAACGAAAGTTTGATGATGATCTAAAACATGAACTCAGAGTACTGGAAGAATTGTACTATTACACTTATGATGAAGAATCGAGATACATCTCTCACCTCAAAGATGAACTCAGAAAAGAAGGATATATAAGAGATGATAAAGTAATTAAAACTTTTAGCATCAAAAAAGAGTTTGGAGCAAGTGACTTTTATAAAAATGTAAAAATTTGGTATAACATTCAAAAAGAAAATCCGAACAGAAAGAAGAAAACACTTGAAGATATACAAAAAGATTTTTTTGTACCGTATAAAATCAAAGGATTGGAACTTACAGAGCAAGAGATAGATTTTGATAAGCAGGACGATTTGCAGAGATTAAATTTGCAAGAAAAAGGCTTACACACTATCACTCTGAAATTTTGTGATATTGAAAAACATATCGTGAGAAAAGCCATAAATATTAAAGCAAAACAGGAGG
>CAZFTF010000029.1:0-4622 GCA_964521495.1 uncultured Candidatus Peribacteria bacterium | reverse complement strand
ATCCTCCCTTTAGTGCTCCATGGATACAGAGAAATGAAGTGATGGTGGAAGTGGCGAAATAAGAAAACTCTCTCACAATTCCGTCTCACCGAGGCGGAGTTTTTTGATTGTGAAAAGCGGGGAATGGATATAATCCTTTTATGAATAATTCAAACATACCTCTCGCACAGCTCATCAAGTCATCAGGGAAATATGATCTCACTATTTTTTCTTCTGAAAGTATTCATCGAATTGAAAATTCCATTTATCAGAAATGAGATAAATATTTTATTCCTTGTCTCAAACGAAAAAAAGATATACAGGTAAAACCTGAAGAAATAGTGCGTCAATTGATGCTCGATAAGCTCATTTATGAATACGGATATTCTGCTGAATTACTTGATGTAGAATATACTGTTTCTTTTGGTCGTGAGAAAAAATTTGCTGATATTGTGATTCTAAATAAAGCCGATAAAACTAGTATTTATTGTGTTCTTGAGATTAAAAAACACTCTGCAAAAGATGGTAAAGATCAGCTCAAGAGCTATTGTCACGCTACAGGCGCACCACTTGCTGTATGGACAAATGGAACGGAGATAAATTACTACGAACGACTCAATCCAAATTATTTTGAGCCACTTTCTGATATTCCAAAATCAGATGAAACAATCGATGATGTGAAAAATGAGAGATTTACCTATCTCGAACTCATGCAAAAAGATAGGTTGGTCGAGGAACGAAAGTCTCTCAAGAAACTCATAGAAGAAATCGAGGATGAAGTTCTCTCAAATGCGGGAGTAGATATTTTTGAAGAAGTTTTCAAATTGATTTTCACAAAGCTCTACGATGAAATGGAGAGTTCAGAAGACAGGGTATCCATTGAAACACAACTCAAACTTCTCAAGAAACAAAATTCTGATTTGAGTGATAAAGTTGGACTCGCTCAGATAGATAATGGTGACTTCCGAAAACTCGAATTTCGAAGTCGAGGTGATGCTCACGAGACGAAAGACAAAATCAATACACTCTTCACGAAAGCAAAGATAAAATGGCCTGGTATTTTTGAGCAAGGTGAGCCACTCAGAATCACAGATGAAAATCATCTGCAAATTTGTGTCTGATTTATCCAGAATGTAAAACTCTTCAATTCAAATCTTCAAGTTATTGATGAAGCCTTTGAATATCTCGTGAATAAATCAGCAAAAGGAGAAAAAGGGCAATATTTTACACCTCGAAATGTGATTGATATGTGCGTTTACATGATGAATCCACAATCTGACGAATATATGATCGATACAGCATGTGGAAGCTGTGGATTCACAGTACATACACTTTTCAATGTGTGGAATAAACTCCAAAATCAGTGAAAAGCAAACTTTCATAATTTCTCGAATCAGAAACTTACAAGAGAGCAGCTAGAATATGTCGATAAAGTATTCTGAATCGACTTTGATGAAAAGTCTGTCCGTGTCGCCCGTACGCTCAATATGATTGCAGGCGATGGAAAGACAAATGTTCTCCATCTCAATACGCTCGACTATACTCGATGGGAAGAAAAACTCAAAGACAGCTCATGGAGTAAGACTTATCTCGATGGATATTATCGTCTCCTCGATCTCGCAAAGAATCGGAAGAACCCAAAAGATTTTAACTTTGATATTGTTATGGCAAATCCTCCATTTGCCTGAGATATCAAGGATTCTCGTCTTATCTCTGAATATGAGGTTGCCTTCGATGGAAGGTGAAAAAAAGCAAATAAAGTCTCTCGTGATATCCTTTTCATCGAACGCAATCTCGACTTTCTGAAGGATGGTGGCCGTATGGCGGTTGTACTACCACAAGGCAGATTCAATAATACGAGTGACGAGAAAATTCGTGACTATATCATGGATCGAGCACGACTCATTGCGGTTGTAGGTCTCGATGTAAATACATTCAAGCCGCACACAGGAACTAAAACTTCTGTCCTCTTCATCCAGAAATGGGATGAAGATAAAAATTCTCCAACCTATAATCCCCGCGTCGACGATTATGAGATATTTATGGCAGTGAGTGAACAGAGTGGAAAAGATAACAGTGGTACTGAAGTTTACGAGGTTGATGAAAAATGAGATCGTAAACTTGATGAACACGGACATCTCGTGCAAAAACATGATCTTGATGACATTGCTTTCGCATTCGAGAAGTGGGCAAAAGACCAAAAACTTAATTTTTGGAAATAAGATAAACCTAAAATGGCAAAAGTATTTACTGCAAAATCTGTGAAAATTATAGCATCAAACACATTGGATGCTGATTTATTACAAAGAAAAGATAGGGTTATAAAAAAATATAATTCCTTCTTTTGAAATAAACGAACTCGCGAATTTGGTAAAGTGATTAAAATTAGCTATCCAAAAGAAATAAAAATAGGAGATATTGTTTTTCGTAATAAATGAATCAATTTTAATATTGAAATCTCAGAAGAGAATAAGGAAAATAAAAATCGCTACTTTATTTTCCAAATAATCGATCAGAATTATACTAAGGATTTTATATTATGGTTTTTTAGCCAGTCTGAAATACAAGATTTTCTTTCTCTATATTCCAAAGGAAATATTATTGCTTTTCTCCCAAGAAAAGCTTTAGATGAATTAAAAATTCTGCTGCCAGACAAAGTATGACAAAACTTTAAGGCCGTGAATATAACGGCAAATTCCCCATTTAAAGATGTTATAAGATTATACTACTCAGAATATAGAAATAACATTAAGATATGAAATTACTTATCAGGCTCATTTATGGTATGAGCTATTTGCGAGGCAATCTTACACCAATATCTCGTAGATAAATGAATAAAAGAAAAATATCTTGATAGGAAAATGTATGGCGATCTGCTAGAGCTAATAGATGGACTTGGGTTTGATATTATGAATATTGAAGATTTTAAGAAGATTAGAGATTTTAGAAATTTGATCCATCCAAAAAAACTTATGAATGATTTTTCTAAAATTCAACAATTAGAATGAGAAATAGATCAAATATTTAATCGAATTATTAAAAATTTCTGAATATAAAATATGCCACAAATCTCTCTCATAAAACATTCTGCTATAAAACTTGCTCAGAGATTCGATGCTGAGTACTTTAAGCCTGAATATTTATATATTGATAATATTATCTCCTCTCAAAAGTTTGCGCCACTTTCAATTATATCTAAAAAAATTGATGTAGGTTTTGTTGGAAGTATGGTAAAAGAGTATAGGGATTCAGGAGTTCAGCTTCTGCAAACAAAAAACATAGATGAATTTCAGGTAAGATTCGAAGATAAAGTATATATTAACGAAACATTCCATAAGAAATTAAAAAAGTCTCAAGTTAAATATTGAGATCTGCTTATCGCGCGAAGCTGATCATTCTGAAAGACAAGCATATACATGCAAGATGATATTTGTAATTCATCGGATATAATAATTGTCGAAGCAAATAGTGATGCGGTAAACCCATTTTATCTTGTGGCATTTATGAATTGTAGGTTTTGAGTTGGTCAACTTATTAAATTTGCGAGCTGATGACTCCAATGACATGTAAACCTTACAATACTTGAGTGACTCAAAATACCACTTCTTCCTGAACCATTTCAGCTGTCTATTGAAAAGATAGTCAAATCAGCCAACCAGAAACAATCAGAATCTAAATTTCTCTATATAGAAGCTGAGCAAATACTTCTCAGAGAGCTGGGACTTCTTGATTATAGAGTTCAGAATACTCTTACATTCTGTACCACCAGCCAAGCAGTTAAAGATGCAGGGCGATATGATAGTGAGTATTTTCAGCCTAAGTATGATGAAATTATTAAACAAATAGAGTCGTACGAATGATGATTTTTTAACTTATCAGATAAAAAATATGTAAAAATATCTCGATGATCACTCATATCAGATAGTTTTTATAATTTCGAAATAGGAACTCCATATATCCGGGGCGCTGACTTTTCGGGCGGTATTCTTTGAAATGATAAAATGGTGTATATTGATAGGTCTTTTATAAAAACAAATGAAGCTCAAGTAAGAGAGGGTGATATAATATTCTCTCTTATAGGTAGCGTATGAGAAACTGCTATAGTTTCAAATACTTTTGACGGTGCTTATATTTCTAATAATACCTGAAAAATTAGTGTAGAAAATTTTCATCATATAGCATTACAAATTATACTTCAATCAGTTATCGGTAAGTTACAATTTGAAAAAGAAAAGACACAAACGGCCCAGCCAAAGATATCGAATGAGCAAGTATGAAACTTTAAAATCCCACTAATAAAGCCATTTATCCAATTTCAAATTGCTGAAAAGATTCAGGAAAGTTATAGGCTCAAAAATGAGAGTCGAGAGCTTCTGGAACGAGCAAAGAAGATGGTGGAAGATGAGGTAGAGAAAAAATATAAATAGAGCGATTTCAACTTTCCCCATTTTCAATAGTCACCACCCGACCAAGGTATTTGACAAATAATTTATTATTATATTATAAAAATATACTAATTAATTATCTATGTCTCTCCGCGAACTCCCAGAATCATCTTCTACACCACGCAGAAGCATCTTGCCACAGCGCCTTGTCATGACTATGGCGGCACTGGCACTTGCTGCCTGTGATAGGGTTGAGAC
>CAZFTF010000028.1:0-4711 GCA_964521495.1 uncultured Candidatus Peribacteria bacterium | reverse complement strand
ATCCAATACTCATCGAACGATATGGTAACGTACACCCGGAAGGTCTTTTACACGACCACCACGGATCATCACCACAGAGTGCTCTTGGAGATTGTGTCCTTCACCACCGATATAAGCGATAACTTCGTACCCATTTGTGAGACGTACCTTAGCGACTTTACGAAGCGCAGAGTTAGGCTTCTTTGGAGTCATAGTGTAGACCTTCGTACATACTCCTCGTCTTTGAGGACCAGCAAGAGGGACATACACTCGCTTGAGGTTGTTTCGGATAGTCATCAGGGCAGGAGACTTGCTCTTGCGTACTTTATTGACACGAGGTTTTCGGATAAGTTGTTGAATTGTAGGCATAAAAAAGTGAGAAACAGAGAATTAACGTTTTGACCATTGAATAGCTTTACGAGCTTTATGGAGACCTGGTTTCTTTCGTTCTACCTTGCGAGCATCACGAGTGAGGAGTCCTTGTTCACGAAGTGCTGTCTTGCATGATTCATCATTGATGACGAGTGCGCGAGAGATACCGTGAGCAATAGCTTGTGCTTGAGCACTTTCACCAGAACCACGAACAGTCACAGAGAAGTGATGGTCACCAGCGCCTGCTACCTTGAAAGGAGCATGAACGAGTGAAACAAGATCAGTTCTTGAGATGTAGTCTTTGAGTGGACGATCGTTGATAGTTGATTCACCTTTTCCAGCAAAAAGACGAACCTGAGCAGTTGCTGTTTTTCTACGACCTATTGAATACGTGTATTTCATATGCTAATTAAAAAGAAGTAGGAGTTATATTCTCTGGAGTTTGTGCCTCATGGCTGTGTTCACCTCCTTGAAATTGTTTGAGACGCATCAACATATCAGCCTTGTGACTGTTTTTTGGGAGCATACCCGCTACTGCGAGACGAAGTGGTTCAAACGGTTTTTTTGTCTTGAGATCACCAAGTGAAGTCGTCTTGAGTCCACCCATATATTGTGAGTGAGTGTAGTACATCTTTGATTGATCCTTGCGGCCAGTGGTAACAATCTTATCAATATTCGTCACGATAACATAGTCACCGTTGTCGATATGTGCAGCGTAAGTATGTTTTTCCTTACCAGTAAGTTTGCGAGCGATAAATTGAGCAAGTCTACCGAGAGTAAGACCAGTGGCATCGATGAGGTACCATTTGCGTTCAATTGTGTTTGGAAAAAGTGTTTTCATAGAGAGATAATTTATACAACGAGTTCGAGAGTGACGAGCATGCTCGCATCGCCTGCGCGATATTTGAGTGGAGTTGTGCGAGTAAATCCAGACGTTCTTTGTGTGTTTTTTGCCATTTCCATTGCTGCTTTGCATGCTTTTTCTGTGTAGAGAGATGCTTGGAGTCTACGAATAGTATTCATCGTATCTTTTTCTTGAGCAACACGGATCAAGTTATGAACCAATGGAGTGACTGCTTGAGCTCGCTTTTGAGTCGTCGCGATCTTGCCATGAACAAACAGGCTTGATGCGAGATTACGAAGTACTGCATCGCGGTGATTTACATCGCGTCAGTTGAGCTTTAAATGTTTTTTTGATCGGTGTCGCATAAAATAAAAGAATAAAAGGAATACAAATTAATCATCTCAAAGAAGTTTTTTACCCTCTTTTGCAAGAGCAGCTCGTACTTCGTCCATAGCTTTTTTACCAAATCACTTGATAGAAGAAAGCTTAGCTTCTGTACATTTTTCGAGTTGTTCGACAGAGAGGATATTACCATTCACGAGAGCGTTGAGCGTACGAGGAGAGAGAGCGAGGAAATCAATATGAGTAAAATTCTCTCGGTCTTCTGTCGCCTGTGCTTCTTTGCGTTCTTTGTCACGGAGAAGTCGTGGATCACTCATAAATGAGCTTTCGATGAGGACTTCTGTATCGCAGAAAGAATCAAAGTAAGAGCGGAGCATCTGTGAACCAAATTTGAATGCGCTTTCTGGAGAGATAGTACCATTTGTCTTGACGGTGATACTGAGCTTGTCGAGATCTGTCATATCTCCAAAACGTTCACTCGTTACTTCTGTGCTGACATTGAGAACAGGAGAGAAATTTGCATCGACGAGGAGAATCATCACATCATCATCTTCTTTCTTGAGTGTTTCGATAGATTTGTATCCTACATTTTTTTCTACACGAATCTGAATATCGAGGTCAAAACCATCTCGATCAATTTCTGTAATATAGAGATCTTTATTGAGAATCTCGACACCACCTGATGTCTTGATGTCTGCTGCTGTTACAGGACCTGCTTTGTTTTTCTTGAGATTGATCCATACGATACCCTCATCTGATTTCTCGAGAACGAGATTCTTGAGATTGAGCATGATATCGAGGATGCTATCACGAACTCCTGGAAGAGTCGTATATTCATGAGTCACGCCATTTGCCTTGATACCTGTGACACGAGTCCCAGGGATAGAAGACAAAATCACACGACGGAGAGCATGTCCGAGCGTCATACCATAACCTCTTGGAAGAGGAGCTATATCAAAGACTGACTCTTGTGAAAACTGAGCTTCTGAAATTTTTTGTTCAGAAACACGAGGAAGACCGATGATAGTATGGAGAGTGTGCATGAGAAAAAAAATAAGAAAAGAAAAAACTACTTAGAGTAAAATTCGATGATTTTCTTCATGTCTAGAGCAATCGCTTGATCGAAATCTTGCGTTTCTGGTAGACGAGTGACTGTGATTTTGAATTGCTTTGGATCAGCATCAACCCAGTCAACTGAAGAGACTTTTCCTGATTGGTTCTTTGTGAGGAATTCTTGTGATTCGACTTGGAGTGTCTTGTAGATAGTGGTATCCTTGAGTCTCTCACGTACCGTGATAGTATCACCGACGGTGACTTGGTATGATGGAATATCTACCTTGTGTCCATTGACAGTGAAGTGTGCGTGATTGACGAATTGACGAGCCTGCATGATAGTTCGAGCAAAGTTTGCCTTGAGAACGACCACATCGAGACGAGTCTCGAGAAGTCTCTGCATATTTTCGAGAGTATTTCCCTTCATGCGAGATGCCTTCTTAAAATAATTCGCAAATTGTTTTTCAGAAACACCAAACATTCGTTTTGTTGCTTGTTTTGCACGGAGCTGTTGACCGTAGAGATTCATACGACCAGCATTCTTGCCGAGCATTTTTCTCTTTGAATCATTGAGAGCATATTTCTCACTTCCGAAAAGGTTTTTTCCTTCTCGACGACAGAGCTTCTTTTTTGGACCAGTATAACGCATAGAATAAATTAAAGTTTACGAATTTTCTTTTTCTTTGTCCCGTTGTATGGAACAGGAGTCTCATCGACGATGCTATCAATCTCGACACCAGCAGCGATAATAGCTCGGAGAGCATTGTCACGACCAGCACCGACACCTTTAACTTTGACATGAGCACGTTTGAGACCATAGAGACGAAGAGCTTCTTCGAGACATTTTTCCATAGCCATGGTAGCAGCGTATGGTGTTGCTTCACGAGCACCCTTGAAACCAGCACGACCACCGCTGTGCCATGTGAGTACATTTCCATCAGTATCAGAAACACTGACGTGAGTATTGTTATAGAGAGCAGAGACACAGATAACACCCTGTTCAACAGTGCGTTTTGTTTTCTTTGATCGACGAAGAGTTTGAGCCATAGAGATAAATTAATTAAGCAGCAACTTTTTTATTGGCAACAGTGTTCTTTTTGCCTCGTTTTGTACGAGCATTTGTTTTTGTTCTTTGCCCTCGGACTGGGAGTCCTTTTTTGTGACGAACACCTCGGTAACAGTTCATATCTTGAAGTGTCTTGATATTGGTCATGATTTCTCGTCGGAGATCTCCTTCGAGTGTATAACGCTTGAGTTCATCTCGGATAAGCCCGAGCTCTTCTTCTGAGAGTGTCTCAACCTTGCGAGTTGATTCGATCTTTGTCGAAGCAAGAATTGCTTTTGAACGTGTAATACCCACTCCATAAATAGAAGTGAGAGCGATCCAGAGATGCTTGTGGTTTGGAATGTTGACTCCTGAGATGCGTACCATAAGAGAAATAATAGTAAATTAGCCTTGTCTTTGATTAAAACGACGATTCTTTTTGTTGATAATACGGACATACCTTTTGGTATGGCTTTTATTCCATCGTACAACGATAACATCATTGCGTGGATCTCTCTTTTTTATTGATGGGCGAACTTTCATACAGATGAAACATTATGACGATAAACAATACGGCCTTTCGTGGTGTCATAGGGAGTAATCTCAATATCCACTACGTCTCAATTGAGAATAGAAATACGACATTTACGCATATGACCAGAAATATAACCGGTGACAACCATAGTATTTTCCCCAAGTTCTTGACCAGCAAGAGAATCAATCTGTACTCGATAATCACCATTTGGAAGGGACTCCAGGACGGTGCCTCGTGCAGCGATTTTTTCTTCTTTTGCCATGAATTAGGAAAACGTTTTATGATACGTGGCGGCATTGTATAAAAAAAGCTTTACTTTGCAAATTTATTTTATCAAAAAATAAAAAAACAATTCGGGAAGAGAAAAAGTATCACGGGAAAGGGAGGAAATTTTTTGAAATTCAAAGAATACTCTCGCTTGCGTGATACCTTTTCTAGACAGGAATACAGGAATGAACAACTTTATTACTCAATATCAGGAACAAGTGCATGTGTTGAGTGAACTTCTGTGACATCAGAGACATTTCATTCATAATATTGT
>CAZFTF010000027.1:0-5029 GCA_964521495.1 uncultured Candidatus Peribacteria bacterium | reverse complement strand
GTGCAGACATAGAGGATAGCTATCTTTCTTGTATTTTTTGAATCCGTCATAAGAGCATTGTAATGAAAAATAGAATTTAGGAATTTTTATTTGCCTTTTAGTGATTTTTGCTACAATCACATTCTGTTCGGGTGATTAGCTCAGCTGGTTAGAGTGCTTCTATGACATGGAAGAAGTCAGTGGTTCGAGTCCACTATCACCCACCATTTATACTCTGTACAAAATAAGTCTCACTTTAAAAAGTGGGATTTTTTATGAAAATAACTTTTCATTCCTTAGCTTAATGTTATGATAAGTTCATCTACCCCTTCTCTTATGTCCTCCATTTTTACCAAAATTATTCAGTGAGAGATTCCTTGCTACAAGGTCTACGAAGACGAGCTGTGTTTTTCATTTCTCACTCTCGATCAACATAATCTCGGACATACACTGATAGTTCCAAAAAAAGAAATTGGGAATATTCTCGATCTCTCAGATGAACTGATGACACATATTTTCTTGGTGGGAAAAAATATTCTCTGACCTGCGATTCAGCGGGCGACAGGGTGTCTTCGTGTGAGCTTTCTCACGGAAGGATTTGGTGTTCCGGATCATTTTCATCTTCATATTATTCCTCTTTTTCAAGAGGGCGATCTTGACTCATCTCGGGCACACCGAGAATCTTCTGAGAATATGGCGATGATGGCAGAGAAGATACAAAGAGAAATACAATAATTATTTGACTCACTGGTATTCCTAGTATACTCAGTATGAATTAGTATACCTAATCATACTTTCTTTTATGAAAAAATCATCGAAAAAATCACCACCACCAGATTGTGATATGAAGATGCATACGACCGTGACTGTCGGAACAAAGTGACAGGTGGTCATTCCTCAAGATGTGAGGAGCATGCTGGGTATCAAACCTGGTGATACTCTTATGGTCATCACAAAACATCAAAAAGCTATCGGTATGATCAAGACGGATGATATGGCGGAGTTTATGGCGTATATGCAAAACGAAATTCAACAATAACCTTTTATTTATGAAAAAATATTTTTCTCTTGTATTGGTATTGAGCATTTTTCTCGCTGGATGTGGAAAGCCTGATCTCACCAAAGACGATAAAAAGCCCTATGATATCGAGGTTGTTCTCGCATCAGCTCTTTCAAAAGGGGCATCCATAGAAAAATCTGCTGTTATCAAAGCTGGCACCCAGGTGAAACTCACAGCTCAGGCAAGTGGTCGTGTCAGCAATCTCCTCGTAAAACCAGGACAAACAGTGGTAGCAGGTCAGACTCTGGTACAATTAGAGGATATGTATGGTTCTGCTGATAATTCACTTACTGAGGCGCAGATTGCCCTCGAGAATGCCAGGCTTACTCTCGCCTCTACGTCTGCAACTCTTGGCCAAGCTCTCTCAAGTACACAGATTGCGTATGAAAAAGCAGAAAAAGATTTTCTCTCCACGCAAGCCAGTATGAAAGAAACACTGGATCAAGCAGAAAGAAATGCAGCAGCACTTGAGTCAGGTACATCATGAGATGCGAGTACTCCTCTCTCAAAGGCGGAATTAGAGTTGGCAAACTTTATCGCTTCACAACAAAAACAACTCGATGCCTATGAGACAAGCTACGATAATCAACTCCAAAATTTCCAATCATTCCTCGCCAATGTCCTCGATACTACCGATACACTCCTCGGTGTCTCTGAGCAAAATAGAACTCTCAATGACTCCTACGAATACCTCCTGTCAGCAAAAGATAGCCAGCAAAAAACAGTAGCAGATGATATTCTGCGAAAGTTACTCACTTACAAAACATGGTCCCCTGATCCAAAACTTCCGCTGATTGACCGTGTTATAGAATTACAAAAAGCTCACACACTCGTGAATTCTCTTCTGGCAGCTGTAGAGACGGTATTGATTAATACTGTCTCAGATGCTAGTGTATTTTCTCCTACGACACTGGCTGCTCAGAGGGCTATCATAGACGGGTATCAATCGCAATATAGTGGTATTTCTACAGCATTGGTTTCTTTTCTCAATGCTTCTCAGACATTTCTCGCGACATACGAAAATGAACGCCTTGCTCGAGAACAAGCTGTGAAATTGGCTTCTGATAATGGAGCCAGTACATTGGCTCAAACCAAAATCACAGTAGAAAATACTCTTCGTGCTGCTGAGACAGGATTGCAACTTGCAAAAAATGCGTATGAAACATCCAAAAAAACACACGATCTCTCCCTCCAACAACTTGCTCAGTCAGTGGAAGCTGCGTCAGTGCGTGTGAGAAGTGCCGGAAGTCTCTTTGAACGACTGACTGTGACAGCTCCTGTGAATGGTGTGATAGGAGCAATCCAGGTGGATGAATGAGAGGAAGTAACACCAGGACGACCGATGATCGAGATAGCGAGTAAAGATGCAGAATGTACTATTACCGTTGAGAGTGCTATGCTCAATCAATTGCAAGTCGGAACTCAGGTAGTGGTGAATTATCGAGGAGAAGTCTTGAAGGGCTCTATTGCAAATATCAGTCCCGTAGCAAATCAAGGACTCAATTTCTCTGTTACTGTTTCTATCAATGATGTGGTATCAGTTTTTGGAGATTTTGCGACCATCGAGATACCCATGGTATCACCTTTTCCGACTATTCCTATTACCGCTGTGACACTTTTGGCACCTGGACAAGGCGAGATCGCCACCCTTGTTACCGATGAATCTGGAGTTTTATCAGTCAAAAAAATAAGCGTTGTCCTTGGAACACTCTGGGGAGATAGAATCGAAATACTTTCTGATTTACCAGACGGAGCTCAGATAATACTCTCTGATTTAAAAAATTTTAACCCTACTGATTTTGTTTTACGCAAGAAACAAGTATTGCCAATGTAATATCCGTGTGAACCGATAATTTCTTTCCGAGTCTTAGTTTATATACCTGTCTTTATGTCTTCTCTCCGTGATAAACTCCTTTCTTGATTTTATGGATTCTGGGTACGCAATTACCGTATCGGTATTATGGGAGTGGTTTTGATTTTTGTTCTCGGGTTTTCTGGGATTATTTCTATTCCAAAAGAGAGCTCTCCCGATATCAAATTCTGACTTGTTTCCATCAGTACTGCCTATATAGGGACCTCCCCAGAGGATATCGATAGTCTGATCACGACACGCATAGAAAAACAAATAAAAAGTATTCAAGGTATTGATACTATTTCATCTTCGAGTCGACAGGGATTTTCGAGTATTGTCGTCACACTCAAAGCAGAAGCCAACACTGATAAACTCGTGCAACAAATCAAAGATGGTGTGAATCGAGCGGATCTTCCCACGGATGCGACTGACCCTTCGGTCAACGAAATCAGCACAGAGAGTCAAAGACTTTTTTCGGTATTTCTCTCCAACACAGACAAAAATACTTCTCGGGATATTCTCCTGAAACGAGCCAATGATATCCAGAAAAAATTTGAAGGAAAATACAATATCGACACCGTCGTGATAGATGGTGGTGATTCATCAGAATTGGAAGTCATTGTCCATGGGGCGAAGATGGCGGCTCTTCAGATATCTCCTGCCAAAGTCGCTGATATCATTCGTCAGTACAATCAGTCGTTTCCCATCGGGAAATTTACACTGGATACCAAGTCCTACGATTTCCGTATTGAGGGCGATGTAGAATCATTTGAAGCCTTGCTCAAAATACCAGTTAATATTGCCGACGGTGGAGCAGTTCCGCTCGGTGAATTCGCGACGCTCAAACGCACTTGGAAAAATACTGCGCAAGAGAGGATGAATCAGGGTGATACTATTGATATGCCGTTTGTGCAGCTCACATTTAACAAGCAACCACGAAAGAGCGTTTTTTCAACTGCCAAAGAAGTACGTGGCATTTTGGAGGAACAGGTAGCAGGTTTTGGTCCTGAGTGGCATATTCAATATGGTTTTGATCTGGCAGAGATTATTTCAGAAGACTATTCCAATCTTGGCTGGAATGCTGTGCAGACCCTGATTCTCGTGTTTGGTTGTGTCTTTTTCTTTATAGGTATCAAAGAATCACTTATCGCCGCAATTTCTATTCCTCTTGCGTTTCTTATCTCTATTCTCACACTCAACTGGCTCGATCTCTCGCTGAATTTTATGACCAATTTTTCTCTGGTTCTTTCTTTCGGTATTGCGATTGATCTCACACTCGTGATCATCGAGGAGACGACGAAAAAAACGAAACTTTGATTTAGTCCCAGTATGGCAGTACTTCTGGCTATCAATGAGCTCAAACTTTCGGTGATATCGAGCACTGCTGTGACGCTTATTGTGTTTGTCCCGATGATGGTATTGCCTGGTATTCTGGGCAAATTCCTCTCCTATATTCCTATCACGGTTTTTTCTACCCTTCTTGCCACACTGTTTCTCGCGCTGTCTACCAATTCATCACTCTTTGTCCGCATCACAAAAAATACAAAATGGTATATCAAGAGTCCTTTCGTAGAGCTTCATATGACACCAGACGAACTCGCCCTCTTGGCTGAAGAGAGAAAAGGAAAAGAGGAACGCTCGCCTGAGAGTCAGACGTATCGTGAACTCTTGCTAGAAAGGATGGAAGAGTGGTATGAGGGGACGCTTAAGTGGTGGATGGATACTTTATTCCGTCGGAGAATTCTTATCTGGTGACCTGTTATTTTGACACTGCTTTCATTTATTTTTCTTGCTCCTCGTTTACTCGGTGGTAGTTTGTTCCCTTCCGATGATTCACCATTTGTCTTTATCACTATCTCAGCACCACCAGGCACTGAGAGGCATGCTCTCATCGAGAAAACACGAGCCGAATGAATCACTGTTGAGGATCGTATTACGGGGTTTCCTGAGGTGAAATTTTCTACTTTTCAATTTCTCGATAATACGCTCAATCTCTATGTGGAGCTCACTCCAACCATAGAACGAAAAAAACTCTGACAACGTAACAGTAAAGAAATGGAAAAAATCTTCCTCGAAAAACTCACACCACTTCAGACAAATGGTCTTGAGGTTGCGATAAAAAGCGAAAAAAAAGGTCC
>CAZFTF010000026.1:0-5037 GCA_964521495.1 uncultured Candidatus Peribacteria bacterium | reverse complement strand
TCCTCGAAGGAGCAGATGGGAGTGGTAAATCTACTCAAGCTAAGAAACTCAAAAAAATGCTGATGTCTCAGGGACAGGTCGCAGTTATCACTACCTGGAAAGATGCTCCATTTTTCCGTGAATACTTTGTCGAACATGAAACCAAAAAACCGGGCGATGGTATCACACCAGAAGCTCATCTTCTCTTGCAGGTAGCAGATTTTCTCTACCAGATTGAACGAAAAGTCGTCCCAAATCTTCTCAAAGGACATACCGTTATTATGGATAGAGCACTTCCAACCATTGTGATTCGTGGCCTCAGTCTCGGACACACACTTGATCAGCTCGAAAATGGACTTCTCTGGTTCAAAAATACTATTTACAAAGATCTCTTTACAAAAGCAACAACAGTGTATCTCGATGTATCAGCAGCCAAAACACTCGAGAGAATCAAGAAACGATCCAAAAAAGAAGATGAAGGAGAAGGGACTCTTCTCTCATTTCAAATGATTAATAACCTCAAATATCTACCCGATGGTGAAAAACTCACAAAAAAAGCAAAACGCCGTCTCGTAGAAAAACTCCAAGAAACCTATATTACTTCATACGGACACTATTTCAGTCATCATGATGGAATCAAAGTCGATGCCAATAAAACATCTCTAGAAGTCTTCAATGATATCTGGACAAAGCTCGCTCCTGTCAGCACAAAGAAATCAGAAACAAAATTTCAAGTGTCTCGTTTGAAAAAAACAAAATAAGTAGCTGCGTCATCCCGGGCGAGTGAGGCGTGAGCCGTACGAGACCCGGGATCTAGGTCAAATATTCACGAAGTACCTTTTATAGACTTGTTTGTTTTCACCTGGATCCTCGGATCTGCATTTTCCCTCCTGCGGAATGGAAAATTTGTCCGAGGATGACGGAACAGTGCTGGATTCTCAAAGATGGAATAACGAGCAATGCTCCGAATATTTTGTTTGAAAAAATAGAAATACCAATACACTCAACATATCAGGATGTGGCGCAGTTGGTAGCGCACAAGGCTGGGGGTCTTGGGGTCGTGGGTTCGAGTCCCGCCATCCTGACCAATCAATATTATGAAAAAACTTATCCTTATTATTTGTAGTCTTGGAGGCATTCTTGGATGATATATATTTTTTCTATACCTAGACCCGAGTCTATTTTTTAAAACACAAGCATTCTCAAAAATTCACACAGAAAAAATGGGTTTTGTTGAAAATATCCCCATTGTGTATATCAATGGCGATGGTTATTCTGCATGATTTCAGCATGGTAATTTGTTACAAAAAGAGATTCATGAAACTGTAGATTATCTTAAAGAGAAGATATTCAAAACTAAAACTGTGAATGGATTTTTGCTCTACACATACTTTGTGGGAAAAGCAAAACAACTTGATAAACAAATTCCACAGATATATAGAGAAGAAATGAGCGGTATTGCCGATAGTGCCAATGTGAGTTACATTGATATCCTTTTTATAAATACATATGATGATCTTTTGAATTTATCTGGTTGTTCAAGTATTGCTGGTACAAAAAATGATATAAATTCATTATTCTTTCATGCAAGAAATTTGGATTATACCATTGATTTTTTAGCAAACAAAAATGTCGTTTTTCATAATCAAACCTCGGGAGTAATATCTGTCGGATTCCCTTGATATATTGGCACTTTATCGGCAACAAATTATAGTGGACTATCTCTGAGCAGTCATACTTCTTCGTCTCACAATAACACCATTGGCGTTCCAACAGGAATCTTGTATAGAAAAATCATAGATGAGGCAAAAACTATAAATGATGCTGAAAACATATTAAAAAACACAAGAAAAACAATAGGAAATAACTTGCTTGTTTCATCTTTACGAGAAAATAAGATAACTATTTTTGAAATAACAGCGGATAAAACAATTTCTATTAATAATCAAAAATATGCAGTAGCTACCAATCACTTTGTAAGTCCTGAATTATCTCTTGCAGACGATACAGGCACAAATAGCCATAAAAGACATTCTTATTTAAATGATTTTTATCAAAATACCCCCCAACTTCAAATTACTGATTTAATAAAAATGATGTCTTTTTATGACGGAGGGAATAAAGGGTGGTCAAGCGTTGCCAATAAATGAACTATTCAGAGCATTATATTTATCCCCGAATCTGGTAGAGTCTATATTGCAAAAGGAATCCAAACCCCGGTGACAAAAGATTGATATATATCGTATGATTATAGTAAATTTTTGCCTTCTGAACTATAGAAATATTAGTTAAGAAACCTAACCAATCACAATAAATTCACAGAAAGGATTTGAAATTTTTCTCCTGAATGATATACTCATTATTCGCTCTTATATAGAATATAATCATAACATGACATCATCTCAACACACAAACCCCATGAAGGTGTTTATGGGTCTACTCATTAATTCGCTTTTCGCTTGAACCACCAATGCCTTTGTATGGTTTTCGGTGACTTTTTGGGTATTTATCGAAACCAGATCAGTCCTCGCAACCTCCTACATTGCTGGTATTTATACAGTCGCCAATGCATTCTCTGCATTTTTCTTTGGTTCTATCGTCGATCATCATAAGAAAAAATCAGTTATGCTCGTCTCAAGTGCGCTCTCATTTCTCTTCTACGGACTCGCAAGTGCAACCTATCTCTCGCAAGATCCCACAATATTTCACAATCCCGGTTCTCCAATACTCTGGCTCTTTATCATACTCCTTATGCTCGGAAGTGTGATGGGGAATATGCGAAATATCGCTCTTTCCACAACCGTGACTCTCCTATTTGAAGAAGAAAAGAGAGATAAAGCAAATGGAATGATTGGAACTGTAAATGGAATATCGTTTGCCATCACTGCTGTGACCAGTGGTCTCGTGATAGGATTTCTCGGAATGCAATGGGCGATACTGATAGCCTTTTGATTGATGTGAATCGTGCTCCTCCATCTTTTGACCATCACAATCGAGGAAAAAAAGATTGTGCACAGTCATGAGAAACCTAAGAAAATAGATATCAAATGAAGTATCGCGACGATGTATCTGATACCGGGTCTTTTTGGGCTGATATTTTTCACGACTTTCAATAACTTCCTTGGAGGCGTATTTATGGGACTGATGGATGCCTACGGTCTCTCGCTCGTCTCTGTGCAAACATGGGGGATTATCTGGTGATGTCTGAGTGTCGCGATGATTGCTGGAGGCATCATCATCTCACGATTTTGACTTGGGAAAAGCCCCCTCAGGACACTCCTGCGAATCAATGTGATTACATGGACCGTGTGCATATTTTTTACTATGCAACCGTCTATTGTTCTCCTCGTAATAGGAAACTTTATCTGGATGCTGCTCTTCCCATTTGCTGAGGCCTGCGAACAGACTCTCCTGCAAAAAGTAGTCCCTTTTGAACGACAAGGGCGAGTATTTGGTTTCGCTCAGAGTGTCGAATCCGCAGCTTCTCCGCTGACGACATTTATGATAGGACCTATTGCACAGTTTATTTTTATCCCTTTTATGACGACAGGAAAATGAGTGGACTTAATTGGTGGCTGGTTTGGTGTAGGAGAAGCACGAGGACTCGCTCTGATATTTATCGGTGCTGGGATTATTGGACTTATCGTGACACTCCTTGCCTTTCTTTCTCGATCATATCATCTGCTTTCAAAGCAATACACAGAAAGTAGTGCTTCATAAACTTATTTTTTAATTCTTTTTCTATGTCTCAACTCTCTGTCTCTGTGCTCATCCAAGCACCACTCGAAAAAGTCTGGAATGCTTTTTGGCAACCAGAAGCAATAATACATTGGAGTCATGCGTCAGATGACTGGCATTGTCCAAAAGCTATTGGGGAAGAACCGAAAATGGGTGGTATTTTTATCAACACTTTTGCTGCAAAAGATGGCAGTTTCCAATTTGATTTCACCGCCAAATATGACGAAGTAGTACCGATGAAAAAACTCATCTTTACCATAGGCGAAATGAAAGAATACTTCCTCGATGCAGGTAGAAAAGTAGAAGTTACCTTTGAGCAAGAAGAAAATGGTATACGAGTGACAGAAGTATTTGATGCAGAAGAAATCCATTCACATGAGATGCAAATCGCAGGCTGGCAGGCTATCCTTAATAATTTCCGAGACTATACGGAATCAATCTTATAATTTACTACTCTAATAGCAGAAAATAGGTTGACAGAATAAAGTAATACATAATATAAATATACTCGATATTATTTTTTACTTATGTCTCATAAATTAGGTTCTGCAAATTCTGAACTAGATGGCGGAATAAGTCTGTTATACTATTGAGAAGATACAAAATTCTCTGTACAAACTCTAGTCACTACATCCATTGCAGATGTGTTGCCGCCCGAAAATCCCAAAAATCATATGGCACCCATAACAAGGATAGAAGAAAAACTGAAAAAAAGACCAAAAAACATTGATGATATCAAAAAAACAATGACTCCTCAGGTTTTTGATTTATTAATAAGAGACTTTCCTGATATGCTCATGTTGCCGCCCAAAAATCCCGAAAACATGGCATGGTATCAAGAGTTTATTTCACGAGAATCTCATCCAAATTATAACCGTACAAAATGACTCATAATAGGTTTATCAGAGAATACTGCAGCACAAGAACAACAGATGTTACAATATGCAAGAGATTATGAGAATTTTTTTGAAAGATGAAAATCATGTACTGCAAAAATTACTCTTAAATGATGACCACTTTTTGTGCAATTTAGTGTAAACGAAAGACAACGATTCCAAGACATGGTCGGACTTATACCAGAAGAACTATTAGATACATCAAGACCAGATAATATCTTCCTTTATTCGATGTCAGAGGCTACCTAGAAGAATTTCTTGCTCTTTTCCCATAAAGCCCTACTATCGAGGAAGTCCTTTTTCGCTTCCTTTTAATTATTCTATCTCATGAAATTTTCCGAACTTAAAATAATTCCACCTATTCTCGCTGCCCTCGAAACCGAGTGATACACGACGCCAACACCTATTCAAGCCAAAGCTATTC
>CAZFTF010000025.1:0-5205 GCA_964521495.1 uncultured Candidatus Peribacteria bacterium | reverse complement strand
GCATAATTATTTTTGATAAGTTCTGCCACTTCTCGCATTCGAATTCTGATATCATTCATCGATTCCCCTATCTCCCCAAATTTTGCATTTTTATCAGCTCGAAAAGCATTACGACTGGCACGACTTGCATCATCGTTAACAACGTTAGCAAATTTTCCATGATCGATTTCACGAAGCGCATCGATAGTCTGTACAGTAATCCCAAGTTTCTTTGCAATCGGCTCTGCGGTTTGCAATGTACGAACAAAAGGTGATGAGAGGATAACCTCAATTCACTCTGAAGCGAGTTTTTCTGCAAGCTCTTGTGCCTGTTGTTTTCCTTTCTCTGAAAGAGGTGACTCACCAATATCATCATACATTTGAGCTACATTAGCCTCACTCTGCGCATGTCGTACACAGATAACTTTTGTGATTTGACCAAGTGGTTTATTGGCTTGATAGAGTTCCTCTCGTGAACCAATAACGACTCGCTCTGAACCATCTTCATTTTGCCAAATAGGCATTGGCGTTCCCCAAAAACGTGAACGAGAAATACACCAGTCTGGTGCTGATTCGAGAGATTTCAGAAATCGTCCGTGTTTGAAATGATCTGGAAACCAATTGATACTTTCATTTTGCTCAATCAATTCCCCTTTGATTCTCTGAATATCAATAAACCACGATTTCTGTGCTCGCTGCATGAGTGGCGTATTACTTCGTGGACAGTATGGTACACGGTGTGTGATAGATTCTTTTTTAAACAGTGTTCCCTCAGATTTCAATCGTTCACAAATTGGGTCAATCACATCGATATAGAGCTGCCCCTGGTAGTCAGGAACTTCAGCCGTATATTTACCAGCTTCATCGATGGCAGAAGTAATATGAATCCCCTCTTGTTTCGCAAGCTGAAAATCCACATCACCAAATTCTGGTGCTTCGTGAGCGATACCCGTACCATCTGTATCTGTGACAAAATCAGCGTGGTAGATGGTAAAGTTTTTGTTATCAATTTTCCCAACATAATCCTGAAAAGGTGGTTGATATGTGAGTCAGAGAAGCTCTTCCCCTGGAATTGTTCCGAGGACTTGATAGTCTCATTTTCCTTTGAAGACGGTTTCCACTCGTGAAGCGGCAACGATATAAATTTCCTCTGCGTGATAGACGGCAACATATTGTAAGTCACGATTGACCGCAAGCGCCATATGCATAGGGAGTGTCCAGGGCGTGGTCGTCCAAGCAAGAATATTCACTGTTCGTGCTCAAGCTCCTTTTTGAAGGAGCTGTCTGAGCTTTGCGAAGACTGAGGATTTTTTAAATCCCCCTTTGTTCCTGCAATATTCCCATCCCCCTTTGCAAAGGGGGCTAACTCTGGAACAAGCACTGGTTCTCGTACGCCAGTCAGGAAATCAATCAGATCATGTTCCATTCGGTGAATCTCAGAATGAAGTGGAAGTGCATCCAGTGAAAAATATTCATACTCAGAAAATTTATCCTCTTCGAGCACTACTTTTTGTCCTACTGGAACGACTCCTCTGAATGTAAGTGCTTCGTAAAACTCTCCACGATAGCCAATATAGGTCGAGCAGTACGGCTTCAGTTCGCAAGTAATACCTGTTTCTTCGAGAAGTTCCCGAGCTACACATGTATGATAAGACTCCTCTGGTTCTATTTTGCCCCCAGGAAATCTCCAGAGTCCATCCTTGATATTTTTGATCATCAGGAGTTTTCCTTCTTCATCCTGAACAAGAACACCTCCTCCTTTTTTCACATTATGTAGTGGAAACTTGATCGTCACCGCTGGATCCTGCACATCCTGATAGCTATCATCCATCGCAATTTCAAAATTTGAAATAGGCGTTGAGAGTTTCCAAGAATACCACGATACACGCTTCCCTTCATAGACATATCACTTCTCCCAGATTTGTTTGAAGACCCACATGACGGACTCCATATAATCTTGATCCATCGTGCGATAGGCGTGGTCCATGTCCACCCATCGACCGATATGATCGATATACCAACCCCAATCAGCAGACGTTTCTCGAGTATAGTTGTAGCATTCATCGATAAAGTGTTGGATACCGCCTTCTGATTCTTCAATTTCTTTATTGGATTCGAGTCAGAGTTTCTTTTGTACTTTTTGTTCAATTGGCATCCCATGACAATCCCACCCCCAAACACGCTCGACGCGTTTTCCGAGCATGGTCTGATAGCGAGGCACGACATCCTTGATTATTGAAGAAAGAAGTGAACCATAGTGTGGTGTCCCAGTGATAAATGGAGGACCATCATAAAATCGATACGGATTATCCACTGGTCGAGAATCGACAGATTTCTCAAATGTTTTTTCAGCTTTCCATTTCTGGAGAATAGCTTCTTCGAGTTTTGAGAACTCAGGTTTTCATTTTGGGAGTGGGAACATACGATAAAGATAAGAAAGAAGAAATAAGAAGTTAATTGAGGTAGAGTAAACTTATTCACGATAACACCAGTGCAGCAATTTTCTTTCCAGTAATTTTTTCATGATAGATAATAAAAGAAAGAATTATAGGGATAAAAACAGCATATCATTGCATTTTGCCAATGATACCCATTTTACCTCCTGCCTGAAATGCTAAAATATTTGTTATCGTGCTCAAAAATGAAAATACTCCTGCTAGTATCAGTGGTATATAGTTTTTATTGAAAGCATGTTTTGTATGAAAAAATGTACGGATTTTTTTGCGAAAAAGAATGGAAAAAATAATGGTTACCATCCATCCTTGATGAAACAATGCTACAAAAATATGTTCAAAATTGAGTGAAACAGATTTACCAAAATATTGAACCAATATGCCCAATAGAATTGAGAATAATAAGAGGATGATGCCCTTTTTCCATCGATTTCTCTGAGAACTATGTGGTTGATCCTCGAAGAGGAGAAATAAGGCGATAGTTCAGATTCCGAGACCAATCCATTGAGTGGAACTAATAATTTCGCCATAAAGTACATATCATACCATTATCAGCAGCACTGTAACGCCTATACGGTATCCGATGAAATACTCCGAGATGGAAAGATGTTGCAAGACCTCCACCTTCAACAAAAGATTAAAAAAATACACAAGTGCTCCTCATAAAACAATAAACAAAAGTACTGAGGAATTAATCACCAAAACATTCACATCATAATACCAGGATAAAATCGCTCAAACAAGCAAATAAATTGGTCATTGTGCTACAGCAAATATCGCTCCATCTATCTTGCGCTCAGCAAACACCTTTGATAAAAATCACAAAAGTCAGTTTGTAATAAATGCAATGCATGAGAGAGCGAACCAAGACATAAAAAAACACACAAAAAAATAGTTGTGTGCTTCGGTTCGCCTAGGCGAAAGTTACCACCGAAAGCGGTACTTGATTTATCTGCTGACGTGCAGGGTACGGAGGGGTCTACTCTCCTTGCGGATTTCTGCCCTCAGCTTATCCTGTGATAGCAGGACTAGGGCGCTGATAGAATCAGTATAGGCAAGAGAAGTAGAAAAACAAGAGTTATTTTGCGCATATGAGATGTTCCAATGCGTGAAATACTACTTTGGAAGAACTCGAGTCACCACCTTCACGTTTCACACGATCCAATACTATATCATAGAGAGTAATCTCTGGACAGCTATACTCTTCATGCCGAGGCCAGTGTTCCTTATTACAAGGAATACGCAATGTGACATTTTGAAGTGCTTGTTGAAGTTTTTTTGCCTTTACATGGGTGCCAATTTCTAGCACTCTATCTAACTCTGCATTGGTTCCGGACCTGTACACAAAAACGTCTCGAAGAGTTCTTCTCGCATAATGTGCCAAATCAGCATCTGTCCAATTCTTGTCCAACACGAGAGCCAGCGTATATCTCACATCAGGGGCTTCATACTTGCGAGTTAATGCATCAAGTATGATCGCCAATCTCTCATTTTCATCAGAATATATCTCAGTTAGTCATGCCATAAATCCAGCATAATCCTTTTTTTCGTGTTTCTCAAATACCCTTCACAGTATTTCCATCCATGCTGGGTTTTTTTGTATATCCTCAACATCAAACTCTTCCTCGGGTAATTCCCCCAATATAGCTTCAAGTATTTTTTTATATTTCAAATGTGGCTCTTGTTGGATCTGCCGTATGGTATTTAAAAATGGTAACAATCATGACGGCGCTCCATCTTGTCGCAACCAACTTATAATGCCGAGATCATCTTGATAGACTGGAGGGGTCTTCTGAAGCCATACTCCTATTGCTTCTATCCAGTCTTTCTGTTCCTTTGCCCATATAAGAGCGTCTCGATATGAAGGGAAAGTGGTCGGTATTGTTCTTGGCTTTTGAAGAGGTGCAGGTTGTGGTCTTGATACTGGTGCTCTCTGAACTATTCTACACTCAGTGGAGCTGGCCACTAACTCCTCAAATGATAGAATATCAGATACTGAAGGCGAGACCGATTTTGGTGGCGCTATCACGACGGCTCATCTTCGTGGCAGCACCCCTACTTTCTTCTCACCCTCCTGTTCAACAAATCTTTCTAAGAGCGTCGTCTCTTCCGTGGGTGCATGAGCTCTATCTTCTTCAGGTGGCCAACCAAGCTTCCCACGTGCTATGCACAGATAAGTCTGCACTCGAGCGAGAGGCACCCCAGTTTCATCAACAATCTGTTGGTGGGTCTTGGCACGAGAAACACTATAGGATTGTGGGTCCGTTGGGTCCCCTTCTCCATCATATCCATACCAAGCAAAAATGACAGATCGAAGATAAGGGAAGAGGTCTAGAATACCGGCAAGATTTGGGAGTTTATCAGGAGTATATTTTGCTGGTTTACTACCCTGTCGAATCTGCGTGGTGTTTGTTTTTGCTGATTCTTGTGCAGCCATTGCACATTGCTGAAGCCGCTTATACCCTGTCGATATACTCACATGTACTGCCCCTTTTCAAACATTTCTATTCTGAGCAATTTCTTCATATGATTTTCGCTTTTTTTCATCATATGAAGAAGGGCTGGTGGAATCATTCGGATGTCCTTTGAATCCATAGAAAGCATGAAAATCAGCTCTTTGTACTGCAGACAAAACACCGATATACTGAATAAGATGGGCTGGAAAAATAGAGAGATCATTTCGTTTTGGAAGAATGAATGCGTGTGCTGGTGTAGGAAAAATCTGTTCTCCTGGAGTCTCCACCTCTCCTACTGGTTCAGACATCGATCGAGC
>CAZFTF010000024.1:0-5530 GCA_964521495.1 uncultured Candidatus Peribacteria bacterium | reverse complement strand
ACTTGGTCTCGCAGGATCCTCAAGTAAATGATTATAGAGAGTTTTGGTCCATGCTGAAAGTTCTGGATTAGGTCTAGTATCAACTTCCACTCAATCTCCTGCCTTTATAGGATCAGCCATAAAAAAATATTAAAAATAAATACATATACATTATACATACTATATGATTGTTTGTCAATTTTATTTTTCTCAACGAAAATTTAATCCTTCACCACGCTCTCAAGAGAATCCATAAACTTCTCTGGAATAGCAGCTTGTGGTGAAGTGAGCACATTGATATTATCTTGTTGTTTCTCAGTATCTATCATCAGCGTCTTGAGTTCTGTGGATGATGGCACAGAGATGCGCATTTTCCCTTTCTTCATTCGGATTTCTTCTTTAAGATCTTTTTGAAGCCCCTGAACTTTTGACAATACCGAGATACCCGTTTGCGAAGCGATGATATCGAGAGCATTGCGCATATTGATATGGTGGTCAAACTCGGCGATCAGGGTCACAATATTTTCTCGTTCTCGTGGATCCAGTTGCTCAGCGAGTTCATAGGCACTAATTCGTTTAAAGGCAGCGAGAAGTACCGGAATTGCCTCAGGAGAGATAATAAAAAACTCATACCCTTGTTCTTGAAAGTGAGTTTTATTGAGCATCGCAATAGCATCCGTTGGAACGACGAAGAAAACCATTGGGTAAATCTTTGCATCATTATTGATTTTATCGGCCGTTGATTTTACATTGGTACTCACATATGTTTGGAGGTTTTCAGCTTTTGAAACCTTGGCATCAAATATCACATATTGGCCCAGAAACTCTATCATAAAGTCAGGTTTAAATTTCCCGCCAAATCCTTCTGGAAGATTTTTGTTGTCATAGGATTGGAAATTGTATTGCGGCAATTTGCAGAGTTCCCCGAGATGGCTTTTTACTTTTTCTTCGTGTTCTGCCCACATACGGTCACGATTTTCTTTCTCATGCAAATCTTCCTCTTCATCTTCTTTTCGGATGCGTTTTTTCTCATCTTCCAGGGCATTTTTTGCTTCATCGAGCTGAGCAATTTTTTTATCAAATGCTTCTGATTTTCTTTTTTCTTCTGCCTGAAAATGTGTCAGCTCCTGCAAAACTCTCTCTTTTTCTTTTACGATCGAATCATGTTTTTCTTTGAGTGTTGTGATTTCGACAAAGAGTTGCTTCCCCTTTCCAGAGAGCTGATCTCGCTCGGATTTTTCAGTTTGCAGCTCTTGTGTTAATTCTCCAAGTTTTTTTTGTAATCCAGCCAGCTCCGCGGCGAGTCGAGCATTGTCTTGAATATAGGCGTTGAGCTCTCCTGGACGACTTTCTGAAGTGCCCATTTTTCCCTTGAAATACATCGCAAAACCAATCGCCACACACGCAAGAAGTCAGAAAACCAAGGCTGAAATAAGTTCCATAAAAATCCTTAAAAATATGAGGACAGTATAGTGAAAAATAAAAAAATCCCACCATTTGGTGGGAGAAAGAAAAAGTATTTTCTATCACTTACGAAGTTCATCAAGAACATTTAATAAAGTAATACGTGTATGATCTGTAAGATGCTCTACCTTTTGTACTTCAGATTTTAATCGAGAATGCTCCTTGTCTTTTAAGGAAGAAGAACAAAGCGCACTTAACAGAAAGCCTCGTGATTTAGAATTTTTTGAGTCTGGAAAAACAATATGAGCTATAATTTCAGTAGTGCATTTTGGGTCCCTTTTTTGCTCAAGAAGGCTACGAATCCTCTTTGGTGTTGCAGGTTCTTCCAATAATTTAGACTTTTTCCGTGTGACAATATCCTCCAAAATTTCCTCTGGAGTCTTGGTTTCCGCTGTACGTTGACGAGCTGACATAATGAAAATGTTAAGAATATAAACATATATATAACAAATTAATAATATTTGTCAATGTTAACGGAGAGAATTTTTGCAAAAAGAGAAAAAATCATACAATGCATCCGTTATTATTAATTCCCTTTTATGGACTACTCTAAAGCTAAAGAAATGATGCGCCTCCAACAAGAGATGGGCAAGGTAAAAAAAGAGCTCGCAAATACTCATATTGAAGCAGAGGTTGATGGACTCGTCGTCACTATCGATGGTGAAATGAAGGTTGTTGCGGTTGTTTTTGAGGATCCGAGCATCCTTTCAGATCAGAAGAAAACAGAAAATGCTATCATGCAAGCGACCAACAAAGGTATGAAAAAGGCACAGGAAATCGCTTCAACCAGAATGCAATCTATCGCCAAAGATATGGGTATCGACCTCGGAGGAATGATGGGGGGAATGTAATTATTACACTATGAAACCAGCTCTCGTAATCATGGCGGCCGGACTCGGAAGCCGATATGGTGGACTCAAACAAATTGATCCTATTGGACCACATGATGAAATCCTCCTTGAATTCGCCATTCAAGATATGATATCTTTTGGCGGAGAAAAAGTTATCTGCATTGTCAGTGAATGAATTCGGAGTGATTTTGAGACAATAATTGTCGAGAAATATAAAGGGAAAATCCAGATTGAACTCGTCGTGCAATCCACACAAAACACACCAGATATTCCACACTCATCAGAACGAGTGAAGCCATGGGGAACATGACATGCAGTATGGTGTGCACGCGAAGTACTCAATGGTCCTTTTATTGTCATCAATGCAGATGATTTCTATGGGCGAGATGCCCTCAGAGCTGCCTATGAACACCTCTCACATCATGCTGATCGAGATCACTGTATCGTCAGTTATCCTCTCAAAAATACACTCTCAGAATATGGTACTGTTTCCCGGGGTATCTGTACAACCGAGCAAGGAAAGCTGGTAAAAATTTTAGAACATACAAAAATTGCACAAACCCCCGATGGGAACATCGTACATACCTGTGAAGATGGTCACGAAATCATACTCGCCTCAGAAACACCAGTTAGTATGAATCTTTTTTGATTTCAGATGCATTTTCTCGATATTCTCGATCGTGAATGCCGTCACTTTTTTGAGCAGTACGGATATGATGAAAAACGTGAATTCTTCCTCCCCGCTGTCGTGATGGAGATGATAAAAAATGGCGAAGATACTGTCGAAGCATTGACGACATCAAGCGAATGGTTTGGGATGACCTATCCAGAGGATCGAGCTGAAGCAAAAGAAAAAATCAAAAAAATACTCTCATAATTTCCCGTCATTCCTGCGTAGGCAGGAATCTTCCGTGTATCTCTTAATATGGATGACTGGCAACAATCTCATCATATAAATCCTTCCAATTTGGATTAAAGGATTCGACAAGATTCATTTTCCATTCTCGTTTCCACTTCTTGATTTGTTTTTCTCGTGTGATAGCTTCATCCATGGTGGCATGAAACTCATAGTATACTAACAAAGTACAGTTGTATGTGTCTGTAAATCCATCAACCTGGTGTATCTTGTGTTGATATGTTCTCTGTATAATATTACTTGTAACTCAAGTATAAAGAGTTCCTTGCTTTGTATTAGTAGTAATATAAACACAGGGGTATTTCATAACTTGGTTATCAGGGTAGATTCCTGCCTACGCAGGAATGACGATACATATCTTAATTCCGTCAAAAATCGTCCTCATAGCGTCGAATATCATCTTCGGACATAGAACTACCACATTGAACTTCTATGAGCACCATGGGCTCTGTAGAGGCATTTATGAGGCAGTGAATGTGTCCACAAGGAATATAACAGCTCTCATTGGTCTTGAGGATCTGTAATTGTTCAGAAGAAGCGTTTTCTGGTGAACGGATATCGACCGTTGCCGTGCCTGATACGACCGTCCAATGCTCACTTCGGTGCTCATGGCTCTGGAGAGAGAGGCGATGACCTGGTTGTACGATGATTTTTTTGACCTTAAACAGCGCTTCATCCTCAAGAACATAGTAAACACCCCAAGGACGGTACCCTATTTCTAGATATCGTTCTTGTTTATGGTCTTCAGGGAGTGCTTCGAGTGTTTCCTTGAGTTGTGCTTCATCAGCTTTATTTTTGAGTTTCAGGAAATCACTGGAATTATGCGTCTTGGCTCCAAGTCCATCCACGATGTGCACACCGTGCGAAGCCAGAACGGCAGCTTCTGGAATTTCAGAGGCAAAACGATCTCCTCACTTCGTGAAAAGAATCGTCTCAAATCGACCACTCTCGCGAGCTTCTCGGATAACCATATCAAGACTCTTACACACACTCTTATCTTCATCGATACTCAGAAATACCCGGTCAACTGGCTTCAGTGCCGCCACAACCTGCATACGAAACTGCTCATTTTGAAAACTTTTTTCTCCTCGTTTCAATTCTGCCTGACGATCATTATTGACTATCACCCACAGCTCATCAGCACCCGTCTCGCTCTTTGAAAGCTCCAAACACTCTATATGCCCTGGATGCAGAGGATTCGCATACATGGATGTGATAGCAAGGGTGGACATAAAAATTATTAAATTGGTACCCGCGGATGGGATCGAACCATCGACCTTTAGCTTAGAAGGCTACTGCTCTTCCACTGAGCTACGCGGGCATATTTTCTGGAGCCGCTTATCGGATTTGAACCGATGACCTAAGGTTTACGATACCTTCGCTCTACCAGCTGAGCTAAAGCGGCATCTGGCATTCGACAAGCTTGTAGGCTGATTATAGAGATTTTTTATTTGACGCAACAAAAAAGTCCCGCTCATGTGAACGGGACTTTTTGCGAGTTTGTTATGATTTATAAACCAAAATCCTGTAAGAAAGCAACAACACCTTTTTTTCTCATAGTACGAATCGCAGCAGCTGAGATACGAAGTCTGTAAACAATTCCATCACGTGGATCACGGATTTTCTTGTAAAAGAGGTTGGTAAGAAACGTTCTCTTTGTACGACGTACAGAGTGAGAAACTTTGTTTCCAGTAGAGGTAGTTTTACCAGTGTATACACAAACGCGAGACATAATACGATAAATAAAGGAATTAAGCACTGATGACAGCGATATCAACACCGACACCTGTAGGCAGGTTGAGTTTTTGAAGTGTCTCAAGTGTCTCTGGAGTAGGAGAATTGATAAGGAGAATACGTCGGTGACGACGGATTTCAAACTGTTCTCGTGCATTTTTGTTAACAAATGTTGATCGGTTCACAGTGAACTTTTCTATTTTTGTAGGCAAAGGGATTGGACCAACGGTATGAGAACCTGTATCCTTAGCAGCACTAATAATTTTCTTCACAGCTTCATCAGCAATTCGATGCTCAAAAGCCTTAACAGAAATTTTGAGAGTCTCTTGTTTTGAAACAGCAGGAACCTTAGCAGTTTTGGTAGCCTTTGTCTTTGTTACAGTTGTTTTTTTAGCCGTTGTTTTTTTAGCAGCAGTTTTGGTTTGAGCGGACATAATTAATCAAGAATTTTTGTAATAATACCAGAACCGACAGTTCGTCCACCCTCTCGGATAGCAAATCGGAGTTGAGGTTCCATAGCGACACCACATCCGAGTTCTACGAGGAACTTGATGCTATCACCTGGCATAACCATTTCTACACCTGC
>CAZFTF010000023.1:0-5674 GCA_964521495.1 uncultured Candidatus Peribacteria bacterium | reverse complement strand
GAACCATCGACCTTCAGATTATGAGCCTGACGAGCTACCACTGCTCTACCCCGCGTCACGATTACAATATATAAAAATATTATAGATTGTCAAATGGTATCCTCTCTAAAATATGGTCGAGATGCAACGCAAGGTTACATATCGGCTGGGAGTATATTCAAAGCTTTTGAAAGTGCAAGAGGGAAAAATATGGAATACGCAATTTATTGCTCTCACACGGCAAGAGGTCCAGGACTTCCACACACAACGGGCAAGGGGTGACTTTGTGAGGGTATGAGATACAGTGGCAGACCTTATACAAAGAGACTCTTGCAGTAGTTTCACTACAATAGAGGGCTAGAGGGGTTACATAAGGAAGAGTGAAATAATAGTGAGGTAACAGTGAAAAAGCAAGGGAATAGCAAGGGTACCACGTATGAATTTTGGCTTTAAAATGACAAAAAACTGAAAAACACTTAAACTGTAGGTTGTTTTTTAAATAAATTCTTGAGCATGACTCATATAAAAAGAAGAGTTGCGGTAACTGAAAAATACAAAATAGCATGGATTCAATTTATAGAAAAAATAATCATCGTGGTAGTCATGAGTAAAAACATTCATCTTTCAAAAAATCAAACCAATGAGAGCGCTGTTGATGCCGTGTTATCAATTACTTTTGATAAAATTTCCTTTTCGATCGGTATACTCATGGGGCGAATAATTTGCGTAAAATAGAGCAATAAGAGCATGAAAAAACCACCAAAAATAATATACACATATGAAACTGAGATAAAAATAATACCTATACATAAGAGAAAAAGCGGATGAAGAACCCATTTTTTGTGAGGTAATATGCGTGTAAAAAACATTGAGACCAGGAGAAAAACCGATAAAAGTATGCCAAGATACTTAGGATCTAGTGCAAGCGTTTTTATATATTCTGTTTGAAAAGAAATATATACAGAAGCCTCGATTGATAAGAAAGTAAAAACAAAGATAGTGGGTAAGAAAATTTCTCTTTTTGTGATAACCCGAAAACTATTTTTCAATATTGTGAAAATTTTAATTTCTTTAAGTTTATGAATAGGATTTAATTGTATAGTTAAGAGAAGTATAATGGCTAAAATAAAGAAAAATCCCTGAAAGAAAAACACAAAATAATAACCAAAATATAGAAGAAATCCTCCAAGTATAGTTGAAATTATAGATGTAATAATACCTATTATTTTATAGGTACTCCTGACTCGTAAATAAGTATGATCATGCATTTTGCATAATTCATGAATAAAAGTTGCTAGACTTCATGATAAGAATGCAACCGAAGTTGCAGAAATAACTTGTAAAATAATAAAACCCCCAAAAGAATCAATAAACGGCATTGAAAAGTTAAAAATTATACAACACAAAAATCACAAAATAATACTTCGTTTTTCTCAAAATTTTGAAGCAATGAGTCATGTAGGTATTTCTGCAAATAGAATACTTATCTGGTAGACTGCTATCAGTATGAATACCTGTTGTTCGTTGATTTGGTTTATAAAATATAGAGGTACAAGTATAGCACTTGTAATGCTGAGTTCTGTTAAAAATGACAGTAAATAGAGTTTTTTTAGCATAATTTCGATATTAAATTAGGACAATTTCAGAGAGTATACGGAGTTTCTTTAAAAATAAACTTTACAAATAAATATTTAATATTATTATTAAAATATAATTGACAAATGTATGCAAGATTTTCAAGAAAAAACAGCTTTGGTAACATGATCATCATCGTGACTATGAAGAGCTATCTGTAATCAACTCGCTCAAAGATGAGCTAATGTCTTTGCTGTGGCTCGAAGTACACAGTCTTGACTGCACAAAAATATTACCCCCGTTATTGCTGATATAAGAAATACAGAAGAAATTCGAAATATATACAACAGGCTGGATGCCCAGGCTGGACATATTGACCTACTCATAAACAATGCAGGCATATGACATACATGAAATGTGGCTGATTTAACAGATGAGGACATCTCTAATGTTATCTCAACAAATCTTGTTGGAATGATTCAGATAACCAGAGAATCCGTTCGGAGAATGCTCAAACAAGATAATTGAGGAAATATAGTCTTTATTTCATCTTTAGCTGGGAAAATGGCTTTCCCAGGACTATCCATTTACTCTGCAACAAAATTTTGAACAGAAGGTTTTGTTGAAGCCCTTAATAGGGAAAATGATGATCATGAGAAGATAAGAACAACAGTGGTACACCCTGGGATGATTAGAACAAACTTTTTTGAAAATGCCGGTATGCCTGAAGTTGCAGAACAATTCAACCAGAAACTACAAGACCCTCAATATGTTGCAGAAAGGGTATTAGAAAGTATTTTAGCTAACAAAAAAGAAATTACTATCGGGAAAGATAGGAGGATTATATCACTATTAAGATTCCTCCCAAAAAAACTCGTTTTCAAATTACTTCCATACCTTACTTAAAAAATATATGTTTCCCAATAATACGCCCCCATATGATCCAATCAATTACGATCTAACACAACAAGATTTAGAAGAGTCAGATTTCCAAAAATGGCTAGATATACTGACAGATGTTCCGGAATCACCAGCTCTTCAACCAATAGATATCAATGAGGCAGGTATAACAAACCAGCAAGCATATATTAAAATGTATGATATACTTAATGGAGGAATAATTAAGCCAGTCTTATGTGATATAGAAATAGGTGTTTTACTACAGGGGCATCGAGGAATTCATATGTCTCGTTGTGAAGAAGCCTTATTTGAAATACAAGATAAAACTTTTGCATCTATTGATGAATTTGCATTGGATTTGGCAAAAGTAGTCAAAGAGAAACAAAAAAGCCACTGATGTGTCGTAAGAATAAAATGAGTTTATCTTCATAGCCACATAACCAGTAAGTCAAATCGTGAATCACATGATAAAATATATTTATTGAGTGAGGTAAATTTAAATGAAAATGATGTTAAAGTAACTACCGGTGTCACAGCACATAATATTACTGCTTGTCCTTGCACGAGAACATATACAAAATTTTCCGTTATTCCTGCTCTCAGAGATAAATGATTTTCATTAGATCAAATTAAAGACATTTTAGATACAACTCTAACAGGAACCCATACACAAAGAGGTGTAACGACGGTGATTGTTGATAAAACATGAAATGTACAGTCCGGCAGTATTTACAATGTTCTCGATAGATCTACTCATTTAGTTTATGAGTTACTCAAGAGGCCCGATGAGCATGATTTAGTAGTAAGGGCTTTAAGAAAACCACAATTCACAGAAGATGTTGTACGAGAAGTCACAATTAATACGGTTTTAGATCATTCAGATTTACCAGACCATACATCCCTCTCAGTAGAGTCAATATTAAATGACAGCATTCATATTCATGATGTAAGGACTAAGGTGTCAACAAATTTTTGACAGGTAAGAAAAATGGTCAAAAAATAATTTTTTATATGTCTTGATGTTCTCCTTCAAATACTCCTCGCTTCTACGATTATACTCAAATCGCTAGTCTCTGATCCCGCTTGAGTGCTTGCAAATTGACACGAGAAAATAGTGAGTTAGTGCACAATGAGATTAGCAAAATAGTCTTAACACTATCTCAGGATACAGATCGGCCACTGACTGTCCATGGGTGAAAAGAAACTGTATGCGCATCATTATATTTTCTGGAAAAAATTAGAAATATTATCAATATCTGATCACGAGAGGGAAAAATAAGCCAGGAACTCACAGTGCGTATTGAAAAATTACTCGAAAAGAGTGCACAAGAGTTGAAATGAACTTCCCTAAAATCAACTAGTAGATCTATAGGTACTAGTCATTTAGGACATATATTCTGAATTGAAATACCTTGGGATGATTGTGAACGAATATGAAACGAAGAAATGGAAAGATATAGAATATACTCAAGGCCTTGAGAACTGCATGGTATAACCGATATGCTTATTGACTGAACAGAATTAGGGAAATTAACTCAGATATTTGCTAAATTCGCTAATAATAGTGAAGTGCCCAGAGTATATTTAGAGTGAGAGGAAAGTCGACACTATTTATTTTGGATGCATGAATGAATTTGACCTAGCTGTGCAATTCCAGTAAATTACACTATGGGAGAATACTTGAGATTTAATTCTCCCCATAATGACTTACATTTGGCACACTTACAAGCTATAAATAATTGAGTGTTGAGTTATACTGATAAGATGAAAGAGCGGGCTTATTTTGAGGCAGTTGCAGTACTGTCTGAAAAAGAATTTTTGGACAATTTTGAAAAGAATCTTACTCTTGTTGAAGAAATTTATGATGCATTTTCTTTGAAAAGAAAACAAAGTGTTAAATTAGAAAAATTTAAGTTGTGGTGTATACAAATGAGGGGTTACGAATTAAGATTACGGACAGTAAGATTATTGGCTGACTTCTATATTTTACAGAAACACATGAGTTTTTCAGATACTGTTACAAAAATATCATCTGACTTTTCACTTTCAGAGGATGATGTAGCAAGAGAAGTCATGAAATATATAGAATTTCCTGGTCTTGGAGCAGTCTATACATATGGGTATAGAATTTTAGAAAAAAATAATAAATGTGCTCATGCAGCAATTGTAAAAAATGGAAATGTAAATATAACATGGTCAGATTTTAAAAATAACCAACCAATCCATGAATAAGATAACAATATGGGATAACGAGACGGTGAAAAATTTAGGCGATTCCGCCTATAAAATAACATTTTCAGATACTTCGTCGGTTTTAAAACTGGAACAAGAGCTTTCAGAGTTCTGAATTTGAAAAGAACGAGATACGCTATTATTCTGTCAATGAATGTCTGAGCTTATTAAAATGCATCTACCGTGATTAGCCACCTTATGACAAACAATCAGACAAAGGATAGATGCTGGATTACGATTTGTAATTGTGGATGGTATGGGATTCGAGGATATGAATGAAGATGCTCGAACAAACTTCATCTTAGGTTTTTGTTACCTTATTTGAATACCATCCCCCACCGATAAAATCAGAAAGCAAATAGCATGGGATGTAAAAGCACGCACCACTAATCATAGTAATAGAACTTTCTCTGAACATGATGGAGAGGCTGAATACCATACAGATTCTCAATTCTATCCTGATCCTGAGAAGTATTTCAGCTTATGGACGGTGCAACATGCCCGTGACGGAGGTGGAATATCTTGATTAATTGATGGAAGAAAGTTGATTGAGTTTCTTGAAGCCAAATCGCCAGTAGCACTCAGTACTCTGAGAGATAAATTATTCCCCTTTCGTGTTCCTTCGATATTTACAAAAGATGGAAATGATGAATGTATAGAAGTTTTACAGGCTCCAATTTTAGGAGAAAATCCAATGATACGATACCGAAAAGATACTTTGCAAAAATGAATTATAGCTACTTCTCAGCTGGATTCATCTCAAGAATGAGCCCTGAACGAATTGGAAGAAGCGATAAAAAGTGATAATTTAAGTCTGAATTTTTTCCTAAAAAGAGGTGATGTGATCTTTGGGAATAACCATGAGCTGCTTCATAGTAGATCATCATTTATAGATCATTGAAGACACTTAGTAAGGGTGAGAATGAACTAATGTAATTCAAATCAATAAACCCCCAGCTCTGCTGGCGGGAATACTCAAGGTTCTACC
>CAZFTF010000022.1:8224-9412 GCA_964521495.1 uncultured Candidatus Peribacteria bacterium | reverse complement strand
TTGTGAGAACGCTTCGAGTTCACGGAATTGAGCGAGATCGAGTTTGAGTGTACCAGCCACTCCTTTCATCGCTTTAGTCTGAGCAGAACCTCCGACTCGTGATACAGAGAGACCGACGTTAATAGCAGGTCGTACACCAGAATTGAAGAGGTTTGTCGCGAGCATGATCTGTCCGTCTGTAATAGAAATCACATTCGTTGGAATATATGCTGAGATATCACCTGCCAATGTTTCAATAATTGGAAGAGCTGTCATAGAACCTGCACCGAGTGCATCATTGAGCTTCGCAGATCGTTCGAGGAGTTTACTGTGGAGATAAAACACGTCTCCAGGATAGGCTTCACGTCCTGGTGGTCGTCGGAGGAGAAGTGACATTTCACGGTAAGCATTCGCGTGTTTACTAAGATCGTCGTAGATGATGAGGGCGTGCTTACCATTGAGCATGAAATACTCTGCCATAGCACATCCAGTATATGGAGCGAGCCACTGCATCGCAGCAGGAGCACTGGCACCCGCATTGACGACGATAGTATAATCCATTGCACCAGCCTTCTTCAATTCTTCAGTAATTCGAACCACCTTTGCATCTTTTTGACCAATGGCTACATAGACACAGATCATATTCTGACCTTTTTGATTGAGAATGGTATCGATAGCAATCTGAGTTTTACCTGTTCCTCGGTCTCCAATAATAAGTTCTCGTTGACCTCGTCCAATTGGCACAAGAGCATCGATAGCCTTGATACCTGTTTGGAGTGGTTCATGGACTCATTTACGACTCATAACTCCTGTAGCAACACGCTCAGTAGGATATTTTTCAAGAGCCTTGATAGGACCTCGACCATCAAGAGGATTTCCAAGTGCATCGACGACACGACCGATAAGAGCATTCCCGACAGGGACCTCCATCACACGACCAGTCGCTGTGACAGTCTCACCTTCCTTGATAGATTTAAAACCAGAAAGTACCACAACTCATACAGAGAATTCTTCGAGATTGAGTGCGACACCAGTAGCGCCTGATTCAAACTCGACCATCTCGTTGTAGGCGACACCAGAGAGTCCATCGACTCGTGCGACACCATCTCATACAGAGACGACGACACCAGTCTGCACTTTCTCAGGAGTCATATCCAGAGTCTGGATTTGTTTTTGGATGTCCGCGAGGACGCTATCAAAGGAAATAGA
>CAZFTF010000022.1:0-8124 GCA_964521495.1 uncultured Candidatus Peribacteria bacterium | reverse complement strand
CCATTTTGGCTTCGAGCAAAGAGTTTTTCTGCACGAGTTCGAGATATCTTTCGGAGTTTACGAAAAATCCCTATCGCTCGGACGAGTTTGCGGCGTTCAGTTGGATTATCAAGATGTGGTATTTCGAGTTCCATAGTTTAGTTTTTTACGACTTCTTCAAGATGTGCTTTCATGAAATCTTGTCTCGCAGTATTTGATTGCCCGAGAAGTTTCTTGTTGAGCTCAACAGCAGCTGTCATCACACCTTCTTTCATTCGTTTTGCAAAATTTTGTTCGAGGACAGTGATTTCACCTTCAGCACGTTCACGGATAATACGAGCCTGTTCTGTCGCTTGATCGACGATATCGTCAGCATTTTTCTGAGCATTCTTTGCAGCATGTTCTCGCATTTCAAAAGCCTTTTTATGCGCTTCTGAGACGAGCTCATTGGCTTCTTTTTCTGCTTGAGCACGAATTTGAGCAACTGTTTCATGCACAGAAGCGATTTCTTTCTGATTCTCTTCAGTCTTTTCTACGAGTTTGAGGTAGGGGTCAAAGAGAAATTTTTTGAGCACAAAAAGGACGACACCCAGGTTAATCACCTGAATCAGCATTGATCAAAAGTTAATTCATTCCATAAAAAATACAGTTTAATTGGTTTTATTCGTTTTGTTGGCTTTATTCGTTAAATAAATTCCTTCATTGTGTACTTTGTCCGCCGCGGCGGATGTACTTTGTATTTTTTGAAGAACTATTTTACGAACGCGAGGATAACAGCGATAATACCGAGACCTTCTGCGAGAACCATAGGAAGGAGGATACCGCCAGTAATGTCGCTTTTAGCAGATGGATTGCGTCCGATAGCAGCAGCAGCTGAGTAACCGATAAGACCGATAGCAATAGCTGAAGCAAAAACTGCGAGACCAAACCCAAGAGGAGCAAAAGGAGAAGCAACTACTTTTTCAGCAGTTTCAGCTACAACAGAAGCACCTTCTTCTGCAAAAACTGCGAGAGGAGCGAGGAAAGAAATAAGGGCTAACTTTTTCATAAAAAGAATATTAGGAAATAAAAAAGGTTAGTGACTGGATGAGGCCTCTTCAAAATAGAGGGAGACAAGCATGGCGAAAACCATTGCCTGGATAAAACCGACGAACATTTCAAAAAAGTAGAATGGTATAAGGAGGACATTCCCGAGAGGAAGAGCTGCGACGCCGATTTTGGCAGTCAACCAACCCATCACTCCGAGGAGGACAGCGCCGGCAAATATATTTCCGAAGAGACGAAGTGAGAGTGACAGCACACGGACTCATTCACCGATAAGGTGAATCCATCCCACAACGACATTGATCATCTTTTCTACAATACTGCCTCATTCAAAATGAAAGACATAATGCAACGCATATTTGAAAACTCCTCGAAATCGAATCATAATAATATGAGAAATGAGGATGACCAAAACAGCCATACCAAGCGTCGTATTGATATCAGAATTTATCGGTCGAAGGTAACTATGAAATCCTGGAGCAAAGGCAAGAAACCAATCCATCAAGAGGCTGTAGAGGTTTGCACCGAGAATATAGAGAAAAATACCCCCTACAAACCAGAGCGTCTTTGAAACCGGTAAGTGATGCCCCAAAAGTGGCTCAAAAAATGATTTGAGATGTTTCACAATGAGAAATCCTGTAGTACGAACAAAGCCATCTTCTTTTTTTGAAGCAATCTTGAGAAATATTCCAAGAATAATCACAAGCCCAATAAAAATCCAGGTCGATAAAACAGTATTTGTAATGTACGATAAAAAGCCATTTTCCGCAAACGAATGCGGAGAGACAGAGAGAATGTGAGGTCAGCTAGCAGACATATTGCGAGGATTATAGATACAATTTTAAAAATGCAAGCTTTATAATCATACATTTTTTCTCTTTTTGGGAGATGTCAAAAAAACCGGAATAGAGGCTATCCGAGAGTGATGAATCGAGTTTTTTCAGATTCAAAATCAACTGCTTTGATGGTTGATGTTGGGCTCATTTCAATCGGTTGTCCGAGCTTCGTCAAAAACTCTGTAGTTTCTGGGCCATAAGGTACAGCTACGGACACTTCCCATGTTTCAACTGTCTTCCAGAGAGTTTCATTGGCTGGGAAAATCACCATATCTTTATTATTCACATCTCGAAGTGTCTCGAGTGATTCGACAGTCGTCGAAGTAGGGAGATAAATTATAGTTTTACCTTCCATGGTGAGAATCCAGATAAGCCCGCTTTTTGTCTCGCGTACTTCTGCGAAGATGAGATTTCGCTCATATTCTCCAGGAAAGTCGATAACATAATCATTGAGGAGAACAGCAGTTTCACAGAGTGAAATACGAGCACCACCTTCTGTGATATCGATGTGAGAGTCTTTTTGACCGAGTGAGAGTTGCATAGAGGAAAAGGTAAAAGAAAAAAGTGTTTAAAAAGTTGCTAATCGGAAACAGATTTTTAAGGGACAAACTGTTTGAGCGGGATGAAAACAGAGTATTCTTGAATTCAGGCTATAGCGAGTTTTTGTCCCTTGAATGATTTTTGGTACTTTTGTCAGCAAAAGTACAAAGTGCAGCCAAGAAAACGGAAGAAGTATATAAAAAGGTATCAAAGTTGCAAGTGTGCGAGTTTTTCCACACTTCCTATCCTTACATGAAGTCTTTGTTGGCTTCTACTATATCATAAATATTCGGCTTCATTTTCACTTTTTTGAGCTCTTCTGGTGAAAGCCACACAAATCCTACAAATCGTTCTTCCCTCTGCACGTATGGTTTTTTGGATCCTGAATATTCCACTAAATACAGATGCACATCTTTGTTAATCGTGGGACTTCCCGTCTTATGACGAGCGGTGAAAGAAAATGAGATAGTTTTGATAAATTTTTTGATCTTGAGGAGTGACTCCTCAAGTCCTGTTTCTTCGACAATTTCACGAATAGCAGCATCAGCTGGAGCTTCATTTTCGAGCATGTGTCATTTTGGCAACGTATAGACGATACTTCCCCCCGAATTTTTCCATTTAAGTAAAAGCACTTCAATAAGCCCACCGTGTTTGCGATAGACAATACCTCCAGCACTTTGCTCAAACATATGTGACATGCTGTGTATTGTATGATTTTTTGGATAAAATACAAATTGTGGCAGGAAAAATGATTCTTCGTGGTTGACTCATAAAAAAAAGCGACATAATAGAACTGAAATGGCGAAAGAAAAATAGTTTCTACCGCCTAGCTCTATCCTCTATCTCTCAATCTCATGTGACGCTGACCTGTTCTCGCTAACAAAAAAGCTGCCTCTGCTGTACAAAAATGAAAAGTGTATGGTATGCACAGTAAACTCATCGCTCTCGCTGCTCGTGGCGGACCAAATCCGAACGAGAACCCCTCTCTCTACACAGCTATTGAAAAGGCAAAAAAGGATAGTGTCCCAAGAGATGTTATCGATAAGGCCATCCGACGCGGTTCTGGTCTCGATAAAGATGCTGCCGATATCGAAGATATCACCTATGAAGGGTATGGCGCAGGCGGTGTCGCGGTTATCGTGCGAACTTTGACCGATAATCGAAATCGTACAGCGAGCAGTATCCGCTCTTATTTTAGCCGCAATGGGGGAAATCTCGGAGAAACAGGTTCTCTCTCTAGTCATATGTTCAAATATCGTGGTGTGATCGTGGTTTCTGATATTACTGAAGAGACCATAATAGAGTCTGGGGCTGATGATTACATCACAGAAGGCACAGAAACACAGCTTATTGTGCTCAAAGAAAATTTTGCATCTGTCCTGGATTTTCTCAAAACCAAAAATATTGCCGTGACGAGTAGTGGATTCGAATATCTCCCAACACTTGAGGCCGAAGTGACTGATTTTGACCAGTGAGTCAAAGTAATGAAACTCCTCAATGACCTCGATGATGACGATGATGTAGAAAAAGTTTGGACAAATGGGGTATTTGATGATATACTACGTGAGAAAATAGAGACCTTTATTGCGTCTCATACATTTCGTTCATAATTTATTCTTTTTATGGCTGACGATACTACACAAGGCGGACAAGCAGGAGGAACAGGCGATGATGCAGCTTTCGATCCAGTTGCTGCTGAGGCATTTTTCAAAGATTTGATTGGTCGATATAACACAGATGATAATCAAATTATTCTCGATCTCGTCTCTTTTCATCCTCTCACAGAATTTGAGGAAGCAGATTTCGTCAACCTCCTCGAGCATTCACTCTCACTCTCTGTTTCAGAGAAAAAGCGTGTCGTAGACGCAGTTCCAACACTTTCTCAGTACCAAATTGATGAACTCAAAAAAGTATTCACTGAAGAACGAGAAGAATTCCGAAAATTGATGCCAAAAGAAGCTGAGACGATCAAGAAACTCGTGACTGATAAACGAGCTGAATGGAAACAACTCAAACAAATCTATATCGATGAACTCAAAAATCGTCAAAAATCCAACGAGGACCAGAATAAAATAGATGATCTCAAAAAATCTCTCGGTCTCGAAGAAGATGTCGCTGCGTAATTCTCCTAAACTCAAAAAAAGTCCTCTTGCGAGGACTTTTTTTATGAATAAAATCACTATACTCTACCTAAATTATTTATTGGAAGAAGCTCATGGTGAATACGGATATCACACATAAAATTATTTCTCTTCAGTCAGAAACACCGCTGGTATCCATTGTGATCCCGGCTTACAATGAAGAAAAATATCTTCCAAAAACGATAGAAGCTCTCAGTAAACTACAAACACACTACCCTCTTGAGATTATTCTCGTTGATAATGGAAGTACTGATGGGACAGGGGAAATAGCAGGAACATATGGCCTCAAAGTGATAGATGAAAAGCAAAAATGAACTTCATTTGCCAGGCAAGCAGGGCTTCTAGCTGCAAAAGGTAACTATATCTTCACAACTGATGCAGACACTCTCGTTCCTCCAACTTGGGTAGAGAAATCGATGAGCTATTTTGAACAAAATAAAAATCTCGCCTTTCTTTCTGGGGGGCTCAAATTTCAATGAGCACATTGGCTCTTTTATGTCGCAAAATCTGTGCCCATACTCTATTGGAAGATACGGAGAAAAAATCACCTGAGTTTTTTTCTCGTAGGAGCAAACTCTGTATTTCTCCGAGAAGCAGCTCTCAAAGTAGGAGGATATGAAGCGGGGATAAATATGGGGGAAGATATTCTGCTCGCACAAAAAATCAGAAAAAATGGGAGGGAAGTACTCGGAGTTGCTGACAAAGATATTGTCGTAACAACTCATGGGAGACGATTTGCCACCATGGAGAAAGTCATAAAATATATTCTCGAGTGGAGGCCCCGATGAAATCTCGAGGAATCAAAAAAATTTGTAGAAAAAAGATTTCAGGATATACGATAAATTATTATTATCTAGGCCTACTATGTCAATAACCTCTTGAAATGCATTTGATTATTTTGATGCAATTTATTGTATCAATCTTGATCGAAGAACTGACCGTTGGGAAGCAGTTCAAAAAGAATTTGATAAAGTTGGCATCCTAGACCGGGTAGTCAGATTTAGTGCTATAGAAACTCCTGAAAATGGCGCAATCTGATGTCTTCTTTCTCATAGATCGATTATCCAAAAGGCACAAAAGATGGGTTGGAAAAATGTATTGGTATTTGAGGATGATGTATCATTTATGCAAAATACAAAATACATTCATACCTTTCTGGAAGCAATAAAAAAAGAGAAGTATTATATACTATATTTATGAGGATTTTTTAACTTGTGAAATCGAAAGTCTATGATTAAAAAATCGAAAAATATTGTACAAGCAAAATGATTATTTTGCACCTTTTCCATTTGTTATTCGGCAGAATTTTATGACATTTTTTTGGCAGATTACCCAGAATGAACGATACAATGAATACAGGATTCTCATGTTTTTAAAAAATATAAGAGTATTGATGACAGATTGATGCGCCTTCAAGAACAATATTATTGTGTTGGTCCTAAATATATTATATGCACTCATACATGAGATGATTCTGATATACAAAAATATAGAACAAGTAAATATAAGGTATGGTCTTATTGGAAAATAGCTCAATTTAAACCATTGCAAGTGGTTATATATTTTCTCTATACGGCATGTAAATTCACACTATCTTATCTATTTCCGATAGCAAAAATTAATAATTCCCGAGTATGAAACAACACATTATTTGATAAAAAATAAAATAGAGGTGTTTAGTGTTCTTCAAAAAGAACAGTTTTCAGTGTATCAAAAAATATAGCTTTATGTTTTTTTAATTTCTCTAGTTCTTCGGAAGTTATGGGGCGTTTCGTAGGAGCATCGGAAAGTACCTTCTTCGCTATTGTGTTCCATGGAATAAAATACCCCAAAACTCTTTGGAATCACCATTCAATACGACGAAAAAACCAATAAAGCAAGCGGTATCCTTTTGGTGGGAAAAAATATAATATCCAATGAGGAATGATAAAATATATTTTAGGTATATATTTATACACGTCAATATAACATTCTTCGGGAACAAAAGAAGAAACATTCGGAGATCATAAATAAATTGGGATGGTCCCTACTTCTAGGCAATCCCAAAATTTTTCAGTAATATATCATGGTGTGCAACTATTCTCGCCAGCAATACAATATTGATATGAAGAGAGTAAGTCCTTTTTTTCCTCTTCCCAGTTCTTGTAACGACCACCTGCCGTGCCTGAACAATTATTTAATACTGTTCCGGGACAATCGACAGGAGAAATTTTCTGGAGCGCACTGCATAGATAACGTCGGTAATAAGCAAATGGATTGGAGTACAAAAACAATATATTCTTTGTTTTGGGCTTTTCTGGTATTTTTACCATATTACCGAAGAGGTAAATAGGAAAATAAATAAACTTCTTTCATCGAGATAAAAAAGAAGACACCTGATTTGGGCAACATATAATATCGAAAGCGAGTCCGAGGGAACAAATTTCACCAGTGAACAAAACTTTTTTTTTCGAGCGCGGAAGGCGTGTAGTTTTTAGGCTCCCCCCCCAAGAATTCCCATCAACAAAAAGAAGGTCCGGGATATCCCCTGGTAAAACTTTTTGTAAGTTTCATATACGCTCTTGGTCCTCAAAGAAATTGATAAGATCGGTGTGTCTTGCGGGAAAACAATATGTCTGATATGTTTGTACCATATCGGAATAATATAATTTCTATGTAAAATATCAAACATTAGTGCGGTATTTTTGTTACTGGGAACTTTCTTTATTTTGCCAAGAAATGTTATATACTTTGTTTATGCCTCTCATCAGCACAGAAAAACTCTCAAATATCCAGTCAGCACTCCAAAAAGCTCACACATCGCAACTGGTAAAAAAATACTGTATTCTGACATTTGGCTGCCAGATGAATTATGCTGATAGTGAAAAAATCCATATGCTCCTCTCACAAGCAGGACTTATAAAAGTGGAAAAATGGGATGAGGCAGATATTATTATTTTCAATACCTGCTCCGTAAGACAAAAATGAGAAGATAAAGTCTTTGGCTATATTGAAGAAATCCAGAAGATAAAAGAAAAAACTGGTAAAACCATTCTCGTCGGGATAACTGGGTGTATGACACGAAAAACAGGACTCAACAAAAAGCATTATGATTATCAAGGACGACAAAACACCACGAAAATTGAATTACTCAACCTGCAAACTGTCGCATCCAAGCATTCTAGCATCCAAGCACCAGAGAAATCCCTCTTCAATTCTGATGATGAACTCTTTATCCGAACAGAAAATATAGATTTTGTGCTTAGGATTGAAGAAATTGGAGCATTGACGACTATTCTTTCCCTCATCTACCAAGAGGATATTGGCCAGGATGATTCATTTCAGTCCTATCTTCGTGTCCGACAGGAGCGAGAATCAAATGGAAGTGCTAATATCATTGTGCAAACAGGATGTGATAATTTCTGCACTTTTTGTATCGTTCCTTACACTCGAGGAAAAGAGGTTTCTCGACCACTTGAAGAAATCATTGAAGAAGCGAGAGATGCAGTGAAAAATGGCGCAAAAGAAATCACACTTCTCGGGCAAAACGTGAATAGTTATGGTAAAGAAACACGAAAAAATCTCTGGAACCCCGAGGAGCTCAC
>CAZFTF010000021.1:0-10059 GCA_964521495.1 uncultured Candidatus Peribacteria bacterium | reverse complement strand
AATATGCCGATGGGTATTGGTTTTATTTCCCTGATGGGTCTCGTGGTGACCAATGCTATTATCCTCATTGATAAAATCAATCGTAATCGTGATGCGGGTATGTCACCGTATGATATGGTGATTGATGGTGGGAAGACTCGTATGATGCCACAGATTGTGACGGCTCTGACGACTGTTTTTGGTCTTTTACCTACTGCCTTTCAAGATGCCTTTTGGGGGTCACTTTCATGGACTGTGATTTGGTGAACGATTATCGCTACTATTTTGACACTCTACTCCATCCCTGCTCTGTATTACAATGTGTATGGCGTAGAAAAAAATAGTCTCAAGAAAAAATCTAAAACCCGCCATGCATAATATATCTTCAAAACCACTTAGAAAAGTCTTTGTTTCTGGGTGTTATGATATCCTCCATGGTGGGCATATTCAGTTTTTTCGACAGGCTCGAGCACTCTGAGACCATCTCACGGTATGTTTTGCAAGCGCTGAAGTTTTGAAACTTGCAAAAAACCGAAAACCCTCGATTCCTGATGAACACAAGATGATGATTCTTTCCTCGTTGAAATATGTTGACGAGGTAGTGACAAGTTCGGATAGCGACCCTGTATTTGATTTTCGTGGTCATATCAAGACAATTCGCCCAGATATTCTCGTCGTGACGGATGATGATACAAATGCTGATTTGAAGCGCGATTTCTGCAAACAGGAATGAATTGAATTTGTCGTTCTTCCCAAGACGTCTTTTACTCTCCCCCTCTCGACAACTTCTATTATTACTTCTATTCGAGAAGGATAATCTGACAAAATTTGACTCTTCTCCTATTTTTTCTATACTCCTCTCACTTTTATCTCTTTCCTTATGGCAAATTTTATCAAAGATTCAATGGCGGAACTCGAGCATGTGGTCTGGCCTACACACATAGAAACCAAAAAATTCTTCCAGATTGTCGTCGCTATCATCGCTGCTATGACGGTATTTACTTACCTTCTGACGCTCGCGTTCAGTAATGGTATGATCGAGACTCGCAAGCTCATCCATGCTCCAAAAAAAGCAGATATTTCTGGTTCACCTACACTTGACCCAAGTGCTATCAAGGTAGATGCACAAACAGCCGATGGAACACCTATCAATATTGCTCCTGTTGCTCCAGAAGCTGCTCCAGCTCAGTAATAGTTTTTTACTTCCTATCCTTTTTGTTCCATGTCCAAACTCTTCGCACCGAAAGCAGAATGGTACGTCATCCGTGTTATTTCTGGTACTGAAGAAAATGTACGTACGTCTTTGATGCAACGACGAGAGATGTTCAATCTTGAAAAGTATATTCTCGATTGTTTCGTCCCTTTACACGATGTAGTGACGATCAAAAAAGGAGGTGGAACTACGAAGCAAAAGAAAAATGTTTTCCCAGGATATATCCTCGTTAAGATGATAGTGAACAATGAATCATGGTATGTTGTCCGCAATACTCCAAATGTTACAGGGTTTCTCGGAGCTGGTACGACACCTGTTCCTGTCACAGAGGCAGAATTGGCACGAATTCATGGTATGGTTGATGAAAAAAATGCAGAATACAAGACACCAATCAAGGTAGGAGACTATGCAACTGTTCTCGATGGGTCCTTCAAAGGAAGCGAGGGAAAGATTATCGAGGTCAATGAAAAGAAAGGAACACTCAAATTGACCGTGAATCTCCTTGGACGAGATACGCCTGTGGAGCTTGAGTTTGGACAGATCAAAGTGAAACACTAGAATTTTTGCTTGCAAAAGAGTAAAAATTCATAAAGTGTTCGCGTTCGCCGGGGTAGCTCAGTGGTAGAGCAGAGGCCTGAAAAGCCTTGTGTCGGTAGTTCGATTCTACTCCTCGGCACCATTCATTTTTTCGAATAACCGCCAATGGCGGTTTTTTTGTTCCGTCATCCTGAACTCGATTCAGGATCCAGGTTAATAAAACCATTCCAATTCCAGGCTTCATTTTTGTACTTTTGATGGCAAAAGTACTACAAAACCACCGAAAGCAAATAAACTCGCTCTCCAGCTGCTCATCGTATTCTGTTTTTCAGGACGCTCAAACAGTATTTGCTCTCGGACTCTCGTTTCAGAGTTTCATGTAGGTGGGGCCGTCAGGATGATTTTATTCTAAACTCTAAAAGCGAGACGCATATCCATAAAGTAGCCTATGATTCCCATAATAATGGTTGATGTCGTGCGTGCTGGTACATAATGCATCGCGAGATAGTGTGTAAAGCCGTAGGTAATAAAAAGAATAACAATGGTCGTGTAAAATCCAATAATGAAGAATCGTCTGAAACCATTTCGAAAACTTACCTGAGAGCTAAAAGTCCAATACTTGTTGACGAAGAATGCAACGAGGGATTCCATGGTAAATGCGACACCACAGGCGAGGAGATATTGGGTTCCAAAAAAATGTATGAGGATCCAGACGATGATAAGATTGATACCAAGCATCAATCATCCGACACTGATATAGCGCAAGAATTGCTGAATATGTCGTCTTATACGTCGTCTGTGCGTGTGAAAAAAATCGAGAGAGAAATATTTCATACGCATATTTTGCCATATAAAAATATTATGTCAATATTTGGTTGTATAAAAAATACCCACTTTCGTGAGTATTTTTAAGATTCTTACATTGGTGCCCAAGAGAGGACTCGAACCCAATCGAGCTTTACGCCTGCGAATAGCAGGATGAGAGTAAAGTGAAGTGCGTGGCAATGGTGAGAGTCTGTGCATAAAAAAATGCCTGAACGGCATTGTTTTATTTCTGGTGCCCAAGAGAGGACTCGAACCTCCACACCTTGCGGCACAGCCACCTCAAGGCTGCGTGTCTACCAATTTCACCACCTGGGCACGTGACAGGGTGTACTATAGGGATATATTTATTTTTTCAAGTTTTTTTCTGGAGTTTTTTCTGGAGTTTTTTCTGGAGCCTTTTTCTTCATTAAAAAATCATTGATAATTCTCATAGCTGCCTCTTTCCCTCCTAGCCCAAAAGCGAGACCGAAAGCCATGCTCGCAGCTGCGACAATGCCGATAAGGATTGAGATGATCAAATAATCTGGAATAATATCAACGCCATAGTTGATTTGTCCGAGAGTAATACTGAAAGTGAAAAAGAGAATAATGACTCGTCCAATATTTCCGAGCAAGGTAGCCGTTTTTTTGCTTTCAAATCGCACTGCATTGTAGATGATATTGTGTGCTGTCTCCGAAGACTGTATTCCAAAAAAAGTAATCAAGAGTGCCAAGAGAAGGTGCGGCAAGTAATCGACAACGCGAGAGAGGAATTGTTCAAGTTCCAAATATCCAGCCTTTTCCACAGCACTTCGCAGGAAGAGTAAAAATACAAATACTGAGATGTATTTTCCGATGGCTTTTGGGAGTGTATCTTTTCCGATTCGTGCTTTATGACCAAAAAATTTGAGAAACAATTTCTCGATACCTGTCACATGAAAAATCCACTCAGTGAGTAAGTAGAGTCCAGCACTCACGAAAACACCTAGGGCAAATATTTGAATAGCTGGCATATATGCCTCTATTACCGGCTGATACTCTTGAAGATTTGTCATAGATTCATTATATCATTCTCGCTCTATTTTTGCAAATATACGTGCTTTTTTCTTGCTTTCATTTGCGTGTTACTATACTTTCTGAAGTATTTTAAGATTTTATCTATGTCGAAAATTCGTCTCTGAGTGCTCTTTGGTGGGAAAAGTGGTGAGCATGATGTATCATTGGTGTCTGCTCGTTCTGTTATTGAGGCTCTTGATCCAGAAAAATATAATATTACGCTCGTGGGCATCACAAAAGAGGGACACTGGCTTCTCGGAGAGGATTCTCTTGACCAGCTTTCTCAGGGCAATACTCCTAAATCTACCTCGACTCTGCCTGATTTTCGATCATTATGACTCGATGTGATCTTTCCAGTTCTCCACGGTCCCTATGGCGAAGATGGTCGCCTCCAATGACTCCTCGACATGATAGGAATTCCCTATGTTGGAAGCGGCGTTGGTGGTTCTGCGGTGGGTATGGATAAGATTTATTCCAAGGCTGTTTTTACACAAGCAGGACTTCAGCAGCTTCCATTTTACGCTTTTAATTCGTATGATTGGAAAACAAATCAAAGTACTGTTATTATGTGAATTGAAGCCCTTGGCTATCCCGTCTTTGTAAAACCAGCGAATATGGGAAGCTCCGTCGGTATTTCAAAAGTGAAATCACGTGACACTCTCATTTCGGCCATCGAAGAAGCAATTCAGTACGATACACGTATTGTCGTAGAAAAGGGTCTTGAGAGACCACGAGAAGTGGAGCTCGCTGTTCTCGGAAATAATAATCCTGAGGTCTCTATTGCGGGTGAGATCACTCCTGATATTAAGCATGAGTTCTATTCCTATGAATCAAAATATACAGATGGTGGTGCTGCTCTTCAGATTCCAGCAAGTATTTCTCTAGAGCAACTTCTTGAGCTCCAATGAATGGCAAAAAAAGCGTTTCAGGCAATTGGGGCTAGAGGACTTTCGCGAGTAGACTTCTTGGTTGATCGAGAAACAGGAGAGTGTTATCTCAATGAAATAAACACGATGCCAGGATTTACCAAATTTAGTATGTATCCCAAGCTCTGGGAGGCTTCGGGAATCGGGTACTCAGAGCTTCTTGATAGATTGATAAAATTAGCACAGGAAAAATAATTCACAGGCAAGAACGATTTTTATTTGAATTGCTGAGAATTCAGGTAATATAATAGTATGTGCTGAATTGTTGCTATTATTACAAATCATTCTGCCGAAGCTGCACACGCGCTAGCTGTGTCTCTGGAATGATTGAAACATAGGGGGCCAGATGCAGTCGGAGCTCTGCTATATTATGATGGTATCCTCAGAAATGTTGTTCGAGCACGTAAAGTAGATGATGGATTTTTGCAGCAAGTAGAGCTCATGAGTAGTCCTGAAGATGTCTTTGGCTCTGTAATTGCTCTTGGACATACTCGGTACAAAACAAGTGGCACACACAATCCTCATAATTCTCAACCGTTCCAAATAGGGCACGATAATATACGGTTAGAGCTTCTCTTTAATTGAAATATCCCAAACCACGCACAAATTCGTCGTGAATATATGAGTGGCTATACATTTCAGACAGATGGCGATACGGAAACACTCTGAAGATTTCTCCTTCATCATATCGAACTTGCCTTCAAGGTATCATGTCGAATAAGTATCCAAGAAGCCATCCAAAGTGCAGTAAAAGAGGTATTGAAGGTCTTTCGATGAGGGTATTCTGTTATTGGTGTTTTTTGATGAGTAGTTTTTGCTTTCAAAGACCCTTTTGGTATCCGTCCGTTGGCATTTTGAAAGAAATGACAAAATTATATTTTCTCATCCGAGAACCATTTTTATGAAAAGATAGGATATGATTATATGGGTGAGCTCGCTAATTGATCTCTGGTATTCCCAGGACAAGAACCTATTTCACTCTTGGATGAACCTATTTCACAGAGTCCGGATGTGTTTGAATTTGTCTATCTTGCAAAAGATAGTTCTCGTCTCTACGGGGTAAATAACTCTGAAGTACGGTTTGATTTAGGGTTTTCATCGGCTCGAGAACTCCACGAAAAACATCCTGATTGGGAATTTGATCGAGTAGTTGCCGTACCAAATGGGGCTAATATTATGCGCCAATGAGCCTGTGCGGCTCTTGGTCTCGATGGAACTATTCCAAATGGTATGGCGAGAAGACCACATTCGGCACGTTCTTTTATGGCCTCTGAACAAATAGAAAGAGAAAAAATAGTACGAGATAAATTTATCATAGATTCTGAGCAAATACGATGACAGAGAATCCTCTTGATAGATGATTCTATTGTGCGAGGGACGACCATGCAGGTCATTGTTGATATGTTACTCGAAGTATGAGCATTCGCTGTCACTGTTCTTTCTGCGAGTCCTATCGTGCATTTTTGAGATAAATACGGAATAGCTATGACCACTCGTGAACTGATAGGTATTGATCATACCGATAATACCCAAAGAAGCTCTGAGGATATTGAGAGAAGGCTCTTCTATAATGTTATCACGGGACAACAAAAAGCACGACTCTTTTATCCTTCGGTGGAAAACTTTCTCTGAGTCTTCAAAAAACATGGACTTCCCAATGTCCATGCGGCCTATTTTGATGGGAATTTTGTAAACGGTTAATCCTGTTGTGGTATCAATTCTTCCACTGGTGTTACGAAAAATTCATCAACCTTGACACCTTGTACGAGCAGGAGCATTTTTTTGATAATTCCACGTGCGACTTTTGCAGCATCAGCAGGTTGAATATTGACCCCTCGGTCATAGAGAAAATGTGCCAGAGTGTGAGCGACGAGTTTCACCAACCCTTCTTCATACGTCGTGTTGATCATATCTTGTATCTTTTTGGTCGAAGTCTGAGAAGGGTCGATCGTGAGACAGCCACGAACTGTGTCCATCCAGATATTGAGATGTTTTGCGATATTTCCATCGAGAGGTTCTTGATACGCGGCTCTTTCTGTAAATGGTGTTTTCGTAGGAATTGTCATCATTTCCATCTGGAGTTCATTTCGGACTTTGAGAAGATGCTCATCTGAAAGTGGAAGAATATAAGCCAGGAGAATATGCGATGGACAGCGAGCATTGAGGAGCGGTACGAGCTGGGTAATGATATGGTCGTAGACTTGATTTTGTAGAAGTGTCTTGATGAGCTCTGAGAGCCAGACATCATAGCGGTGTGCTTTTTTTTCATCCTTTTGCGTTCTTTGTATTCCTGCGAGGGCTTGTGCAGCTTCTTCGCGTTGTTGTTCGCTCTGTTCTGCGACTTTATTTCAGAGGCCGAGTCATTCGGCGCTTTCATCGGAAGTATTGAGGGACATAGAGGTATTATATCTTTTTTTCCTATAAAGTGCAAATTTCATTTATACCACACTTCTTATCGCCGCAGAGTTATTTGTTTTTCACAAAAATCACCTACAATACCTTCCTATGTTTTCCTGAATTATAGAACATAAAGCACGCATTCTCTCCATCAATGATGGTGTTTTTACGGTACAAAATACCTTTACCGAATCTCTCGATGAGGGACAGAGCATTGCTCATGATGGAGCTTGCATGACTCTTACGAATATATCACCAGAGTCTTATTCTTTTTTTGCGATGCAGGAGACACTTCGGGTGACAAATTTTGGCACAAAACAGGTTGGCGATTTTTTCAATGTTGAGCGATCATTGCAACTCTCTGATCGTCTGGATGGGCATCTGGTGAGTGGGCACATCGATACTGTGGGTTCAGTCATAGAATTGACCAAAAAAGAGGACGGTTCGCTCGTTCTCTACATACAATGCGATACACTGGAACAAAAATATATTATACAAAAATGAAGCATTGCCGTGAATGGTGTGAGCTTGACTGTCGTCGAAGTCTCAGGAAATACTTTTTCCGTTTCTCTTATTCCTTTGACACAATCCTGGACGAATCTCGGAGCACTTCAGCTCAGAGATGTCCTCAATATCGAATATGATATGATGGCAAAATATGTCGCAAAAATAGTATCACCTCTGCTCACTTCCTAATTTTCCTCTATGTCTCAGTCTCCTGCTCTCCTCAAAAATCTCGACCAAATCAACCCAGAAATTTCCATTGCTCTCGTCGTGGGCGAATTTAATTTTCTCTACACATCACAACTAGAGCGAGCGACACGAGAGTTTTTGGCTGAACACGGATTTTATAATGTTGAATCCTATTTTGTGCCAGGAGCATTTGAGATACCGGCTTTTGCAAAAAAGCTGACGACTCAAAAATCCTATAGCCTCATCATCACTCTCGGTGTCGTGATACGATGAAACACGCCGCATTTTGACTACGTCTGCAGCGAATCTTCCCGTGCGATTATGGATCTCACGATGAGCCAGGATACGCCGATTATCTTTGGAATTTTGACGTGCAATACTGAAGAACAAGTTCGTGAACGCATTGGAGGAGGATTCGCTCTAGCAGGGCTCAATCTCTTGGTAGAGCTGTCAAAAATTTAAGGCCTTTTCTAATTCTTATACGAGAGAAGCGTCTTCTGTATCACCCACCCTGTATTTTTGAGTTTCTCTGGATTGAGGGCACTTCGCTGTATTTCCCCAAGAGCGGGAGTGTAGTTTGGTGCCGCTGGATTTTGATTGCTGTGATTTAGTATAGTCCAAAGCTCATTCACCGATGTTTCGATGCCTGTTCCGACATGATAGATACCTGTGAGGTGTTTTTCAATCATATGGAGATTGGCTGAGACGACATCATCGACATGGATGAAGTCTCGTGTCTGTGTGCCGTCACCATAGATGGTTGGTGTTTCTCATCGAAGAATCATATCATAGAAGATACTGACAACACCTGCTTCTCCGAGAGGATTTTGTCGAGGTCAGTAGACATTGGCATAGCGGAGAACCGTTGTTTCAAATCCATACTGTCGACTATAGAAATCCAAATATCGTTCAAAAGTGAGTTTGGCGATTCAATAAGGAGAGCTTGGTGAAGGAGCCATTGATTCATCATATGGCAGTCTGTCATCATCAAAGAGTGCACCACCTGTTGAAGAGAAAATAATTCGTTTGCAACCGACTGTTCGCATACATTCGAGCACATTGAGCCCACCAATAATATTAATTTCTGCATCTTGGAGCGGATCTTTCATGGAGGTCCGCACATTGATCTGTGCCGCGAGATGGTAGACCACATCGGGTTTGAAAGATTCAAAAACGGCAAGAAGTGCTTCTCTATTTGTAATATCAAGCGTGTAGAGTGTTGCCTTCCCACTTTGAAGAGCTTCTTGCAGGTTGTCCTGTCGACCTGTCGAGAGATTGTCGATGATTGCCACGGTATGTCCGCTTGCAATACAAGCATCCACGAGATGTGAGCCGATAAATCCAGCTCCGCCGGTAATAAGGATATTCATGGGGGGTATTGTATCGACAGATGTCTGATGTGCAATTTTGTATGTTAATATTCCAAAAAATAGGAGAGAAAATTGATATTAAGGAAATAATAGAGTACTATGGAGAGTATGGAGCCATGAAAAGTAGCATCATCCGCTCAGCATATTCTTGAAGGGGTTTTATGAAAACCTGTCAAGATTACAAATGCTGTGGAGTGATCGGATAAGTCTGATGTTGAAGTGACCTATGTTATACGAGGTACTTCAGAAGCATGCACGGCACTTCTCGATGTGACGTTTCCTTTTGCGGAAAAAAGTGTAAACGAATATATACAAGACGCACAATCATCAGATAAGAAAATATCCCTTATTTTTGGTCCTGGTTATTATACGAGTACAGTGCTGTCCTATCAGAACCCACAAGAAGAATACATCATAGCCGATCTAGGTTTTTGACTCAACGGAAGAGGTAATTGACATCTTACGACTTCTAGCAAACTCACACAAAAGGATATATTTAGCAAATGGATACCGCATACTCCTAATTGCCATTTTTTTAATAGACTCAACCTACCTGCTATTGCGAAGGATAGTTTTGATATGATACAGCTGGCAAATGTACTCAGCGATCCATCTGTGGATGACAGTACTTTGCCACAAATTACTCGGCTCCTAAAGCCTGTAGATGGAAAACTCTTCATTATACATACTAATACAGCGGCTATGTATCCTCTATCCAAACTGCAAAGATATGCTCATCAACATGATTGCACGTTAGAAGTATTATGGAAGTGAACAGCGGAAAATTCTCGCATTCCTCCCGATGTGGTCGCTCAAATGAAGCAAGAATGCTTGTTTGAAAAAATATGAAATTATGGAAGTATGGATGGTTTTGTGGCAGTGTTAAGAAAAAAATAGGAGTACATTTTGTACACAAATTGTATTCACTTGGTTATAAAAATTGGAGTAATGTGATAGATATCGCTGACTTTCAGAGCACTGGTACTATTTTTTTTCAAAAAAAGCCTTTAAAAACACTCAATTTTCCCCTCTTTCTTCTTTATTTGAAGATAAAAGAGAGATTTTTCAAAAAACTTTTGACAGT
>CAZFTF010000020.1:0-11673 GCA_964521495.1 uncultured Candidatus Peribacteria bacterium | reverse complement strand
TTTTTGAGTTTCTTAGCTTGAGTAGATTTACCACTCCCATCTGCTCCTTCGAGGATGATGAGCCTACCTGGGAAATCGGAAATGCGAGAAAAATTTGGTTTCATACAAAGAGAAAAATTATTTTTTAGAGTCCAGAGAGGAGTTCTGTGCCGTATTTCTTATAAAAATATTCACTGACCTTTTGGCGCATTTCTGGTGTCGTATCACAGACAGTCTTGATAGCATCGATGGTGTACATATTTTCTGATTCAGAGAGGTGATCATATGCATCGACCACACGAGTCTGGAAAGCATGGAAATTATGAAGAATATTTTCTGAAAATTCCATATCCATACCAGCTTCATAGTGTTTGAGATCATTTCGACCTGCTGCTCGCTTCATACCTGCTTCTACTGGAAGACGGAAATAAAATGTCATATCAGGGATAGGAAAGTAGCTATCATAGAAAGGACGAACATCTTCAATTTCTAGTCCTCGAGCGTAGCCTCGAGCAAGGGCTGTGTAAATATATCGGTCAGCAAGGACGATAATCCCAGCCTTGAGCATTCATTTAATTTCTGAAACATATCGCTCCATCAGGTCTGCTGCATGAACCATATCAAAGACGGTAGCAGGCAGTTTGAGATCTGTTTTTTTGAGGGTTTTTGTAAGCGGTTTGATCTTGAGATTGCTATTCCATTCCGTGAAATGAACAAAAAATCCGTTTGATTCCAAGAGTTTTTGGAGGATACGGACTTGTGTCGATTTGCCACTCCCGTCTTGTCATTCGACGACAATGAGTGTCCCTGGACGGATATCCTTTGGGAAGAAAGGTTTTTGTTTTCCATCATCTTTCTCTGTGGAGATTTTGTGATTGGTAAAACGCGAAGGCACTTTTTTACCTCGAGTTGGAGGAGGTGCTGAGAGAGTAGAAGTAGTTGTCATATAAGAGAATCCTACCAGATAATTTTTGGTCTGGCAAGTCACCTGGTGTATTTTCGTTTCAAAGAATATTGCTCTTTTTATAAAGAGTGGTGTATTATATATCTTTAATACACCTGATTAATTTAGAGTTAGTCTTATCCCCACCTGTAGTACTACATAAATTAGTAGAAGAAAATCATGTTATATGAGCATAAGCTGGATTATTTGTCCATGTTGTTGACGAAAAATAACCACCAGAACTTCTGGGGAAATTTCCTATTAATCACGCATTATTACATATTATTGTCAGATCACTTATAGAAGGAAGCCTCCATCAACTCCCCTTATTCTGACAATAAGTAATCGCAGCACTTTGGGTCATAGATCCTTCATTGTTTGTTGTCGTCCTCAAACTCGCACTCACATACACTGTCCCATCAGAACATACCTGACCTACACTGGAACAACCTGTTGTACTAGGAGTATCCGTGCTCGTAGTAGGATCAGTAGAAGAAGGAGTATCACTCGATGCTGGTGGTTGGGGAAGAGAATTTGTATCAATACCTGATTTAATAGATATGGTAAATGTAGGAGTTCACATGCTTCATTGTGCTATAGATAATGCATTTGATATCTTTATGGGTGTTCCTGTAGTACCACTTGAATTAATAGTATTCAATGCTCTATTGTTTCCCTTAAAAACTACAAGAGGAGTAATAGGAATATTGTTTGTCTCGACTGAGGAATAATCAACTCCATTATTATCTAACTGAAAAGAATTGGTAAGAGCCGTAGCTGTTCTCACACCCACTCACCATGCATAACTATCATCACTAAACTCTAAGAAATAGACAGCACAAGGTCCATCATAAGCAATTGCAGATCCATTCCAATATGCACAACCTGTCTTCCCTCAAGCAACGAGTATTTCATTAGTATTACTAGGATTAGGAATAGCAAATACTGACGGTATTCATACTACTTCTTGTATCCAAGCGAGAGAAGGCGCTCTACCAATATCTGCAAGACCTCCACCAGAGTTATAGTATTGTGTTACCAGGTCTTCTATATTACCTGGCAATTGACCTGTCCCATCTCGAAACATCTCAGTAATAGAATTCAACTCCGAGAGCATGGTAATATTTTTTGCATCATTTGCCTTTTTGATATACCCAGTATACGCAGAGAGACCTGCTGTTGCGAGGATAGCAATAATAGCCATGACAACCATGAGTTCTATGAGAGTGAATGCAGATTGTTTTTTCATAAGAAGTATTAAAGGTAGTAATAAATATTTACTTCTAAGTGTATATTTTTTTAAAATGAAGCAATATTAATTCTAATAAAGATGTCTTTTCTTGTTATAGACTACAGACTAAAGTATCTAGGTATCTACTATTTTTTGTCGGAAAAAAATATTCGTCGCAGAGAGTTTTTCCAATCATAGGTTGTTATAGCGTGAGGATTTTGTACTAGACCTTCCAACAATTTTTCTCCTCCTGCATCAGGATATCAAATATAGGATTCTTCCTGAGAAAAGCTGATACTAAAACTCTGTAGTTTTTTCTCCCCGTTTGTGACAAATGTATATGGCTCATCGTTTTTAATTCGTTGTAAAAGAGTTTCAGAAATGGTTGAATCAATAACTATTGGTGGTTTTTCAAGTGAAAATATATGATGGTTTCATTCATGATGGTTTGGCAGTAGTGAACGGAATTCGTATGCTTTCAAAAATTCAACAAGCTCAGGCGTATAGGTTATATTGGAATGCTCTCGAGCCAGGTCGACCATATTGACTGAGAGGGGTACATCGGTTCGAATAGTTGCCAAAAATTGACTCTTTTTCGTACTATCTCCATCACTGATGAGGGCTTGGAGTTTTGGTGAGAGTTTGTCGAGGTTTTCTAGGATATTATCGAGCGTTTTGTAGTCTTCGAGGAGTTTGATAGCAGTTTTTGGACCGATTCATTTTACTCCAGGAATATTATCAGATGTGTCACCAATCAGTGCGAGATAATCCACTATTTGATTTGGTTGTACTTCAAATTTTTTCACTGCTTCCTCTACCCCGTATTCTGACCCCTTCATGGCATCATAGACATAAGTAATCCCTCATACAAATTGAAATAAATCTTTGTCAGATGAAACAATCTGTATTTTTTCCATTGTTTTCTCATATTTTTTCACGAGTGTCCCGATGATATCATCCGCTTCAAATCCTGGAGCTGTCATCCAGGGGATATTGAGTAAATTTGTCACTTCAAAAATAGGATCCATCTGACTGATAAGGTCTGATGGCATTCCATCGCGGTGGGCTTTATAGTTTTCATCCACCTCACTCCGAAAAGTCTCTCCACCACTATCAAAGGCTATCACGATATAGGCTGCATCACTTTGTAAGAGTTTCATCAGAGCACGAGTATATCCAAAGAGTGCATTGGCTGGCTTCCCGTCCTTGGTATGCATTCCTGGTACAGCATAAAACACCCGAAAAATCAGATTAAATCCATCAATAATAATAAGTTCACGACGCATAAAACTAATAAATTAACTTTTTGTAGCATTCTTCACACACGATTCGTTCTCATGTATCTCCTGGATAGGTACTCATTATAGTTTTTTTACAATCTGTACAAGTTCTCTCTCATGGAGTACTCTCCTATTTCTTAGAGAGAGTCTGTCATTGTGGCGTTGATCGGGATGCCTTGTTGGAATGGGTATTCAGTTTTCAATATAGAAAGCGAGTTCTTGTTTGATTATTTTAAAAGGTTTATTGGTTATTTTACAGAGTATAAGTCATCATAGTGCTTCATTAATATTTTTTGTTGCTGTTTCAAATCAGACTATCCGTTCGTCATATTCTATTATAGGGAGGGGTGTGTATGTATTATCAGTAAACAAATTTTTTTCTTCTGTCCGCCATTTCCATCATCATTTTTCTGCTTCATGTTGAGAAAGGGGAAAATATTCTTGAGCGACTGTCTCATTATATTCAAAGGCTGATAGGTTTCGCGGGAAAAATTGTCACCACTCACCCGTGCTCCGCATATGGTCTATCATTTTTCCCCAAAGAGTTTCATACTCTTGTATGGAGTAGGGTGTATTTAAGATACAATGGTGTTCATGACCATGGAGTCCTATGCATCCAAAACAGTGATGGGATCACGAAAAGAGAAAATCACTATACATGATTTCTGATAAATTATCTGTTGAGTTTGTAGTAAATAAGATATTATTTGAATTAATCCCAACAATAACCGAACAATAGCTATTTTCTAGATTTTTCATACCATTCATTACATATCGACAGTCTTTCTGCTCTTTGCCATTATCACAATGTGCGCAATCTTCCGCGCTCATCATATAGTAGCAATCAAAACAATTTTTTGATGATTGGAACTCATTTCAAAAACATTCTTCCGATTGTACTGTAGAGGCATACTTGTGTATTCATCGATTGATAACTTTTTTAAGCGATTGTATGGAAAAGAGTGCCATTCGCTGTTTGTGTTTATATTCTTTTATTTCCTCTGTTGTAGATGGTTGATTGAAGAGATAATTATTCTTGTTTCTGAGATTATAACAACCAATACAGTTACTGCACCCAATACAATCGTAACACAGTATACAATCATTACAATTCGTCAGTTCATGTGAATACCAACAGTTATAACATTTTCTTGAAAGGCTCAGAGTATAGCAGCTTTCACATTCAAAAATACATTCACAATCAATACAATTTTTAGAGTAATCCCATGTCTGGCAATAGAGACAATTTTCGTTATATAGGCCGCCAAAACACAGATAACAATCTTTTATGAAGCCACAATTATTAGAATACGTGGAATTAGTGTCAAATAGTCTACTATTGCCGGGACGCGGCACGGTATTATTGAGCTCGGACCACTGCTTAAAAAAAGGGGTTTCAAAGCTCACATCCCGTCCATATTCTACCGGGCTCCATTCATCAGAAAACCATATTGTTTTCTCATAGATAGGGAATGGGACTTCAGGAGAAAACATAGCAATAATATCTTGTCCAGTTTTATCACATTTTCTTTTATAGAGTTTATTGAGGTTTCGGAAACTGAGTAACGTCTTTCGCATTTCTAAAGGAGAAATATCTAGAGTAGGTAGATTATATTTTTTCCCTCAAAAAACAGGTGAGACTTTATCTAGAAACTCCAAATCTTTATCCGTCACAAAAAATTCCTGCCCACTGATGCGACATTTTTTGGTTTCTAAAATCTTCTCCCCAGGCGGAACAAAAGTCATACAAAATAATTAATAAACCATCCCCCTATAACACTCCTCACACACAACCTTCTCAGGTCTCTCAGGAGCATAGGTAGTGATTATATCTTTTTTACACTCAGAACAAACTCTTTCATACAATGTTCTCGGATTCCTCAGATCCATCCTTTCCGTATGTCTCTGGTCTGGATGTTTCATGGGTATAGGGATTCCATTTTCAATATAGAAAGCGAGTTCTTGTTTAATTATTCTGAAAGGTTTCTTCGTTACTTCGCATTGTACTGTTCATGCGAGACATTCATTGATATTTTTTGTAGCCGTATCAAACCCTACTACTCTCTCATCATACTGAGATATGGGAAGAGGATGATATACACTTCATTCAAATATCTTCTCTTCCTCTGTATGCCAGTTCCATCCATGAGCTCTTACTTCTGATTCTGTCATAGGGAAATACTCATTCGCTACTGTCTCATTGTATCAAAATGGTGATAGTTCATGAAGAAAGAATTCTCACCACTCACCAGTAGAACGCATATGATCTATTATCTTCCCACACTGTGTCTCATATTCTTGGACAGAGTAGGGGGTGTTGAGGATGCAGTGGTTGGCTTTTTTGAGCGAAGAGCACCCAAAGAGATGCTGGCTTCCATGACAGTTATTGAGATAGAGTCCATCAGTACAATCCCATGAGTAGGTACTAAAAGCAGTGTTTTGTGCAGGAAACGGACTGAGACATTCGTAGCACCACTCGCTTCCGAGAGCTGTATAGTTACAGTCATACTCATCTTTACCCCATCGTCCTGTGCTGGTATAGCGGAGTCGTTCTCACTTGGAATAATTGAAACAATAAAAGCAATCCCCACATTCATTGAGATAGTCACCGATACAGTTTTCATTCTTTACGCCCTGTATGGCTTCATGAGGTGCATGGGTAACCATCTCGAAGAAACGCTTTTGCAGGAGCGAAAGATGTCATTGAAGTGAGATTCGTGCCTTTTCTTTTTGATATTTTTCTGGAGAGAGTTGCTTATTATTGATACAATATTCTCTTCCTCTGAGGTTTGAACAAAAGAGACAATGGGTACAGTTTTTGCAATCATAACAAAACTGGCAATCACGGCAACTCATCAAATCTTTGCAAAACTGACAATTATAAGAACTGTGTGTATCGACCACTTGATAGCAGTATTCAGAATCATTTGCATGATAGAAATCGAGACAGTTTTTTGATCCATTTCACTGATATCCATACAACAGATTTTCGGCAATCATTGTAGAGATAACCAGATAACAGTTTTTCAGATTTGCAGAATGTAGGGTAAAATCACTATTTTCGAGATTTTTCCCGAGCGATGCTGGGAGTGGTACTTGTCATATCAGCTCACTAAATTGTTCGAAGAATCACCTTCAGAAATCAAACTGTCTTCTGTAATCAAATGGTGACCAATCATCACCCCACCACACTTTTTGATCATAGATAGTCAGTGGTGACCCAGGTGCATACATGCTGATAATTTCTGCACCGGTTTTATCACATTTTCTTTTATAAAGTTTTCTTTCATTTCGGAAAGATAATCTTCTTTTTTGTCTTTCGTCAGGACAGAGTGTTGGACTTGGAATACTATATTTTTTTTCTCCAAAAATCGGAGATATTTTATCATAAAATTCGAGGTCTTTATCGGTGATAATAAAATCCTTACCTGAGAGAAGGCATTTTTTAGTTTCAATAATCTTTTCTCCAGGAGGAATTATCATACAAGAATTATACGGGATTGGTTTCTAAATCAAATATTCTCTAGGATGTATGCTTGTCCCGATAGATTTCTCTCTGATCATTATCATGGAATTTGAGCATCGTGTCGGAGATGACAACTCACCATGGTTTTCAGAGCTTTTCGTAGGTTGTGAGAGTCTCTGGGAGCCAGAAATGTTTAATTATATTCTCAGGTATCGAAAATATAAAGTGGCGGAATTTTTGCTTATTTCCCTTTTCTGATGGTATTTTTTTACTATTTGCTTCTTGAAATCGTTCAAGGGTATTATTTTTATTTACGAGAGGTACCAAAGTTTGAATCCATTTATCCAAATAGATGTCATTTTCAATTCGGATAGGGTCGAGATTCATCGCATCTTCTGTGATAAAAAATGAGAGACAAAATTTATCTTTTGTTTTTTTGATGTATTCCGGACTTCATTTGCTGAGACCGTGTGTATTTCTTCTTCTTATGTCCAAGAGACTTGAAATTACTGTCACAAGAAACCTCCCTGTCCAGAGCCGTCACTTCTTCGTGATAATAAAAAGATCAATATCTGAATTTTCTGAATGTTCTCCCATAGCTCGGGAATTACAGAGAGCTACTAATTGGATACTTTGAAATAAATTCAATAATCAGAGGCAGATCTTGTGTCTCAGGGAGAGTAATGCTATAGTATTTTTCATTGTCATTATTTATGAGACTAGCCTAGGCTTTCCGGAGTTATTTTTTTATGGACACAACAGCTTAAGAAATCACCCGCATTATGAATACTCATAAGTGTGCATGCTACTTCTGCTCCATTTTTATACCAAGTAACTTGTCGATTTTTTCGAGTAAAAACTTGTGACGCAATAAATACAGTATGTCTTGTTCAGTCTGAAATCCATGTCCCAATTGTACCTTCAGATCTCATATAGATTCTTAATCTTTTCCCAGCATGTTGTATCACCTGTTCTGGCTGTCAAAGTATTCTAGTAAGTGCTTGACTAGTCTTGGCTCCAACAATCCCTCATACTATTGTATTTTCTCCATCTGTTGGTTTGAGTATTGTTGGTGATGGTGAAGTTTTTGGCATAAGAATGTTATGTTGATTTCCGATACATCTCTTTGTTCAGATGCACGAGGATATCATAAGGAATGACATCTATTGCTTTTGCTTGTTTCTCGAGACTAACAGGCGAGTTAATATCTTCACTGATAAACACTACTTCTTCTCCAATAACCGGTTTGGAAACTTCTGAAATATCAATAATGGTGATATTCATGGAAACACGACCCAGAATCGAGCAAAGTGTATCCCGTATTGAGAGAAATCCTTTGTTGGAGAATCTCCGATCAAGTCCATCATTGTATCCTATCGGAAGTATTCCGATTATCATATCTTTTTGTGCTGTAAATGTGCCATCGTATCCTGCTGATTCACCAGCTTTGAGGTGTTTGATTTGCATGAGTCTGGTATGGCAACGAAGTGCAGGTAGCAAATTTGGATGTCCATAGCCATAGTAGGAGAGCCCAGTTCGTGCTAGGGTATCTGGAATATTCACATACCCGGAGTGAAGAAGAGCCCCACCAGAGGCACATATGTGACGAAACCCTGGGTGTATATCTTTTTCTTCAAGGAGCTTCAAGAAAGTAGCGAAAGTGTCTATTTGTCTTTGGGCTACCTTTTTATTATCTGGCGTTGAGAGATGTGTCATTATGCCGACAATATTTTTTTTCAATGGTAGGAGATATTCGACCTCTTTTGCGAGGATTGTCTGAATACCTTCTCGGTGCATCCCGGTATCAAAAAAGAGATGGAGTTTCGCTCGTTTTCGTCTTTTTATGACCTCGAGTGCGTAGAGAATATCGGAACAAGCATAGTGAAATCTCTTTTCCCGAGGAATATCGGCTGGATCGACAAAGCCCATAATAAGAATCTCTTTTTTGTAGCCATATTTTTGGAGTTCGTATGCCTCAAAGAGTGAATCGACACAGAGAAATGGGATATTGTACGAGTTCCATTCTTTTGCAAGGAGTTTCAGCCCATGACCGTAGGCGTTACTTTTTACCACGGGTACACAGGGGATTCCTGAGAGTTTTTGAAGGACTTCCAGATTGTGTTTGAGACGATTTGGGAATATTGTGAGAGTATTGAGGTTGTGGTACATACTACGTGTATGATATGGATTTTTTTCAGAAATCGAAGAAAAGATATTAAATCCCCCTTAAAAGCTAAAAAATTTGCATTCCATAAAATATATGCTAAGATAAGCTGGTATAGATTTCTTTTACTAAAAAAATATGCAAAATCTCTCTCAAATTTTACAGGATGTTGCACGAGAATCACAGCAATATGCACGTAACAAAGAAGTTGCAGAAGCTTGATTGCTTGTAGATTCATTTGATGGGCTTTCATCAAATAGTAAGTAAATTTATTTTTTAATCTTCCTCATATGCCAAATATTGATACCGCGATACATGATGAAATTGATAATGTCGTGCGACCCCGTAAGCAGAATAGGGATGAGGGTTCTATAATATGATCCCCTGAAAAAAATACTGCTGAAGAGTCGAAAAAAATTATCAAAAGAATGTATAATCCAGAAACCGATCAGGAAGATGCGGAAGCGAGAAATACTATTTTGGTCGGTATCAACAAGGTTGCAGTAGAAAATAATGTTGATCCTCAGGAAATAGCTGATTTGATTTATGGGAAAGGGGTAATAAATATAGAACAATGTTTGGATGATTCATGGACTAATGATTATGCACGATTTAAAGATGGCCATTCTCCACGAGCAGAGAAATGAAAGAGTTATACATGGGAAGATATAGAAAATTTTGAAGTAGATCCAAAAACCAGAATTGATGTTATGAGACTTTCTATAAGAGCAACACCACAAGATGTTTTAAAGCCAGTATTTTGGAAATTGCGTGATGGAAAACTTGGACTCCAAATTTTCCATTCAGAAGCACTAGCTCCGGGAATAGGATTATACAGGCATGTTGGATGATTACCGTTCCTGGAAGAAGTGAAAGATTTTACAGAAGCCAATGACATTATTAGAAAAGAAATTCAAAAATTAAGAGAGAAAAGAAAATATAAAGTGACAGAATTAGAGAATGATCCTCGTAACTCCAAAGGAGATGGAAAGAAAGAAGAAAATCCAAAAGAAGGAAAATTGGATGTTAATCCTGGCGGAAATGGTGATGGGGGAATTGATAGAGAAAATCTAGACTTTGAGAAACTACTTACTCAGTTGAAAAATACCAAGGATGAACAATGGGCTTTTGAGCAGCTGACCATGCTTGATAGTCATAATAGCGGAGCATCTCGAGAAATAATTAACCAAGCAGCCATAAATGTTTTACAAAATCAAAATCTTCAACATCAGCCAAAAAATCTCGTTCATTTTTTTGAAAACTTACTTAGCTATGAGAATACTTGAGAAGTTATACAGGTGTTTTGGGAACTTCCTACGGAGAAGCTTATAGCTTTTGTGCAAGAATTCGCTCATCAAGATATAATCCGTGATCCGATGAACTATAAATTCTTACTTCTTCATTATCGTCAACTTCCAGAACAATACCAAGAACTATATTTATCAGAAATTGCAAAAAAATTTCTTCCAGAAAAATTAGCCTTACAAGATTTTTTGAAAAAACTGAATAGTTTAGCAGGGACTAGGATTTCGGAAGAAGATTTTTTCAGTGGAAATGGTATTTGGGTAGGGCAACTTCCAGAAAAATATATTATCAGGGAAACTTCAAAGAACCAATCATATTTTTATTTCAATAAAGAGGCCCTCCAAAGAGACCGACTCGATTTCTCTAGTTTTGATAAATACTATAATCAAGTTCAAGAGTTTGAGAAATTTAAACGAGATAAAGATATATAGAGATCTAGCTTGTTCTGAGTAATTTCCCCTTTTAGCACCCACCGATCTATATCAGTGATTTTTATGGGGATAAGGTCTCCTATTTTTATGGAATCATTTTTTGGAAGGAAGACTTCTCGAAAATTTCTCGTACGACCCGAGAGTGTTCCGTCTTCTGTATCTATTTTTGAAACAAGGATGGTTTCTTCTCGACCGAGCATCAGCTTATTTCGTTCCTGAATAATATCAAACATCAGAGAGTTGAGTTTATCCCATCTTTTCGCTTTAACATCAGCTGGGACATGTCAGGGCATTTTAGCTGCGTAGGTTTGTTTTCGGGGAGAGTACCGTGCTATATATGCAAAATCAAATTGGCATTCGCGAAATGCTTGCACTGTTTTTTCAAATTGTTCCTCAGTTTCTCCACCATTTAAGGAAAACAATCCTTCCAATCCTGGCTTTATGTTTACATGAAGCCTTTTTTGATTATCTAGGAGGGTGTTCAAAAAGAGTATTTTCACTATTTTTCTCTTTTGAACATAACTAGCTTTCTTGTAGTATTTATCAGCATTAAACATGATACTCATCATTGCTTCTACCTCTACGATTTCATTTCTTTCGCCCTCATCCAGATCCTCTATCTCACTTTTGAGTATTTTTATTTTTGCTTCAAAGTCTGCTTTCTTTTTTTCATAGATTCTCTCCTCCTCTCGGTCTTTCTTTGTGCTCATATGCTTGTCTATGTAGTCAGACTTATCTCTTTTGAGCTTATTTATCTCTAATTGTTTCAAGTTTATCTGCTCCATAGTACTCACGCCTATTTCTTTGAGTTTTACGCTCGCAAAATTCTTGTAGCTGGCAAAGTCCTTCTCGGATACCTGAAAACTCTTCAGAC
>CAZFTF010000019.1:0-12031 GCA_964521495.1 uncultured Candidatus Peribacteria bacterium | reverse complement strand
TGATCCGTGGTGGTCGTGTAAAAGATCTTCCGGGTGTACGTTACCATATCGTTCGATGAGTATTGGATACGCAAGGTGTTGCAAATCGTAAACAATCTCGTAGTAATTACGGTGCTAAACGACCTAAAAAATAATCTCTTTTCTCTATGTTACTCACTCAGAAACAAAAATTCATCAACTATATCATGCAAGGCGGAAAAAAGAAGCTTGCTCAGCAACTTCTCGAAGACGCATTTGGTCTTATCAAGGAAAAAGGAAATAAAGATCCTGAAGCTATCTTTGATAAAGCATTTGAAAATGTGATGCCTCATATCGAGGTTCGTCCACGACGTATCGGTGGTGCTATTTTCCAGGTTCCTGGAGATGTCGCTCCTCGCCGTCAGCTCTTCCTCGCTTCAAAATGGATCAAAGAGTCAGCACAGTCAAAAAAAGGTACTCCTTTTGCAAAAGCTCTTGCTCTTGAACTGATCGATGCATCTCAAGAAACAGGTGTAGCGTTCAAGAAAAAACTCGATGTCTACAAGAATGCTGAAGCAAATAAGGTCAACGCTCGTTTTGCTCGTATGAATAACCCTGGTAATAAAACTAAATAATTTCATTTTTCATTAATCTCAGTATATGGCTCATAAAAAGGCAGTCTCCTCTACCAACAACGGTCGCGATTCACAATCAAAGCGACGTGGCGTCAAAGTGTACGCTGGTACTTCTGTAATTCCAGGAAACATCATCGTTCGACAAAAAGGAAACAAGATTTTCCCAGGTGTTGGCGTTCTTCAGGGCAAAGACTTTACACTCCAGGCAACTGCAGAGGGTGTCGTACGATTCTACGAAAAAGGTCGCACTCGATTTGATGGTAAACAGGTTAAATCTATGTTTGTCACTGTTGATGCCGCGAAGTAATTCACTTCAATTCAATTTCTAAAATAAGTCTCTCCGAAAGGGGAGATTTTTTTATTATCTCAAAAAATCTTTCCTATATTTGACACAGTAAAAAATATCTGGTATTGTTAGTCCTGTAACCTTATTTTTAATCCATTTTTATGGAACCACTCTCTCGTAACAAGAAGATAGGTATTCTCTCTCTTGTTGTTCTTAGTCTTACTGTTGTAGGGCTTTTTTGAATAGGTGAGATTAGTCTCTCTTGGCTCAAGTCAGATATACTTGGCTCATCAGAATATACCTGTACCGAACAAGGGCAAAAAAATAATAAGCGAGCGTATATTAGGGCATTAAGGGGTCGTGATAATGTCACAAATTTGATCAATCTCAGGAACAGCGAGATTGTTGTTTTGGAAAATCAAATTACTTTCAATAATACTCTTATTTCACAAAAAAAGGATCAAATTGAGAAAAAATTTATTGCTGCATCAGATTTGAAAAAATATATAAGTAAGAACTGTGTTTGAACTCTTACATCCGGTGCAAAGCGAATATGTAAACAAAAGCAAAAACAGCTTAACAATATTCAATCCGATATTGAGATGCTTAAAGATGAAATAGATGAATTTGGCCTCGATATCAGTGATGACCAGGAAGAGATTGCTACTAAAAAACAAAATATCAATGTATTGGAAGCCAAGCTTGCTGTTCATACTGTTTTTATTACTCAATATGAACTTTGTGACCGACAATTGAAGAATGTTAACCCTCTTCTTACATCACCAAAGATGTCAGGGGAAGCGAGAATGTCTGGAGAACTCCTCGTATCAGGAGAAATATGTATGTCGAGTGAAGTCCTCATCTCAGGTGAAGTATATATGTCATGAGAAGCATATATTTCTAGTGAAGCGAGAATGTCTGGAGAAGTCAACGCTCCTGTCTACCGACTTGCTATCACAGAAGAATATCCTGGTAAAGCAGTGGTAGAACAAATAGATTATGAGATTTCTCGAATTGATAGCGATACACTTCGGGTAACTGAATGGTTTGTCGCAGAAGAGCACACCCCAAATATTCTTTATAAATGTTCTTTTTTGGGTGCGGAAAATAGCCAGTTACGATGTCTGCCTGGTACTCAGGCACTGGTAAATTCTGAAACAAGAAATTATATCCTATATGCTCGAGTAAAAGGTATCACTGGTGTTGGAGCATTTAAGATATATGGTGCGAACATCGTATATAATGGAGGTAAGGCAGATGCTACGAATCACACAACGACTATTTCTATCAAGTACGGCGAGAAGCCAACAAAGACAGAGATTCAGTATGTTTCGCAGTTTGGATGATATTGAGAAGTGGATGGTAAAATGCTTTTCCCTACTAGTTTAGCGGTAGATAGGGCTGGTAATGTTTATGTTGCAGATGTTACTACAAGCCGTATCCAAAAATTCGATTCTTCAGGAAAATTTCTTATGAAATTTGGTACACGATGAACATGAGATGGTCAATTGCAAAATCCATCTGGCATGTTTTTTGATAAAGCCGGAAATCTCTATGTGGTTGATTCTATTAATTACCGTGTTCAAAAATTCGATTCTTCAGGAAAATTTCTTATGAAATTTACTGTGCCATGATACCCAGATCAAATTGTTGTTGACAGAGAAGGCAATATGTATATTACCGAAAAGACTAGTCTTTCTATCCAAAAATTCGATTCTTCAGGAAAATTTCTTATGAAATTTGGTACACGATGAACATGAGATGGTCAATTTAATAGTTTGTCAGGTATTTCTCTGGATTCTTCTGGAAATATCTACATTACTGACGCAAGTATCCAACGTTTCCAAAAATTTGATTCTTCAGGAAAATTTCTTATGAAATTTGGTACACGATGAAATAGTAATGGTCAATTCTATGATCCGATGGGTATTGTTATCGACACAGAAGATAATATTTATATTTCTGATGGAAATAACTATCGCGTACAAAAATTTGCCCAAGTAGCTGTGTGTTATAATGGTCCGAAAACTGATTTTGAATTGAGGAGATTAGTTCCTTGAATTGAGTTTGGTCCAATTGATACAGATTTGGATAAGAAGTATTTCTTTGGAACTGAGGTGTGTGTGCATGGGCCTTTGAGTCTAAATGATTTAAAGAAAACTCATCCTCAACTTCGTATAAGTGGCTTCCCATTGAAGTATACTATTTTTGGTGCTAATGGTGCTATTGCATCGAGAGAATCTTCTATGGGTGGTTCAGTTGAAAATATTAAAAATGGCCAATGTGCAGGTGTATTAATTTATGTACAGAGTGAGGAGCAATCTTTCTTTGATAAAGCTCAAAGAATTGCCTTTACTCTTGATCATGAAAATATTGTTCAGGAAATAAATGAAAATAATAATTCAAAAGAGCTTACCATCCAACAAAAACCAAGCATTACTGTTCTTTCCCCAAATGGAGGGGAGAAGTTTAAGTCTGGAGATACCCTTACTATCAAGTGGAACAATGTGTGAATACCTTCATCTGATTCAGTAAGGATAGAAATTTGATATGTTCATAATGATTTTAATTACACTGCTGGTAGATATATTCAGGATTGGATCGTAGAAAAGGTACCAAATACAGGCTCATATAATTGGAAAATTCCAGAATATTATTCAATGGGATTAGCTGTTAGTTCTTTTTCCGTACGTGTAGTAGCAAATAATTCGGTTTCAGATGATTCTGATGAAAAATTTAGCATAGTTCAAGATAGTGAACAGGGCGACAATTTCGTAGTATTTACCAATAATTCAGGGTACTATAATGATGATACTATGAGTATAAGATGGGCACCAGATACATCAGAACAATACTGATTATCTCTTGTCAGAAAAAATGATCCATCTTTTGTTAAGTATATCTTAACTGAACAAGGCGAATCTGGTAATATGACTTGGAAAATTCCTTCGGATGTACCTCAGGCATATGACTATCAAATTAGAGTTACCGCGGGGCTCTATAGGAGCCGTATTGGGTATAGTTCAGTATTTGCTATTAAGCCAAAAGTTTCAGTTGCAACATGTATCGATAGTGATAACACGTATGCAGTTTCTACAGGAAATGGTGGTATCAATAATACTCCAGGTCTGGATAGATACACTTTATGAACGGTCAAATATCAATCAGAAACCTTTACTGATTATTGCGCTAATGAAATTATGTATACTGATACTGTTGGAAATAATCTTGTTCGTTACGTATGAGTATCTTCCGGTGCGTATATTATGGAACAGGCCTGTTTGGATGGAAAAGAGAAATATCTCACAACTCCATACAAATGTCCAAATGGTTGTAGTAATGGAGCGTGTATACCACCAAATATCTGTCCTTCCGTATGTACCCCTCTCTACGAACTCTCAAATCAGTGTACATTTAATACTTGTGGTAGTGGATGCTGAGCTGATGATATCAATACTTTTTCCACGCTTGATGCATGCAAGAAAGCCCAAAATAATACTATACTACCAATTATCACCTCTCTTGCTCTTCCTGCAACTTCTCCAACTACTAGAGTTCCTCTTGCTATCACAGCAAATAAGTCACCAGTGAGTTATTTGATGATAGATGGTCCAACGCCAACATGAGGATTGATGCCATTATTACCGCCAAAGCCACTTGCAAATGATGCTCGATGGTTGCGTGTTGTGCCAACAATTTATAATTTTACGGGTAGTGGTTCCCGTACTCTTTTTGCTTGGGTCAAGGATGCTCAGGGCAATGTATCTGATCATAGAAGTACTATTGTAACTATTACTCCATGAGTTGTGTGTCCTATTTATCCTCCTCTTCCTGATAATTGGTGTCGTGGTACGATTCTTCCTCTTCCAAAAGATATGAATGGCTGTGATCTTCCACCGGTATGTCTCTTATAATATTTTTTTTAACTTAATATAATATATTCTTATGAAAAACACACACCGCATTGCACTTGGGATTGCCATATTGGCATCCGTCGCCGTATTTATCTGGAAGGATAGTATTCCATTTCTCTCTTCGAGCGTTATCAGCTCATCTTCTCGCCTTGTAGAATTTAGTATTGTTATCCCCCCATGAATTGATACAAATCTCTATTCAAAAAAAGAGAACTTATTTTTAACTTCCTGAGCGTACGTGATGTATAAGGAACTTGATTGTACACACATCGATAATCCTTCATTTACATATAAAGATGGAAAAGGATATTTTAAGTTTGTTTGTTTTTTTGATACACTGTCAACAATGACTAATTCAGTTACAACAGAGGAAATTCCATCTACAACTATTCTTTATACTACTTCTCCGAATGTAACAGAAGAGGCTGTTACTACGGAAATTCCATCTACAACTACGGTTCCTGAAACGACTGTACCATCTGCGACAACATCGTAAATGATATTATTATTGAATATTGTGGTAAAAGATTAAAGATAGAATTATTTAGACTTCCGGATATTTTTAGGGGCAAGATTAATATTGAACCACAATGTCTCCGTGCCAGAGATGCTCTAGGAATTATAAATGCTGGCATCAAGGATAGCTTAGAATGTCTCAAGACTGAAAAGGATCCAGAAGTAAGAAAGGAGACAAATGCCTATGTATCAGAGCTTATTGCACAAAAAAGAATCCTGGATCAGTGGTACTATGATAACTGTAAAGATCGATCATAACAGATTTCAGTATTCGTATAGACATCCGCCCAGAAAAAGTTGTTTTCTGGGCGGATTTTTATACTATCTAGACATGCAAAAAAATTCAAAAAAATTCTTTCTCCTATTTCTATGTTTCTTACTTTTCTTCGAGATCAATACATTTGCTTATTCTGCTGATGTTATAACACAGAAACAGGCTGATCAATTTGTCCGTCAAATCAACAAAAAACTTGCTTCATTTTCTGACGATAAAGCAGAGAAATTAAAAATTCTCGTTCATGACAAGTTAGTGCAAATCCAAAATACACTTATTGGAAAAACGGATGCTGCTTCTCTCCAAAAAAATGCTCTCTATGAACTGGTACGCTACAAGCTCTTTTCAGATTCTTTTGAGACAAAAGAGGCTTTCTTTGATGATGGAGTTGGCGCTATCTGGACTCATGCTCCAAAAGGTTTTGGTATTCTCTATAATCCTACCGAAACCCCTACTATTTGAGCATTGGCATCGGGTACAAAAAATACACTTGTGAATGGTTCCTATTTTTCTCGCCAAGATGGAACCCAATATCATTCTTGATTGCTCTGGTCTCGTGGTGTGCTTTGGTCTGAAATAATTTATTGAGATGCTCAAATTACCCATGTTGTCTGCCTGGATAGTCATAATCGTATCACTTTTTGGCCCAATAGCACATACTTTGATGGTTTAATGGACGCTTGCGAGACAGCTTTTCAGGCATGACCGATGGTGTATTCCCTCCAAGATGGAGCTGTAGAAGAAAATCTCGCTACTAAAAACTATATTGGAAGAGCTCATAATCGGACGGTGATGGTACTTTTTGAGAAAAATTCACAACAAGATCTCTGGTTTTTGACACTTATCAAGCCAGCGACTCTCGTAAATGTGCGAGATGCTATTCTTCGAGAATCTCGTTTTCGAGGTGAATATGATACCCTCACAATATTTAATCTCGATGGAGGGAGCTCTGTGGCGCATCGTAACCCTGACCATCCTGAGCTTAATTTTTGAAGTAGCAAAGCATTGCCAGTCGTTTTTGAAATCTATAAATAATTTTTTTCTATGACTCCTTCCACTCTCATTCTCGAGCGTTATGCTGATGTGCTTATCAATTTCGCCCTCGGTAATGGCACCTGAATCAAGCCAGGTGATGTCGTACTCCTCTCTGTGCCCGAATGTGCCAGACCACTCTTGAAACCTCTCCATGACACTGTTTTGCAGTCAGGAGGACATCCTGTGGTGGAGATTGTACCTGATGGGCTTCAGCGTTCGTTTTTTCAACACGCCAATGAATCACAGCTTCTCTATCGTCCAATGCAACGCCTACTTGGCACGGTAGCAGATATTGATCATCGACTCTACATCATTGCGGAAGAAGAAAAATATGAGCTCTTATGAATCGAAGGTGAACAGATTATGCGCCGTTTTGCTACGATTAAACCTTATCGTGAAGCACTCAATGACAAAGAACATCAAGGAAAGCTCTCTTGGACGCTCGGAATGTATGGAACACAGGCAATGGCAGCATTTGCGGGGATGAGCCTCGAAGAATATTGGAATCAGATTATCTATGCGTGTTTTCTCGATGATGAGCATCCGATTCAGCGCTGGCAAGAAGTCACTGAGACGCTCCATTCCCTGACAGAAAAATTGAACGCTCTCCAGATTCAATCTGTATACGTTCTCGGTGAAGATATGGATTTGACGGTCAAACTCGGAAGCGATAGAAAATGGCTCGCAGGTCGTGGTTGCAATATTCCAAGTTTTGAGGTTTTCACAAGTCCTGATTGGCGTGGAACCAATGGATGGATACGATTTAATATGCCACTTTCTTACCAAGGCAGCATTATTCGTGGCATAGAGTTACGATTTGAGGATGGTCTCGTTGTCGAATCCAAAGCCACAGAAAATGAAGAACTTCTCAAGCAAATGATTGCTCAAAAAGACGCGAATAAAGCGGGGGAATTTTCTCTCACGGATTCAAGATTGTCCAGGATTACTAAATTTATGGGTGAGACACTGTATGACGAAAATGTTGGAGGTCCTTTTGGAAATACGCATCTTGCGCTCTGAATGGCCTATAAAGATGCATTTACTGGAGATATAGCCAATACTTCAAAAGAGGAATGGGAATCTCGAGGATACAACGATAGTGTTGTTCATACCGATATTATGAGTACGACAGATCGGACAGTCACTGCGACACTTCCTGGTGGCTCTGAGAAAGTGATTTATGAGAAAGGGCAATTCACTGTTTAATTACATATAATAAAAATATTTCCGTCATTCTCGGGCTCGACCCCGTCATTCTAGCCAAGGACGAAGTCCGCGAGGTGGAATCCAGGACATCAAACCATTCCAATTTCTGGCTGCGCTTTGTACTTTTTCTGAAAAAAGTACCAAAATCATTCGGAGGACAAAAACTCGCTATAAACAGTCTTCATCGAGAGACCGATTTCATCTCGCTCAAACAGTTTGTCCCCCGAAACCCATTTCTGTTTTTGATCTTGGGAGCATTGGATAGCTAGGTTCGTATTACCATAATCCCATCGTCAGGGTCGGTTTGGATAACGTCATATTTTACTCAGAGTGAATCGAGATATTCATAGAATCCATTCATTTTCCAGCGATATTTGATGGCATCATCAATGATTACTATTCATCCAGGGCTGAGGAGAGGAATTGAGAGATCATAAAATTCTCGTGTCATACGAAAAGCGCCATCAATAAAAATAACCTCAAATGTTTTTTGTGGGATATTGAGGATGCTTTTTGGTCGTTCGCAGTGTACTTCTGGATTTCCTGTTTGAAAGTGCGGGAGTACTTCTCGTGCATCACCAAAATAGACGGTGAAATTACCAATTGTTTCCTGGAAAATATCAGAAGTGACTTTTCGTCCAAAATCTGCCGGTATTCACTCTGTGATTTCTCTGCTTTGTATTTTTGAAAAAGTGGCAAGATTGTATCGGAGTTCCTCGAAAGCATGACGAGAAAACTCAATACTGGTTATATGTGCCTCGGGCAGTCAGAGAGACATCATCATAGTGGAGAAACCATTTGCTGGTCCTATTTCGAGGATATTTTTTACAGGAATTGTCTGAATGTGTTTGGTTATTTCTTCTGCTGTGCTCCAAGAAATATTTGGCACAGAGCGCTCTTCTCCTGATATTTTCATTTTTTTGAAAAATTCTTGAAGGGCTGGAGAGAGATGTGAAATAAGAGTGATTTCTGACATAATGTTTGCATTTTCCTGCGTTATTTGTTAGACTATAGATATGAATGCTTTTGTCAAAAAGAAACAAGACTCTGATAATGCTCTGGAAAATTATTTTCTTGAGCTCGTTGTGCAAAAGAAAACTATCAATCGTGAAGTGTGAGAAATACTCGAAATTATTGAAAAATCTTCATTTCATCGGGAATATAAGACATTGCTCAAGAGAATACTTTTTGGCCATAAAAATCTGTATTTTGAGAATTGGTGAACGCTTCAGGATGGACTCCTAGACGCTATTAAGACAGGAGAGGTGCGAGAAAATGAAATTGATGACCACGGCATTGTGATTGATATGATTGTTCGACTCATAGAAATGGTGTTTGATATTCCGGATGAATCTATGTATGATTTCGTGCTTTTGGAACAACGAGAAGAAATCGAACATTCTCTGGTTGCATTGATGAAGAGAATGCTCGATCATCTCGAAGTAGGACTGAAAGAGATGGTCGCTCAGTCACCACATTTGACAGGAAAGAAAGATTCCAATCTTCATCCAGAATATATTGTTCTTCAAAAGAATCTCTCCAAATTACCCAATATTTTCTTTGAAACCGATAAAGATAAAATCGCTACCCTCAAGCAATCTGTCTACACGGTCTATCATGAATTTATCGAACACAGAAATCTCAATAAGGCATCTTTTATTAATTTTTCCGAGTAGTTGCATATTCTAAAAAAGCGTTATTATCATAGCACTTTTTACTATGAGTACTTATACTATTACAGGACAAGCAAATCTTGCCGGAGAAATCACGGTGAGTGGTTCAAAAAATGCAGCACTTCCTCTGATTGCTTCGACACTCTTTTTTGATCATGCGCAGCTTACCAATGTCCCTGATATTTCTGACGTTCATCTTCTCTGCGATATTTTGAAGAGTCTAGGGTCTCAAATAACGTATTCGGATCATATTTTTACCATTGATAATACCCATCTTTCTCTCGAAAATCTCAATCGTGATCTTTTTAAAAAAGCGCGTGCAACTTATTATCTGATTCCACCACTTCTCGCTCGATTCGGTGAGGTTTCACTGATGTATCCAGGAGGATGTAGTATCGGGAAACGTCCTATCGAAGGGATTGTTCAGGGGCTCCAAAAGCTCTGATATGCGAGTTCCCAGGTTGATGAATTGTTGTCTTTTTCTTGAACGAGCACTACCAAAGAGGTCTCTGTAAACGCTTATTTTTCTGTGGGGAGTACTATTGTGCTTTTACTCGCGGCCCTGTCTCGAAGCGCTCCGACGAATATCCAATTAGCAGCGTATGAACCACATGTGATGACTATCGTTGATGTGATGCGTTCAGCGGGGGCAAATATTGCTCTTCGGTATGATCATACCATCATTATCTCTCCTGCAAAACTTGCATCAGAAATGTCTGGACGAGTCATCGGTGACTACATTGTTTCTGGGACACTTGCTGTTATCGGCGCACTGGCATCTCGAGACTTCATCGATATTCATGAGGCGAGAATACCTGATCTTACTGCATTTCTCCATGTCATCGAGCGTATGGGTGTCCGATATGAAATCAACGCTGATACTCTCAGGGTCTATAGGTCGCACCATCTCAAACCGACCGAATTACAAACAAATATCTATCCGGGTTTCCCGACTGATTTACAATCTCCAACAAGTATTCTGATGACGCAAGCAGAAGGCGTAAGTCGTATTCATGAGGTTCTCTTTGAAGGGCGTCTTAATTGGCTTGTGGAGCTTGAAAAAATGCGAGGACATATTGCCCTCTTGAATCCTCATGAGGCGCTTATCTTTGGCCAGACAGCCTTGCGTGGAGCACAAGTCTCCAGCTGGGATCTGCGTTCTGGAGCAGCGATGCTGATTGCTGGGATGATTGCCCAGGGTGAAACAACCCTTGATAATGTCTCTCATATTGAGCGTGGATACGAAAACTTCGTAGATCATCTACGAAGTCTCGGTGCAAAAATTGAAAGAAATGATTCCTAATGTTTTTGGACAGTATTCTGTTGCTGAATAAGTCGTTTTCACTCCACTATAGTGCGGAAATCTCCGATTTTTAACTGACCCGTGACGGCCATTTTCCATCCTTTCCAACCACTCATTTCCCGAGCGTAGGCCATCTTTCTATCATCATCAAGCAGTCCAAATTGTTGGTTTGTCTTTGAGAGAATATCTTTGACAGAAGAGGACATAGGAAAATATTTAGAATATGCTTATTTTCCTTCTTTTTCAGATTTTGCAACCTTTGTTTCGACAACTGGTTTTTTGATGTCTTTTTCAAGCTCAGCCATGAGTTTTGGATTTTCACGAAGGTATTGTTTGACGTTATCTCTTCCTTGTCCGAGCTTTGTTTCTCCATGGGTGTAGAAAGCCCCAGATTTTTTGATAAGTCATTTTTCTACAGCAAGATCGATAATTTCACCGAGTTTTGAAATACCCTCGTTGTACATAATCTCGATTTCTGCCTCACGGAATGGAGGCGCGATCTTATTTTTCACCACTTTGACTCGAGCGATGTTTCCAAGAATTTTTTTGTCATCACCAGTTCCTTCTTCGATACCAGCTCGTTTGCGGATATCAATACGTTGAGAGGCATAAAATTTGAGAGAGTTTCCACCAGTTGTCGTTTCAGGATTTCAAAACATCACACCGATTTTCATACGAAGTTGATTGATAGCGATGAGGGTGCATCCTGATTTACTGATAGCACCTGTTATCTTTCGGAGGGCTTGCGACATGAGTCGTGCCTGGAGCCCCATATGGGAATCACCCATAGAACCTTCGAGTTCAGCTTTAGGTGTAAGCGCTGCTACTGAATCTATTACGATAATATCGACAGCATTTGAATGAATCAGGGCGTCGACTATTTCGAGAGCTTGCTCACCATAGTCAGGTTGAGAAATGATCAGAGCCTTGATATCGACACCCAGCTTTGCAGCATATTGAGGGTCGAGTGCATGCTCGGCATCAATAAAAGCTGCAGTACCACCTGCTTTTTGTACTTCTGCGATTGCATGGAGTGCGAGAGTGGTCTTACCAGAGGACTCTGGTCCAAATATTTCAATGATACGCCCTTTTGGATATCCACCACCGAGAGCCTCATCGAGTTTGAGACTTCCACTTGATACCATCTCGACAGGAATATGAGCTTTTTCGCCCATTACCATCACGGCTCCAGCGCCATATTGTTTTTCGATCATTTTGAGTGCGGCCTGGA
>CAZFTF010000018.1:10010-14415 GCA_964521495.1 uncultured Candidatus Peribacteria bacterium | reverse complement strand
CAGTCTAGGGCTCTACCAGCTGAGCTACATCCGCCACAAAAAATCGAACCAATTCCGGAAAACGAGGGTAGTATAATGGAAATACGAGAAATGCAAGCAAAAAATATACTTCAAAAGTCTTCTATCGAGAGGCTTTCTCGCGGGGTTTTTTCCACCAGCCATTTTCGAGGCTCCAACCATAAAATATATACCCACTTATCATGATAGCGAGCGTGATAATAAGGGAAAACCCTAGAGACCAATTATAGAGGGTATGGAGTCACATGGCAGCTAAACAGCCAACCAACATACCAAGCCATGTCGGACGAATCGTGAAAAGACACCAGAATCCAAAGAATCCAGCAAAGAGATGCATCGGAAGAGAAAAGACGGTTCGTCCAAGAAATTGAGACCAAGTGAATTCAGAAGTGAAATAAGCGATATTTTCGAGAAATCAAAAACCCAGAGCAACAAAAGGGCTCATCACAGCTGGATAGGAATACACCAAAGATTGAAACCACTTCCCTACTTCCTCATAAAATGGCGTCTGAAATGTTTTTGAGAAAAATCAAAAGAGCATTTCATTATAGGGGCCCAAATAGAGCACCCCATACGCTCCTATTGCGATTCCGAGAGGTATCAGTGAGAGATATCTCCAGCGCTTCCAGATATATGGAAGTCCAGAGAGAAAGAAAAGAATCGGAATCAAAACCCACTGAAAGTGAGCAAGAAAATCAGCAAAATAGATATGAATCAAGAGAAGTGCCCCTGCAATACCGATTCATCGGAGAACAGCTCATCGAGCACGAAGCAAAAAGTCTCTTTGTGCACCGATATGCATAAAATACGTCAAAAGGTACATCCAGAGAAAAAGCGTTACTCCGACAGAGATGAGGGCAAAAACAAAGGACATAGATTATTTTTTATGCTGCGCTTTTTTCTCAAAGACGATATTGTATTTCCCGACAGAGAATTTTTTCTCGAGGACACGATTGACCTTGTACCAGCCAAGTATCACCCAAGAGCCGAGAACCAGGAGAAAAAAACCAACAATAAAACCAAGAATTGCTGGATTAAAAAGGATAGCAACACCCAATACCAGACAAAGAGTTCAGAAGAGAATCATAGAATTTCATTATACCAATTTTCTCCCCGTTACAAGAAAAATCCCCCATTTCTGGGGGATAATTTGATATTCTTTTTAATTTATGAAAGATCTTCGTTGAGTTCACGATATTTAGAACAAATAATCGCTTTCTCACGAGTCTTGCGTTTTGTATCTTGTTTGAAATTGTATCGAGTCGCACGAAGTGTATTGATCATTCGTGATCCGAAAAGAAGTTTCTTGAATCGTACAAGCATCTTGTCGCTTGATTCTCCTTCTTTCTTTGTAGCGTAAAAACGAGCCATAATAAGGTAAAAATTGTAAAAGTAAGCGGATTATAGAAAAAACCAGGAAACTGTCAAAAGTTTTTCCTTATCGGAATTCAATAACATCCGGTACGCTCAGCTGGATGCGTGTCTTGAGACGCTCTAGGAAGTTACCTTCATCGTGAGGGATTTCGATACGCGTAGCTATCTGGCAGAGTCCTTTTTCGAGATCATCCGTGTGCATTTCTATGATATTGACTCCTGCCTGATAAAATGACTGTGTGATATTGGCAATCAATCCAGGTCGATCAATAGCCACGATCATCAGAGGAACAATAACACCAGAATTATAAACTGACCAATACGCTGGCAGCAGTCTTGCTGGGTTTACCCTCTTCAGGGATTTACAATCACCCGCATGGACCATACATTTTCCTCCGCTTCGCATCACAGCGACTACTTCAGCAGGAAAATGAGGAGCACAACACTGAGCCAATATATGCGGCATTTTGCGTTCGCCACCAATTATCAAAGTATGCGGAATATCGGTTGAGATTTTCTGAGTAAAAATTGGAGTTGTTTTCTGCGGTTTTGTATAGGGTAGAAATGATGAGGGTTTTCGAATTCATTGTCATACCTGATAGAGGAGCTCTTCGAGTTTCTTACTATCGAGAGTGAAATCAACATATTTTTTGAGATCCTTGCATTCCGGGTCAAGACTAATTCCCTTCTCAGAAAAAGCATTTAAAAGTATCTCTTTTCATTTTTTTACCGCTCGTTCACGATCGCCTGAGAGTCGCTTGATTTCAACACCTATTTCAGTACGAGCCTTGGAAGAAACAACAAAATCAAGCCATTGTGCTGAGGGATGAGCGTTTGTTTGAGTTACTATTTCTACCATATCACCATTTTTTAATTCTGTATCGAGCGTGGCAAGTTTTCCATTAATACGAGCTCACACAGTATGATAGCCGATATTTGAATGCACTGAATATGCAAAATCCACTGGGGTCGCCCCCTGCGGAAGCTCTCGAATATCACCCTGAGGTGTCAGAATAAAAATAGTTGGACGAATTTTTTCTCCGAGAACTGATTGAGAAGTCTCCAGAAGGCCATCTGCCAGAGTAGAGAGTACTTCTTGTAGTGCTTTTTTAGTAGCCGTATTATCCCCAAATTGTTTGTAGAGGACATGTGCCGCCACTCCGTGCTCTGCATGATGATCCATCTCTTCAGTGCGAATCTGTATCTCCACAGGCTGATTCTTTTTTCCAGCCAAACCAAGCACTGTCGTATGGAGACTTTTGTATCCATTAAGTTTTGGGACGGCAATAAAATCCTTGAATCTACCTGGAACTGGAGCAAATGCTCCATGAATATTTCCGAGAATAGTGTAGCACCCAGTAATATCCTTCGTAAGAATACGGATTGCAAAAATATCATACATATCAAAAATAGTATTCGAGGATCGCTCCTGCATTTTTCGATAAATGGAATATGGTTTTTTGATTCGGTAGCTGATTTTCTCATGATATTCTGGCGGGAGGAGTGATTTGAGTTTTTGAATTGATTGAGTGAGAAATTCTTCTTGCTCGAGTGTGTAATGAGCCAGTTCCCCCGTAATATGCAGATAAGCATCCAGGTCGAGTGTGCGAAAAGAAAGCGTTTCAAGAGCATCTTTGAAAGCATAGAGACCGAGACGAGCCGCTATAGGAGCATAAATAAAAAGTGATTCTTCAGCGATGCGCTTTGCCTTTTCTGGATCATTGTGATATTGGATTGTCCGGAGATTATGAATGCGCTCTGCTATCTTGACCAAGAGTGTACGAATATCCTCTGCCACTACGAGGAGCATTTTTTGCATTCGAGCAATATTGGCAGATTCTCATCGATATCGGACACGACGAATAGTATCCAGGTGTTCTATGATGGTCCGTACTTCGGGTCAAAAGAGCGTTCCAACTTCCTCATATGATGCAGTACCATGAGATACGACATCGTGCAGCAATGTCGCTATAATAGTTGTACTATCTGGCTGCAAGATCATCAGTTCTTGTGCTGCAGCAACTGGATGCACGATATAATTATCCCCTGATTTTCGGAGGATACCTTTATGAGCATTTTCAGCATACTCATAAGCAGCTTGGATTTGGACTCATCCCCCCTTCTCCCCATACGCTTCATAGCGACTGAGAATATCCTGCATCATCGTTTTGCAATCAAGATGTGGAGAAGTATGGGGCATACAAATAGTATAGTGATTTTTAACTAAAATCAAAAGAGCTTATTATCTTCTATAAAGATTTGCAATTGGAAAAAAAGTATGGCAGAATGAAATCACTTAACCCATTTTTTTATGTCTGAAATTAGCCGTCAACATGAGGATCTCGTATGAGAAACTCTCGCCGATAAAATCCGTAAGGCAAAAGAAGAAGCTGATGAAAAAAAGCTTTCTCTTCTAAAAGATAATCTCAAAGGAAAAGAAGCAACGACAGTTCTTCCGCCGAAGTATCAATGATGGAAAAGTGATTATCCTGTCTATCTCAGAAAGGAGGCAGGCGGAAAAGAGGATATTAATGGAATCAAACCTGGCGCAAGTCTCACTATCATAGATGTAGCAAAAGAAACAAAAGATACAAAACGTGGAAAATGAAATTTAGAAAGTCATTTCTGGTACAAGGTCCGCATTGATGACGCATCACAACTCAATACAAAAGCGTATGGAAATGATAATGTAGGATGGGTGTCAGCAGAATTTTTGCATGTTGATACACCTACAGATCAAAATGAGCAAGAACCGGTTGAAGAGATAGAAGAAGAAAATATTATAGATTGAGAATGGGTGAACAAAAATGGAAAATTGATATTTACAGTAGAGTGAGTGGAGATTGATATTTCAGATGTTGAAAAATGAAAAAATGGAAAGATAACAATAAATGATAAAGTAATCAAATTTAGAATTCCCGAGAAGCCAGTTACTCCTCCAACTCCTGAACCAGCTCCAGCTCCAACTCCTGAACCAGCTCCAGCTCCAACTCCTGAACCAGCTCCAGCTCCA
>CAZFTF010000018.1:1373-9910 GCA_964521495.1 uncultured Candidatus Peribacteria bacterium | reverse complement strand
CTCCTGAACCAGCTCCAGCTCCAACTCCTGAACCAGCTCCAGCTCCAGCTCCTGAACCAGCTCCAGCTCCAGCTCCTGAACCAGCTCCAGAGACCCCATCACGTGCAGATGCAATAATCAAGGTCTTTAATGAAAGTGGGAATATTGTAGCATTCGATATATTATTGGATACTAAAGATACCGAAGCTATCAAAAAAGTTATCGACACTATTGCAAAAAAAGATAAAAAACTGCTCGAAACAGTGTCAGTTTCTATGTATTGAAACATATTGTGTACTACCGCAGCTATGGGAAATGTTGAGATTGTCAAATATATCTTGGATAAATGAGTCGATATAAATTCATATATAGCTGATAAATCCACTCTTGGTACAGCATTAATGAATGCCGTATATGAAAAAAAGACAGACGTAGTAAAACTACTTTTAGAGAGAAAAGCAGATCCAAACATCTGCATATCCCAAACAAGGACTCCCCTATCCGATGCTGCCAGTCTCAAGGATAAAACTATCTATGATTTGTTGGTGGGGGCTTGAGTAGACTTTACCAAAACCAATACTGTTAACTTGCTCGTCTCAGCAAGTCAATGAGGAAACATGGCCATACTCTCAGATCTCGTAGAGAACAGAAAAATGGATATAAATGCCTCACTCGTTAATATAGATTGAATCATTATCACTCCTTTGCGATCTGCTATCGAATCATTGAATTTTAATGTTGCAGAATATTTGGTTGATAAGTGAGCTACCGCTACACCAGAAATTCTTGCATTGACAAAGATGCTCGAATCGGATCCAAGAAGTGGAGTTGCTGCAACGAAATTCCTAAAAAAGATTGAAAATGTCGCTCCAGCACCTACACCAAATGCTCCAAAAGCTTCAACAGAAGATGGGACTACTCCGCCAACAGAGGAGGATGTAAGTAATGCAATAGACGATATTTAATCATACTGAGGACCTCTAATTATTTCTCTAAAATCCTCTCTTTTATGGGAAATGGAGACGCAACATCAGAAAAAAATAAAACATCCCGAGAAGTTACTCATGCAGATATTGCAGAACTTTTACGCACCTTAAAAGAACAAATCGCCCGCGAGAGAGCTCAACAAAATACAGAGAGGGATATTCAAAAGGAGAAAGAGCAGATAAAGGCAAGGATTCATGCACTCAATAAGCAGGTAGCAGAATCTCTGGATCATGGAAGTATATCAGAATCTGAGGCATGAGAATTGCGCCAAAAGATGATGGATATGGTCACTGAATCTAGGAAATATTTTAGTAAAATACCTTCAGACCTACCATTGCCTTCCGAGAAAAAACCCATAAAACCTACACCCATTCCATCAACTCCAACATCAATAGAGACTCAACCTATTGGTGATTTTGGCATTCTTCTCAATAATGAACTCAGAAAATCAGAATCGGTATCTATGTCTCGTGAAATTCTTGATTTTGTGATGACCCAAGAATGATCTATAGCCCTCTCACTTTCAGAAGAAGACAACCGATGGAAAAATGTATGATTTATACGAGATTGACGAGTTTCCTACACTCAATGAAAAGATAGTATTCCTACACCGGAAGAAGCTCTTACGATCGATCCGGGAATTGATCTGGGGCAAACATCCAAAGCACAAATAAAAGAATATTTCTCATGACTCCTATCAGACGCACAATTACAGAGACTGGTAGATCTCACTACCTATGCTCAAAAAAACCATCCTCTCAAGAATATACCACCCGAATTTGCCGATCTCTCATCTCTCAAGCTCACCCCATCTCAAGTAAAAATCATGGCTATACGTTGTTATAAAAAACGATGGGTAGAGGGTATCAAAACAAGTATAAAAAAATGATATGTGGGTATGTGATCTATAAATACTGCCCCTGAATGAGTCCGAGCCGCTTTTGCGAGCAAATTCGTACACCGTTGAACCAGCTGGATTACTTCAAATCTCTTCGATTACATCAAAAAGCATGATCTCGGGGTACATCCTGATTTCCAACTTTCAAAATGACTTGATGAACTCAAAAAGACAAAGCCAGACTGGTATACTCCCCAATTAATACAAATATTCAATCTCGGTATTCCTCTCCCGAAACGTGCTTATGAAGAATATAAAAAATATATTTCTTGAGCAACTTCAGCTCAGAAAAATGCACACCAAGTATGGCTCAAAAAATATGAAGCAAGTCAAGGTTCACCAGAAAATATCATCCAGAATACTATCGCAGCATTGCGTAAAAATGATAAACTCCCAAATAGAAATATCGAAAAAAGCGCATGGTCAGTATATGATCTCAGAGAGAATAAATCTATCGCGCAAATCAACGAAAAAGAACCAATGCGTGCAGCAAGTATGATAAAACCATTTGTTGCATTGGCATACCTCCTCTCCAGGAAAAATCCGATAACTCCATTTGAAAAAGAAAAAGTACAGTTTATTATCGATTATGATCCAAAAAAATTAGTTTCTGGGAAAATCGCTTATGGTAGTTCAAATGCTGAAAAAGCAAATTACACGACCACACAGCTCATGCAAGCAGTCAAAGAAAACACATGACACCAGGGTACTCCTCCTGAAGCCGTGATGGCAGTCTTGACTAAATATCTCCCAAAGGAAGTAATGAACGGTGTTTCAATAGTAGAAACTATCCCTACTAGCTGACAAACTTATAAAAATACTCTCACAACATGATCGGTGATGGAATTTTATAAATTTATTTATCAAAATAAAACAGTGGAGCCCTATAAGACATTGCTTGCGTTATTGATGACCCCCAAAAGGGATGCAATAGCGGACGAAACATCTATACCAACCAAAATTCGTGTAGCAAATAAGTCAGGATACACCGGACTTTCACGTGGGGATGGTGGTATTATTTTTGCCTTCGATAAAAATGGAAATGAGCATCCCTATATTTTTGTAGGAATGTTTAGTAGAAATAATATTAAATACAATGCTACTGATGGGAAAAATAGAAGTAATGTAATACGCACAGTATCTGGAAAAATTTATTCCTCCCTATTTCCTTCTTCATAATTCCTCATGGAGACGCCAAAAAAATCATCACCAGAACAACAATTCAGACAAAAACTTCAATCACTCAGAACTGAAGTGCAAGCCATGAAGGAATGAGGAATTTCGGATACAGAAAGAGATCAGGTAAAGATAAAAATTTTGCAACTCAAAAATGAAATCCAGTCTCATGTCGGAGATGGTCCTCATGCACTCTATGGTGAACTCCTCGAGACGATAAATGATGTCAAGAAACATCGCGTCCCCAAAGAGGGCAATGAAAAAGAACAACAACTACCAGCCAAAATAGCAGAAGCCTTAAAAACTCTAGAACAAACCAGAGATACTTCTTGTACAGGAATTGTCCAAGAATTGCGAGAGATATTTCGCAAAGCATCTCAGAAAGAAAAAACACTTCTCACAGAATGCAGTCCAAATATACATATTCTCGACCAGAAAGAAAGTGAACGTGTAAAAACACACTACACTATCACTGGAAGAATTGGATATTCTGTTTTGATTGATAAAAATCATGCGATTCAGAAGGCCTATCTTATTAATCCAAAATGAACACCTTTGTTGAGTTTTCGGGTGTCTACCGGCAAGCCTGGACGTACAACTCCTAACTATGATGGCACCCTCCGAAAAGTATGAGATAGGACATTTTTGTTTCAAAAATTTGGTCAGTCCTATAAAAATCAAGCACTGGATGGTATGTTGGATTGGGAATCATCTCATGCGCAGATGACCACAGCCATTCTCGCTCTAAAAACAGGATCAAGCTTTTATCTACACGGCACAAACAAAGAACAGAATCTAGGAATGCCAGACTCAGGATGATGTGTGCGGTTTGATAATTTTTCAATAGCTTTTTTGAGTCGTTTGTACGAGAAAAGTCCCGATAATTTCCATGTTACTATTATAGATAAGGATAGTGAATCCGAGAAATAAAAAAATACAAAATATTGCAAATAGTTGCATTTCAAAAAATGGTATGGTAAGATAAAAGTACTTAACCAGTTTTTATATGGCAACAGATGGATCTCCTTCTCCAGCAACTCCTGATAAATCTCAGGAAGTTGTGGATCATGTAGTATGAAAAGTTGAACTTACAGAACCCCAAAAACTTGTATTAAAAGATAAAGTAAAAGATACGATTGCGAGAACAACCTCTTTAAATATTGCAAATTTCAATGCTGAGCTGGTAAAAGAGCTCGAGGCACAGAAGAGTACATCAGACAAAACTCCTGGTACAATAGAAGATGCTGAGATTCATGAATCTGTAGATACAGCTGAAAAGAAAGTAAGTGCTCCAGCAGAAGCTGCCACACCAGCAGAAGCTGCGAAAGCAAAGTTAATAGAATCTGCTACCTGAGGTCTCGCAGCTGTCGTATGAGTAGAAACAGCAGAAGCAATTGTCAAAGATATCCAAAATGGCGGTATTATGAATAGTATTCAAAAGTTTATCTATGAGATCAAAAGCTTTTTTAGTTCTCTATTTAGCAAAAAGAAGCCTATGTCCTACGAAACATATCAGATCTACACAAACTGCATAGAAAAACAACTCCAAGATATCCGTGTTCTACCACCTACAACCACAGAAGATTGAGAATCGAGAAAAATTGACATAGCGAGTGGGGAGCATTTCATGGAAAAGATTACAGCAGCTGGCATTCCTCTCGAAAATGCAGATCTCTATTTACCATTTGTGACAAATCCAGATTCTGATATCACAAAAATCCCAGAAAAATTACGACCTATATTCGAAGCATGAAAAGCTCATTACACTGCACTGGACAAATCATTTAACACTGAAAATCCTCAAGGCTCCATAGATGCTATTTTTGACTTCACTGTACCAGAAACACCAGCAGCTCCTACTGGACCAGCTGCTGCACCTGCAGAATCAGCACCAGCAACTCCTGCTATTGAATCTGTCAAATTCAAAGATGGAGATAAAGAAATAGCTCTCGAAGCAGCTCCAGAATCAGTCACCAGTTTTCAAAAAATCCAAAAAACTGCGGAAACAATTCTCGGAAAGGATGCGCTCAAAGTAGAAGAAATTCTCAAAACTCATCATACAGCAAATACTGAAACTGATCCAAAGAAAAAATGAGAAGCTGTGCTCAAATCAGTCGCTATTGAAATCACAAAAAAAGTGCGAAATGCAACAGCAATATTAGGACAAGAAAAAATAGAAAAAGTCACAAAAGATGGAAAAGAAATTTCGATTGCTGATGATTCATTTACTGGAGATCTCCTCCCTGCAATTGAGGTCAAACTCCAAGCATATATCCCTCTTGCTTTCAAGGAACTCAGTAACACAGTATCAACTACAGTAAAGGACCTCTTAATAGATTTAGAGAAAAAATTATCTTGATTAAAACCTGAAGACTACGAGAAAATTCGAGAAAAAATCAAAACATCAGTGATCGGAAGTTATATAGAGTCTGGTCAAGTAAATGCTGCTACGTTTGTAGAAAAAACTAAGACTGGATATGACGAGGTCATGCGAGATATCCTCAAACAAGCAGAAAAACTACAAAATATTAAGTCGGTAGATTTACCAACTATTTTAAAAATGTTCCCAGATAAGAGCCCCCTTGAACTCAGCTAGTTATACAGTAAAATAATATCCATCTATGTCTTCCCCCTCTCCACATCATGCTCCAGCTGCTGCAGCTCATGCTCCAGCTGCTGCAGCGAGCACGCCATCATTGCTCCAGAAATACAAGTGAAAAATCATGGCGGTAGTCGTTGGAGCAATTGCTCTCTTTGGGGGTAGTGGAGGATATATGCTCAAAAAAAATATTGATGCAGCAGAAGCAAATGAGTTTCGTGACAACGCTCGAACAGCACTCACGCATGTCGAAGAACTCAAACAACTCTGAGTCCCAGCGTGAGACCACCGAATCCGCAACACAGAACAAGCATTACGTATATTCATAAATATGGGAGATGATGCTGTCGATAATATCTGAGATATGAGCCCTCTGATTATCACTCTCAATACTCATCTTGAAAATACTATTAGTACAATTCAAAATTGAGGAACTTCTGTCACGTTTTCCTCTCTTCTAGACAGTGCTGAAAAAGACGCAAAAACGATCGAAAGCGCTTCTCTAGAAAGCATCCAAAAAGAGCTCTCTGAGAGCATCAAATCTCTCAAAGAAGATATCAAGACTCAGCCAAAAAAATACAGCTGGCTCAAAGGAAATTATTTTTCAGATAGCTGGGGTGAAAATGTTTCTGATGCATTTGGGATTGATTGAGATACTTTTGACGCAACTCATCTCACACAAGCCCTCGATGCTCTCGAAAAAAACCCGGAACTTTTTTCACAAGCTCTCGATGATCCTATGTTTTGAAACCTTTTCCTCGACGCTCTCAAGGTAGAAAATGGTTATTCACAACTCCTCAAAATCAAGATAGAAAACAAGGCAGGACTTATGAAAGCTCTGATAGGACTCCTCAAAGAGAGTCAGGCATCAAATGTTCTGGCTGGTGCAGAAAAAATCCCCGGAGGTATCGTCAATATTCTTTGACTCCTCTATATCCTTTGAGTGCTTTTTGGAGGGGGAACAAGATACTTCCAGACGTATAAGGAAAACAAAAATCCGACCCCGCCAGATCCACTTGCCCCTGCATGAACACCGACCAGAGCTGAGACTCTCAAGAAAAAATGAGATGACTGGATGAAATATTGGATACTCACAAAATATGTAGGAAAATTTAGCAAGGACTATATTTGGAAACCTGTTTGGTGAGGTGTCAAAAAAATTGCTTGATGATCATTTCGTCTCATAAAAGACACAATTCATGACAAAAAACATCAAAAGAAACTCGACGCTATCTCTGCTGAAAAAAGACCTATTGAAGAAAATGGGAGAGACTTGATGGAGGCGATTCAAATAGAAGCAACAAGAATATGTGATTGGGTAAGTCGTCTTGAAGGATTTAAAACAACACACATCCCCACTAAAATAGCACCCATCAATGCTGAAATTGCAACGAAAAATGCAGAAATCACCGATATAGGTAATAGAATAAGAGCACAGATGCTAGAAAAAACAAGACTAGAATGAGAAATACAAAACAATGAAGCTGAAATAAAAGACTATAAGGCCAAAATCAAAGGAAGTGCAACTGGATTAGACATCGTTCTTCAACTTGAAATAACAGAAAGAGATGACAACAAGCAAAAACTCTCTCTGGTAGCTCAAAATATTGCAGCTCTTGAAGCAGAGAAAACCAAAAAAGAATCTGAGAAAAAAACACTTGAAAAAGCAAAGAATGCACTTGATGCTGATACAATTATTGCCGATCTCAAATGACTTGATCAAGAATTAGAAGCCATTTTTCGAAAATTAGATGATCTCAAAGTGGCAGCCATTACTGACCCTGCTGCTCTTCAAGCAGCCTGAGAAGAGATCAAAAAATTGGCGGCCGAGCATGAACCAGTGTTTACATCTCTTGCTTCTGTAATAGAAAAATGCCAAAAAATTCAACAACTTATCGTATAATATATGCCCCTCAAACCCTCCCCCATTGATCAGCTCAACACACTTGAAAAAATTAACTATTCTCAGGAAGGCTTTGAGCGTGCTGCAAAGGAAATTATAGCAAAAAAAGAGACGCCATGAAGTATAGGAAATACTCTTTCTGAAGGAATAAAAAAGGATCCAATCAATGCATGCAAAAATTTTTATCAAGCTATCGAAAGTCTCAAATCAGACCCATCATTACGGCTCACACCAGAAAAAGAACAAAGCCTCTCACATCTCGCACGTGTTATTATCGTGGAACAATTGGCATCAAATGGGTACACTCTTTCCATACAAGACGAAAAATATTCTCTTTTATTGCCGAATAAGCCCAACTCATCTTTCAAAGACTCTCCTCAGATTCTCAAAAATATATGAATCACTGATGTTGGTGAGGCACAGAAAGTACTTACAACGATAGAGGAACATAAAAAAGAATATCACGAAATATTGACGCCTAAAAAAGTACCCATAGCAACAATTGCGCAAGCACAGAGACAGACCCTAGCGCTCCAGATAGACACCGGATCTACTATGGCTGGTACAGAAAATGCTCGTAGCATACCTCAAGGAGGTAGTTTTTGGGATAGTATTTTCTGAGATAGCAATATTTCTCGAAATCTCAATGAAAATGCAGCACCACTGGTTGGTCTCGCAGCATTTTTTGGACTTTCAAAATTATTCGGACTCTTTGATATGAAGTTTGGAGAAGGTGGCGGAAAGGACGAACACTGAAATGAGGCATGACATGAAGATAAATGACAAAAAAAAGATAGCAAAAAACAATCAACTGAAACTCCCCACAAAGAAGAATCGGAAGAAAATCCAGATACACTCCATCCTGTTACCGATCCTCCAGTAGCCCCAAGGGCAGAACCGACTAATCCTGCTACTGATACTGCTCCTGCTGCTCCTACTACTACTCCTGTTGCTGCTGCTGCTGCTCCTGCTGCTGCAAGTGCATCATCTGCTGC
>CAZFTF010000018.1:0-1273 GCA_964521495.1 uncultured Candidatus Peribacteria bacterium | reverse complement strand
CTGCAAGTGCATCATCTGCTGCCGCTGCTTTAGCAAGTCCTACTCCAACTCCATAAATATTAAAAATCCTCTTTTATAGAGGAATTTTTGATAAAAAACGGTAATATATTTGCATACTGAGAAAAAATATGGCATTATAAAGAGGTAACCATCCCTTTATGCTTTCACCATCTCAAACACAAGAGGCTCCAGAGTTTGATCTGACCGTCTCAGCACGGTCTGCCAGCAATTTTGCCATTCTTGATGAAGATCTCAAGAAAAACTTTATTCAAGCTGTCAACATACTCTCTCAGAAGAATCATTCCCTGACATGATCCAAGGTATCTACATACCAGGATGAGCGATATGGAAGAGGAAAATGATTTCAAGCTGGAGATGCATTTTATGAAGATATCCATCAGTATATGAAGGTGAACAATCCTGCTCTTCTGACACACTCCATTCGCCTCTGAGATGGTGTGACAAATAGTGAAATAGCTCGGTATATGATCTACCAGTCAGGCGTAGAGCAAGTAGGCAGAGGAACGCACAGGCAAATAATGACTGCCACTCCTGAGGGTGATAGTGCCGTCAAAGAAACAGCACAAAATCTCTCTGGACTCAAGGCGCTTCTTGTCGAAAAAATCCAAGATCCAAGTAAGGAAGCACCTGTTGTAAAAGAAATAGAGGACATCGAGCAAAAGAAGAATGCCATCATTAATAGTCCTGCAAATTTTAATACCTCACGCGCAAAAGAAATACAGGATGTACTCTCTCTCATGCCTCCAGAGGGTGATCGTGTTTTCACAGAAAAAATGCTCAATTATCTGATGCTGGGAGGACTTATCCAAAATGGTGTTATTCCATATATCGATGTCGATGGTACTGCGAAGCTCGACTTCACTCCTCAGTGTAATCCTGCCCTCAAAAATGCATGGAAAGGTGTTGCTGACAATGCAAATGCCTATATCCCGCCTGAGACTCTCAAGGGATTTATGGCATATACTTCTATAGATCAATCTCCAAACAAAACTATAGGGGTCATCAAATCTCGTCTCCCAAATAATACCACTCCTACTGCAGCCAATATCCTCACAGCACCGAGCATTCCAAATAGTCAAAAATCACTCGCACTGACAACACTCAAAAACAATAACAGCACTTCCCTTCTCGAACCTCTTGCCAAAGATGCTACCAAAGATGCCGCTCAGTTTAAACAAGCTAATATCAGCGATACACTGCAAATGATCACAGATCAAACCTCACAATTTGAAGATCTCGCAAAAAAAGGTCA
>CAZFTF010000017.1:12178-16377 GCA_964521495.1 uncultured Candidatus Peribacteria bacterium | reverse complement strand
GCATTATCACGCAGAGGGAGCATCGCTCCGAGGAGATTGCCAATATGTGGAAATGTGCCTGTGGGCTTGATGCCCGTAATCATTCGTTTCATAGAAAAGAGTTATTGCGAGATTATAGGGATTTTGGCAGAAGTCGCAACTGAAACAATCCTCATCACAAACAGAAAAGGGTTTCGGGGAACAAACTGTTTGAGCGAGATGAAATCAGCCTCTCGATGAAGACTGTTTATAGCGAGTTTTTGTCCCCCGAACAGTTTTGGTACTTTTTCTGCAAAAAGTACAAAAGGCAGCCAGGAATTATTGGTTGACCTGGATTCTCGGGTCAAGCCCGAGAATGACAGCAAAATACTTGCATTCTGTCAGAAAATAGACTATTATTAGGTGGTATAATTATTTTTTTAATCTCTTCTATGAGCAAACCGCATCTTGATATCCATGATTTCCGCGTGAAACCAGGTCAAAAAGTTAACCTCAAAAAGATCAAAACAGACCATACTGGTAAATGGTTCGAAGAGCTCGCAATGAAAAAACTCGAAGAAAATCGAGCAAAAATTATCGAACTTCAGGATACGCTCTATGCAGAACACAAACAGTCGCTTCTCGTCGTCCTCCAAGCGATGGATGCTGCTGGTAAAGATTCAACGATTAAGATGGTCACCCAAGGTATCAATCCTCAGGGATGTAGTGTTGTGTCATTTAAGACACCAAATTCTGCAGAGCTTTCTCATGATTTCCTATGGAGAATCCACCAAGAAGCGCCACGAAAAGGAAAAATCAAAATTTTTAATCGAAGTCATTATGAGGATGTCATCATTGCAAAGGTGCATGATCTCGCTCCAAAAGACGTCATAAAAAACCGCTACAAACATATCAACAATTTCGAATCACTCCTCACAGATAACGATGTCAAAATCGTCAAAATCATGCTGCATATCTCTCCGGAATATCAGCTTGAACGTCTCAAAAATAGGCTTCAAAAACCAGAAAAAGCTTGGAAATTTAATGCTGACGATCTCGAAGAGCGCAAACATTGGGATGACTATATGGATGCCTTTGAGAAAGCGATTGAAAATTGCTCGACAGAATCAGCGCCTTGGTATATTGTCCCTGGAGAAAAGAAATGGTTTCGTTATCTCGTCGTGAGCGAGATTATTCTCAATGCACTCGAAGAGATGAATCCTCAGCTTCCAAAACTCGATTTTGACCCAGCCTTGCTGATGAATCCAGAGTTTATGAAGTAATCCATACTTATGGATAAAACTCCATCATCAGATAAAAATACGGATCGAGACATGCTCTGTCATATCGGACGTCATACTCTCTCATATCTCAATTTATTGCGAGCACATGGTTTTATTCGTCCAGAAAAGGTATCTTCTGTGCTCAATGTAGCTTGTGGAAATGCGTATGAGAGTGTTGCATTAGAAGATTTTTTTTCTTGTGCTCATATTAGTGCCTGTGATCTCCATCTCCCTTATGGCTGCATTCCCAAAGCACAACAACAACATCTCTCACGAACAGAATTTTTTACCACCAATATGGATTCTGCGGATACGCTTCCAAAAACAGAAAAACCATTCGATTTCGTCCTTATCCAGCATCCAAATGTTGGATTTTGTTCGGTAGACCTCTGGCTCCAAAATATCTATTCTTCTCTGGGGGAAAATGCCACAATAGTGGTTGTATTAATGTTTTCGGAAGAGCATGATGCATTTATGAGAAAATATCTGAGGAGTCATCTGGGAGAATTTTATACTATTGTTTTTGAAGGGAAAAATCCAACACCTGCCGAATTAGGCATGAACCATCTCATTGTGCTCAAACCTCTCAGAGAGAGAAAATCACAAAAATATCTCTCGGAATCTATTGCTCGCTCTGTCCAGACCATTGCATCTGATGAGCAGAGGAAAAGTGATATTTTACAAGATCTCTATGGACACATTCCAGGCTGAATAAGTAGGACATAAAAATAAGGAGTTTTTTGTGTTTTCTCTTTTCTGTATATACTGAAAAGGAACTTTATGCATACTCTCATTATCCTCGCTCATCCCAATATTCACAGCTTCTCTCATGCGATTGCGGCGAGCTATCAGAATGCGTGCGAAGCAAAGTGATATACGACTGAAGTACTCGATCTCTACCGGACTGATTTAAAAATGGATTTCCTCCGATTCGAAGAACAAAGTGATCTGAAACAACCAAATACGACGCGAGAAGCACTTCAAGCGAAAATACAAGCAGCTGATGAGATGGTGTTTATTTTCCCAATTTGGTGGGTAAATATGCCCGCTATTTTGAAAAACTTTTTTGATACAGTTCTTACTTCTGGATTTGCTTATCGATACAAGAAATGAAGCATGTTTCCTCGGAAACTCCTCTCACATAAAAAAGCGCGAATATTTTGCACCTGTGATGCCAAGGGGTGGCTGTATTGGCTGATTGGAAACCCACTGCGAGTCATTCTTCAGGTAGGGACGCTCGGCTGGTGTGGAATTCGTGTGAAAAGCTACACGGTCTTTGATCAAATGCGCAAAACAACACAGCATGACCGCGAAAAAATGCTCAAAAAAGTTGCCCGAATGGTTTCATAACCCATATTTCTATGGACCACAAACCTCACATTCACTGTATTGGTATCGGCGGTATCGGCCTCTCGGCTATCGCTCGCTACTATCTTGCCCAGGGGTTTCGTGTGACAGGTACTAATCTGGGTCATTCCCCCCTCCTGGATACACTCACGTCTGAAGGAATAGAAATCGTCGACAATGGAGCCATGATGATCGATCGAGAAACGGTCAAAGTCATCTACACTGAAGCCATCATCGATGATGACACCCTCGGGTTCGATGGAGTACGAGAAGTACACCAAGCTGAGGTAAAAATAGCACAATTCTATGGAATTCCACTCCTCTCCTATCCTGAGGCGCTCGCAGAAGTGTTTCACAGTTTCCCTATAAAAATCGCCGTCGCTGGAGCCCATGGAAAATCCACAACCAGTGCAATGATGGGAACACTGCTTCACGATAATCAGTCACCTGCTACGACCATCACAGGCACGCTCGTCAAAGCATTTTGAGGCAAAAATATTTGCACAGAAGGCAATGATATTATGGTTATCGAAGCGTGTGAATACCGCAATGCCTTTCTCAACTACAAACCCGACATTGCTATTATTACCAATATTGACCCCGATCATCTGGATTTTTTCAAAACAGAGGAAGCTTATTATGCCTCTTTTGAGCGTTTTATGGCACAGTCACGCTGTGTGGTGATGCTGGGTGAGGAATACTCTCGTTTTCGAGCCAGAATGAAGAATGTGGGGGATGAAAATACTCTCGTTCTCATCCATTCTGATACCTTTGAAGTGATAGGGGCTGATTTTGGTGTCCTGGTCGCTGGTACCTACACCTTCTCACTGCCCGAATTGCTCGTTCCAGGGGGTCATATTCGTCTCGATGCGAGCCTCGCGTATGTGACAAGCCAATTGCTCGAAATAGACCCAGATATCGCCAAAGAATCGCTCAAAAAGTATCCAGGCAGCTGGAGACGTATGGAAGTGATCAAAAAAACCAATAACAACAACCTCCTCATCAGTGACTATGGCCATCATCCGACAGAAATCATAGCTACACTGTGAGCACTACGAGGAGCCTATCCAGACAAAAAAATTATTGTCCTCTTTGAGCCTCATCAATACTCTCGTACCTATGATCTCAAGGAAGAATTTGCTACAAGTTTTGGTGATGCGGATATGACGTATATTGTGGATATTTATGCTGCTCGTGATATCGATAAACGTCGAGATATGATTACGGCTTCTGGACTTGCCGAGATGATAGCCAGAAATACTCCATGCGAATACGCTGGCACTCTGGAAGATGCTGGCAAGAAACTGCAAGAACTCGAATCAGAAAACACGGATGCTATTTTGTTGCTCTTAGGTGCTGGCACAATTGACGAGTTGAGAAATCAAATCTAAACACACCCCCATTTGTAGTCTGGTTGTTCCGCCCCCTCATAAATAAGGGGGAGTTTGTTATAGTTTCTTTTTTTGCCACTCTGAGATGAGAGTCTTGGTTCCGTCATCCCGGGCAAGTGAGGCGTCAGCCGTACGCGACCCGGGATCCAGGATATTTACTCACGCAGTACCTTTTATTGGAATTATTGGTTGACCTGGATTCTCGGGTCAAGCCCGAGAA
>CAZFTF010000017.1:8073-12168 GCA_964521495.1 uncultured Candidatus Peribacteria bacterium | reverse complement strand
TATAGTTTCTTTTTGCCACTCTGAGATGAGAGTCTGAGAGGAAATACTGTTTGAGCGGGATGAATGCATATATTGTGATGAATAGAGAAAATAGCGAGTTTATTTCCTTTCAGTGGTTTTGCAGTACTTTTGCCATCAAAAGTACGAAAACGCTGCCAGAAATTGAAATGGTTTGATGACCTGGATTCCACCTCGCGCTCGTACCTCGCTTGGCTGGAATGACGGGGCCTGACCCGAGTATTTTAGAGAATTTTTATTTATTTACGCAACAGACAAACCAACTTCAGCTGGAATACGAGCTTCGATAGCAGCGTAAGTAGGCTTTGAGACTTTTGGAATGCGGATAGCGACACGGTCTCCCACTCGAGCACGGATATACGTCACTGCTGCTGGGAGGAGCTGGTACATACCGTCCTGAGAAACGACGATAAAATGATCTCCATCGCGAATAATCGTTCCGGTGCTGTTTGTAAAAGCACCTTCTTTGATGATTTTATATTGGAGAGCACCGTCAGCTTTGATAGTGCATTTGAGCTTGCTCCCTTCTACAATTTTTGATTTACTTGCGTAGTTAGCAGGAACAGGATAGGTTTTTTTGTCAGCACCGATCATATCTTGACCGTCAAAAACTCCTTCAATAACCTGGTCGGCTCCATGCTTGTACATATGGCCGTCTGATTCTTCGGTGAGTTCGGATTTTTTGGAAATCTTGGGCGTGAGATGACTCAAGAGATTTTTGGCGTGGCAGAGAGAACGCTCTGCATTATTGACGAGTTCTTGAAGCGCTTGGAGAGAATTGTTCAATGAATCGTTGTTGGGAGAAGTTTTGGAAGGCATATAACCAATAGTACCCTTCTTTTTTTCCTCATGCAACTTTTTGGGTTTCTTTGTATCTTGTACGTTTTCTATTGTAGTGTATGATAGAGTTTATCCCGAGAAAACGTTTATTTTATGCGAAAATTTTGGAGCACCAAAGAACTATTATTCCAACAAATAAGAGGGGTGCCACGGGCATAGTTTCCATTTTTTTACCTGTAGAGAGGAGTTGAAACAAAAAATACACCGTTCCAAAAACATATCCATACATAATAACATACAAGAAATCATATGGTCCCACGATAGCGCCAATGATAAAACCGAGACGAATATCCCCACCACCAACCCAGGAAGGTAAATCTTCAAAAATAGCCAATGAAGGAAATCGTTTATCAGCTCTTTCTTCTCCAACAAAAGCCTTGGTAATCATCCATGCTGGAAAAAGAAGCGGAGAGAGAAATAATGTTGCAAGGTCGGAAAATTTTTTTCGTTTTAATATTGCTCCCGTGGCAGGAAGAATTATCTGCAACATATAAAATATCATCCCGATAAAAGCACCAAACACAGCAATTTCTGGAAAAGGAAGAAATGTTTTTGTCGGATAATAAAACAAAATCCCCTGTATAATTACCAGCATAACAATAAATGGCATACTCAGAGTATCGGGGATAATACGTGAACGTATATCGCCAATAACTATGAGAGAAAGCCCTGTGAGGATGACCACGTGCATCGCAATAGCTAGCGGACTGAGACCTGCAAAATCCAGAATCATCACACTCACCATCCAGAGAAATGCCATATACCACTCGGTATACCATATCCATCGGGGGATTTTGGCACCACATCCGCGACATCTACCCTTTTGGATGGCATACGAATCCAGAGGAATGAGCTCATACCAGTGAAGAGTTTTTTTGCAACTTAAGCACTGACTTCTCCCACTCCAAAATGATCTCTTGATTCATTCATTTTCTATCAACACCGCTCAAAAACTCCCCATACAGGCACCGAGAAAGAAGATAAGAGAGAGGAGAAAAAGAGACATAATAGTTTAATTGGTTTAATGAGTTTTAAAATCAAGATTCCGTCATCCCGAGCAAGTGATTGAAATTATTTGATGACCTGGATTCCCGCCTACGCGGGAATGACGAACCAATAATTCCTGTCTCTATCTTCTGCTCTGGCTTTTGCTCTTAAGAAAGTATATTTCCTTTCTTGTCTTTAATTGTCACTTTCTTACTGCCTGCTTGCTTATTTGCTACCCATTGCTGTACAATCATAAATATCGTACCGATGAGCCAGTAGAGACCGACTCCAGCAGGGAATTGGTAAGCAAACCACGCCGCCATCGCTGGGAAAATATAGAGCATCATGCCCTGCATCTTTTGCATATCAGGCATTGCGTCATTTTTTGGTTCTGGTTTTTTTTCTGGAGCATTTGCCTTCATCTTGCGTTGTGCGAGCCACATCTGGATAAACTGGAGTCCTCCTGTTGAGAGTCCGAGCACGATACCGACGATACCACCACTTTTTTCGAGATGCATACCGTAGAAATTTGGATCTGGCATAATATTTTTAAATGTCTGAAGCCATTCAATATTATACAGATGCGCTAGATTGACAGGCAATGAAATATTGAGAACGACTTGATAGAGGACGATAAGAATCGGAATTTGGATAAAAATTGGCAGAAGCGACCCAAATGGATTCACACCTTCTTGTTTGTAGAGTTCCATCGTTTTCATACCGATAGACGCCTGGTCACCTTTGTGTGTTTCTTGGATAGCCTTGAGGCGAGGCTGGAGCTCCTGCATCCGTCTCTGAGACACCAGCATATGCTGCTGTGGTACGAGGAGAATCAGACGAATCAGAATAGTAATCGCTACAATGGCAAAACCGAGGCTGTAACCTGGGAACACGAGAATCAGAGCAGCAAAGAGATTGTAGACAGGATTGTAGAAAAATGTCCGAAAAAAGAGACGAGTATATCCAGCCTTATTGATAGTAGTAGTCACTTCCGAAGTAACTTTTTCTGGGCTGGTATACATAAATCGGAGCGTGTGGGACTTACCTCCCGCCATCAGTGCTTCTTGGAACATCAATATATCCTCTCGTGTATGACCGAGCAGCGGTGTCGTCGATTTCGCTGGCACCTCTACAACACGGCAAAACCCCTCCATACTGTTGGGTTGTGTGACACCATTGGCTGCGAGCTGCATATCGGCACAAATATCCACTGAAATAGCAGCTTCTGTATTATTTGCGAGAGAAACAGTGGGTGTTTTGGGGAGGACATATTTTGCAGCATCAGTGATGATACGGACAGGTGCTGGAGCGACTGGTTTTGGCTTCGTAAACATATTTATCGTCAGAGAGACGAGAAAAACGATGTAGACGATAAAGAGAATTTTTCGAGTAGATTTCATAGGGGATATGATAGGAAAAAATGGAGAAAAACAAGCCCTTTCCGTCATCCCGGGCAAGTGAGGCCTAAAGCCGTACGCGACCCGGGATCCAGGACATTTATTCACGAAGTACCCTCTCTAATCGAATTATTTGCTGACCTGGATTCTCGGGTCAAGCCCGAGAATGACGCGAATCGGGATAGATTCCCGCCTGCGCGGGAATGACGAACCAATAATTAGCTTCTCGCCTTCAGCGCTTTCTGAAACACCTCAATGGCATCAGCCACCATCGCTGCTTGCACGGCTGGATCTGTGAGTTTGAGTCATTTTTTGAGGACAAAGACACACTGAGCTCAGCGAAGTGCTGCGTTGTCAGTGTCTGCCATCGCTGTTTTGAGCTCTGGAAGCAGGGCATCATACACGATTCGGCGGTATCGATTGCGCCAGACTGAGCGCTTATCATGTTTGCGAGAGATACTGATCGCCATGCGGAAATACTGTGAACGAGTATCAGACAACACCGAGAGTGTCCAGAGGCGTCAAAAAAAGGGTCTTCATCGCTTGAAGACCCTCTCTACCTCAAAATCACGGAGTCTGTATTTACTCGCAATCATCGAGAAAATTATGATTTAGCTATAATGTGGAACTTTGGATTTCCTTTTGGAGCTTTGAGACGAATAGGGTAAGAAGGTGTCAAAACATGACGACCTTTTTGACGACGTCGTTTGAGGACATTTCGTCCGTTTGCAGAGACTGATCTCTGGAGAAAACCGTGAGTACGAAGACGTTTGCGCTTCTTGAGTTTTGCGAGCATAGAAATAAATTAACCAACGAGAATACCAAGATAATATGAAAAAAAATAATAAGTCAA
>CAZFTF010000017.1:0-7973 GCA_964521495.1 uncultured Candidatus Peribacteria bacterium | reverse complement strand
TGGTACCACTTCTTCTTTTTCTTGAGAGCAAAAAAGGCGACGATCATACCGGAGAGAAGTGCGAAGAGGATGAGGGCAACTGGTGCTGTATTTGGAGCTCTCTCTGGAGTGACTGTATCGTCACCAAAAGCAATAGGGCCAGGAAGTGCTGGGCTCTCAGGAGCAGATTCAACAATTTCTGCATTATTCATTGTTCATTGTTCATTCTTTACTTCTTCAGGTGCTGCATTGAGAACAATCTCTGGCTGGCTGATTGTCGGTGTTGGTGTATCGGTGACTGTTTCTGATACGGCTACTGGGGGAATTTTTGTGATAACTGGTTTAACAGTTTTTTTAACTGCCTTTTTGACCACCGGGCAGAGTGTCGTGAAATCTCCTTCACGAGATTCATCTCCAGCACGGACAGCATAATAGTATCGTGCACAGGCTGTGAGCTCACCAAGAGTCTCAGTATGCTCTGTCTGAGGTTCAGTCGTGATACTGTGCTCATAGTCTGGCGTGAGACCGTACTCGATGACGACATGAGTTTCGGTGTCAGTTGAGAACTCGAGCACTGCTTCACGAGCCTCTGTCGTTACCGTAATTTCAGAAAGAGAATTAAAGCCACTAGGAGCACCGGGAGCACTATTCAGAAGTGGAATACCTTCTACAGATGTTTGGGACGCAACAGGGACTGCTTTTCAAGGGATTTCTTGCGCGAGGACAAGAGAAGATACCAATGAGAAGACGAGGCTGGCAGCGAGGATTTTCTTGAACATAGAGATACGATAAAAGAAGTAACATACCTATCCTACCATATCTCAAAATGAAATGCAAATCTGAACACCAAAAAACCCCCAACCTTGCGGAAGGGGGTTTGATGTTCGAAAGCCTAGACAGAATGCTGCATTGATTTCTTAGCCAGATTCACCAAATTCTCTTTCCAAAGAAGCTCATTTTTGGTCTTTGTACCAGATGGAGAAGCTTCGAGTGCCATCATCGTCTCTACCTCATACTCATCCAGTTTCCACTGATTGATCCATTGATCGAGGGTTGTGGTTGTTTGTGTCTTCATAAAAAAATAGGTTAGAGATAGTGTTTTGTTGCTTTTCGGCTTGGGATAATCGTCTTGCAAAAGATATAACCATCTCAGATAACATACGGAACCTCATATACATACGATCATAACTGGACTATCATGATGCGTTGTTTCGGATATTTTGCCTGATTTGGGTGAGCTCTATCATCGAGGAGTCATCCATTTGCTACAGCAAAGAGTATATCCTGAAACCCAACACCTCGATTCAAGCGAAGTGTGAGGTCTTTCTGAGGATTCCATGCAAATTCCATACCCCCATTATACTCGCCCCCCAGAAAAAACAAGCACCTCCGTATGAGTCCGGACTTTAAGAAGCCTCAAGTCCGGACTCGTTTGGGTATTCCTCATCGATATCCACATACTCGCCAATGATCACGCCTTCCAACAATGCGACACGAGGTAAATGGGGCTCTACAACACCTTCAACGAGTTCATGGTATGAAGTCCAAGCCCAATCACGAATATCCGTCACGAGTTCGTGCTTGATAGCATTATAGCAGACATAGGACATACAGCGAGCCAGATACGCTTCATCTTCAATAGGTCGAGCATTGTATCGTCATTCGAAGAGTTGCCCACATGGTATCTCTTCCGGGTATTTAGTCTTGAGATACATCGCATAGGATTGTTGTATTTTTCGCATAAAACCTTCTCTGTCCTCTTCTATTAGTGCAGATAACACAAAATGAAAATGGTTTGGGAGCAAGCAAAAGGCATGCAGCGAAACTGTGGGATATTGAGGAAGATAGAATTCCACACTCTGTAGAAATCGGACATAGTCACGATCATTAAAGAATATTCTCTGTTTCTGAAAGCCACGATTATACACATGATATGGTAGACCAGCAATAAAAGGAAATTTCTGAGATGGCATACAAGAAGTATAGACTATTTAAAAGAGATGCAACATCGAGGGGAGTCCGGACTTTAGGCATCCCCAAGTCCGGACTCGAACCTGCCCACCAAAAAACCCCTCTCCATAAAGGAAAGGGGGGTAATATTGAAGTTATATCTATTCTCCTCTTGTTTTTTTATTCAATTCTTCGACCTTGGCAGGATTTATCATATTTTCAGCGACAGTAATCACTTTGAGCTTTGTGAGTTTTGGAAGAAATGTAATATCCTCATCTGTGAGCTTGTTGTATTCAAGTTTCAGAGTTTCGAGCTGGGTCATCACGGCTACTTCAGAGATATCCTCTAGAGCATTGTGCTGTAGCTGTAGGCTTGTAAGATTTGTGAGCTTTCCCAATCATTTGGTAGAAGTAAGCTGATTATAGCTGAGGTTAAAATCTTGTAGTCGGGAAAGTTCTGAAAGATCTGGTAAATTAATTAAATTATTTTTTGCTAAATCTACTTTTGTGAGAAAAGTTAATTTTTGAATGAAAGATTGAGCTCACTGAGATTTTTAAGACATGATAAATCAGCAGAAAAATTATTAAGATTATTGTTTCAAAGATCAATACTCCATATATCGTCAGCTTGCTTCTGTGTTATAATTCAACATATATTTGGTATTTTTTTTAATTTTAAAGATTTTAAATTAAGATGATGAAGGTCGGAGATATATTGTTTTGTAACAAGCTCATTAATTCGCGCACTATTATTTTGAAGGTTCGACTGGTAAATAAATCTACCGCCAAAAATTAACACTCACAAACAGAAAATTATACCAACAATTAAGAATCACTTTTTCATAAAATATCATAAACAAATAAGTAATTTAATACTATGAAAAATGTCTAAAAATCAAGTCATTGAAGAAACAAAAAAACCCCCCGTTTCCGGGGGGTTTTAGAACTTATTTGACTAAGTTTTTCTACCTTTAAGTCCTATTAGTTAGGGCGAGAAAGAGTAGGTCCAGTAACAGTAGTCATACCAATGTTCAAGATATTAACAGCTTGAGAACCAGCGTCAGTATCGTAATCGATACCAGCATTAGCAGCCGCGCTATCAAGATTTGGGAGACTTAATTGAACTGAGAGACCAGCACCTACAGTAGGAGTAGCTTCAATCTTGTAGTAAACAGTCTGTCCAGATTCGATGAGATTATCACCAGAAGTGAGGGCAGTCATGTCAAAGTATGAGTTAGCACCAGTAGGAGCATTTGAAGCTTGACCATCAGAGTCAGCACCTCCAATCTTAGTAATCTTGATGCCAGCGTAAGTAGCAGTACCTGCGAGGCTGTATTCAAGATTCGTAAGAGCTAATTTGAGTGGAGAACCACCTGAATTAGTATTGCTGTGAGTATCAGCTGTAACAGCGACAATACCAACAATTTGAGAGACACCTGAGCTCAGAGAGTTAGAAGCAACTACGCTTTCACCTCCATTAGAAGCAACAAATGTAACAGTAGAAAGTTTTACTGGAACAACAGAGAAGTTCTTTGTGTCAGTATTTGAGATAGCAATAGTAACTGGGTCACCAGAGCTAGCACCCTCAGCACGAGTAATCTCAGCAGAAGTGAGATATCTGTTGAGAGAGATAACACCTGCTTCATTTTTACCAATCTTTCGAGTGACAACCTTAACATAGAGAGTTTCAGTACCTTCAGCAACAACATAACTAGGTATGCTAGTGAAAGTAACAGCAGCTCCAGTTACAGCTTCTCGAGCGATTTCTGTTGTCTTGTCACCCTTGTAGAGAATAACTGAATCAACACTTGCAGAAACATCAGCAGAGAATGTTACAGTAAGATCCTTAACAGCAACACCTTCATTTGAAGCAGCAATCTTGTACGCACCAATGAATCCAGAAGTAGTACCAGCAACAACATTAGAGTCTTTGCTGACAACAGAATCGAGAACATCAGTTGTGAGAGTAGCAGTACCGGTAGATTTAACGGTTACAGTTCGTGCAGAAGTTGCACCAGCTTGAGCTGCTGTAATAACTCCATTAGAATCACCATCTACAGCAACAGCGTAGATAGAAGTTCCATCTTTGTCTTCTACAGAATATCCACTGACACGCATGAGCAATGTCTTGTTGTTGTTACCTGTATCTTTGACAAGAGAAGTAGTAAGTTTGAACTTAGCAGTTGTGTTCACAGGAACAACAACAGCGAGATCTCGAACTGTTACTTCATTACCAGCAAGGTCAGAAGTACCTACTGATTTAACAAGAGTCCAAGTAGAACCTACCATTTGGTAGAGCTTAAATCCTGAAACAAGTGTATTATTGAGAGTAGATGCTGCAGCTTCTTTCGCGAATTTTAACTCACGAATCTTGAGGTCACCTACATCATTAGCCTTAACATTGAAGTTGATCAATTCAACATCATCAGAACCGATAACGGCATTGAGAGCTGAAGAGAGAGCATTTTGAGTGACAGTGAAACCAGAAGTTGAAACAGCTACTTTCTTGAGAGAAAGAGCATTTGGCGTGATGTCTGTTACGAGAGTGTCGTTTGCGACTTCTTTCATAACGAGATCAGTTGCAGCGCTAGCGAGTTTCACAACATAATCTCCGTCAACAGCAGTACCAACAGCTTTTGTGTCAGCACGAACTGCGAGAGTGTATGTTGTTCCGCTCTTGAGGATTGCCCCCATGTCAGTGTTTGAGTAAACCTTAGAATTAGTACCTCCTGCAACATATGTAAGGTCATAGACCTGGCTTGTTGTTTCATTGTAAAGTTCAAGGTTTTCAATTTCACCAAAAGCAGTAGCAGCAGCTACGGCAGAGTCAAGAGTTGTGTCGATAGTAAGCTTGAGTGTAGAAAGTTCTACATCTTTACCACTATTTGGAGTAATCTTGATTTTACCGAGAAGAACATTTTGCTTGTTAGCCAATACTTTGTCGATAACAGCATCTTCTTTTACGAGAGATACTGCACCAGCTGTAATAGTAACAGTAGCAGCAACAGTTCCTGTGCCTGCAGTGTTAGCACCATAAAGGTACTTAGAACCGCTTGCAGAAACATCAGTTGTGCTGTCGATAACAAGTTTAAGTGTCTTAGATGCACCGCCTACGATATCACCACGGATTTCAAATTTTTGATCAGACTTGTTCTTGAGAATAGTCTTGTCAACATTGAATGTTACATATCGATTAACGAGTTCACCTGTAGCAACCTCAGAACCATTCATGTAGAGTGTCAGATTTTCAACATCACCATCTTGAGCAGTAGAAACAGAGTCTTTCTTAAATGTCATAGAATTGATAGTGATATCTTCTACACCATTTGTAGCGACTTTAAACTTAGCAAGAATAGCGTCTGTTTGTCCGAGTTTTACATCAGCAAGACTACCATCAGCTGAGAAGGTAAGAGTACCTGCAACAGTAGTAGAAGTCTTGAAGAGAGGTGTAGTAACTGGGAAGTTACCATCAACTGAACCAGAGTTAGTTGTGATACCATCACTTTCAACTTGGAAGTAATGTTCACCAGCTGCAGCTGCAGTAGAAACTACTACATCGAGTGTAACAGTTTCTCCAGCTTCAACCTTAAGAGGTGAAATCATGTTGAGATCAACAAGATCCTCAGAAGAGATAGCCTTGCTCTTAGCAACTTTTACTCCATCAGAGAAAAGTCCTACAGAAACGATATCTGTTCGAGCACCAACACCCTTACTGATAAGACGAACAGCAGTAATTACTGCATCATCTGAACCAGCTGTAATGTCGATAGATCCAACAGTAATACCAGAAGCTGATGGAAGAGTTGTACCAGCAGCGAACGGAGCACTACCTTCAGAAACTTCTAAATCACCACCTGTAGTAGGAACATCCGTACCTCCATCGTCGACACAAAGGTCTGGGAAGAGAGTACAGAGAACATCCTCATCAGAAGTATCACCACAAGCAGAATCTTCCATAGCCGTAGCTACATATCGGAAGAATTCTCCTCGAGTCGCAGCAGCTGTACCATTGAATGATGCAGCGTTTGTGATGATTCCAGCTTCAGCTGCGTAAGCAGCAACACCAGAAACAGAGCGATCTGAGATATCTGCACAAGAAGATTTGAGAGCAAATAACATTGCTTCATACTTAGTGAGATTGTCTTTTGGACGGAAAGTTTTGTTAGCAGCGTTTGTGAGTCCAGCCTTAGCAGCGAGCTCAGCAGCGCGGCAAACCCAAGCTTCTGAAATATCAGAGAACTTGCCTGCACATGTATAATCTGCAACTGGAGCATCTGGAATAATTCCAAGTGCCTTAGCAGCAGTACCTACACCTTCTTGACGAAGGAGAGTATCACCAAGTCGGTAAGCAGCAGGAGTTGCTGACTTATCAACGATAATGCCTGCAGTAGCGAGCTTGTTAGCAGCTGAGAGGTCTGTGTACGTTGCAGCGAGTGCATTTGGTACAAGGCTCATAGCGAGACCAGCAAGAGCAAGAACTGCGACAATTTGTCGTAATGTCTGTCTCATAGAAAAAAAATAAAAAATAAAATTGACCGCGAACATTTGCATTGTCGTCACTCGTTCATGCCGTCACATACAGAATGATGTATCCTCCGAATAACTCTACAGTATATCGAGAGCTTCCTCAGAGAAGAAAGTGGTGATTCTTTCTGTAAATACAAACCCTATAGTGGGGGTAAAACGCGTATCCAACAATGTCATAAAATGTACACGAACAATCGTGCCAGTATCATAGGCTTTAAATCGGTAGTTGCAAGAGGTAGACAGCGTCTAGACGACATTCTTCACACAACTCGACATGTCGAACATATGTCTGACTACCTCACGGACTCAATCAGGGAGCGGATATCTGAGTCAAGACGATACAGTGAAAAATAATCTCTGTCATGACAAAAATTCACATTCGACACGCTTTTGTGAAGCGCTCTTTGTTGTATAAAATATGTGATCGCTGGTACTATTTCATTTTCTGAATCGATAAGTTGTGCTTTTGGCTCCTGATTATTGTCAAGAAGTACTGTCTCTCGTGCCCCTCATTTGTCGAGGATTATGGCAGGCAAACCAGCGATTTGCGCTTCCAGACTCGCCATACCAAATGCATCGATAGTTGACAGGTAGAGCGCGAGGACGTCTGAGTCGCCCAAGTTTAATTGGTTGTGTTGGTTTAATTGGTTATCCGAACCAATAACCTGTTCGCCGTGGCGAATTCCTGCTTTATTATCTCTTATTTCTTCTTTTTTCTTTAGCGCCTCCAAGAGTCCATCACGATAGGGAATCACGGTTGCTCCCTGCTCAAGAAGCCAATTTTTGAGCGATCCATCTCAGGCTATCATCAATTTTATTCCTTTATTATTCATTGTTCATTGTTCATTGTTCATTGTTCGAAGCTCTTTCCACGCCTTCATCAACATATCGAGACCCTTCCCTGGCTCGAGTCGTCCGTGTGTGAACAATACTACAGGACGAGTCCCCGTCTCCCCCTTGCTTACGAGGGGGTTAGGGGGTGTGCCGCCATCTGTGATTGACACCCCCGATTTCTTTCCTATTGTTCCGCCCCCTCATTCTAAGGGGGAGTTTATTACTGTTCCTTCATTCTGTATTTTGTCCTTTGTACTTTGTGTTTCATCTGCCGTATTTATTATCACCGGATGCACCACTCTTGCCTTTCTTCCACAGTACTCCTCAATACAGTCAGCGGTGTACTGGCTCGTAGCGACGAGATGATCGATGCAAGGAAGTATGAGATGGCGCTCAAGCCAAGACTTCAAACTTTTAATTCCTTTCTTCTGCTTCTGCTCTCTCTCTATCTTTTTCGGCGTGTAATACCAGGGCACGTGATGGTGCCACCAAACGGTCGACGCCGCCGAGTTCCGCTTGCTTATCTTGGAGAAGACCTTTGCAAGTGCTGCCACAATTTGCATTGGAGGATTGTTTGCGATGATGATGTCTACCTGTCGAATATGCCACGCGAGTGATATAATACGAGAAATCTTCTTCAGGGGGGAATGTTTTTTTCTTGGAAAAAGGGGAGTCGTGTCGAG
>CAZFTF010000016.1:0-18381 GCA_964521495.1 uncultured Candidatus Peribacteria bacterium | reverse complement strand
GCCACGACAGTTTTCAAGACTGTTGCATTAAACCGCTCTGCCATCCCTCCGTATATGTGCTGTGCATTGTAGAAAAAAGACGCAGTCTGTCAAAATTATTTTTCCTGTTTCAGAACGGCTATAATCTTTTTCTCGATTTTCTCCATTTCCTGGGACTCTTTCTCTGTCTCATGGTCATATCCCATCATATGGACGAGACCATGAATGATTATATATTTGAGTTGTTCTTCATAGGTTGTTCCTCGTTCCATGGCATAGTACTGTATTTTTTCGAGACAGAGGTAGATCTCTCAGGCGATATCAGTTACTCTCTCCACTGTGTCTCGATACGGGAAGGTGAGGATATCGGTCGGTCCTTCTTTCCCTCGATACGTTTCGTTGAGCTTGGCTATTTCTGCGAGCGACACTACGATGATATTGATGGAGCCTTTTTGTGGTATTTTTGTGACTTCTTCAAGCGCCCTTCAGACATTTTCAATATATTTTTTTGTGAGAATTTTTGGTATATTGAAGAGATGATAGTAAAACATAGATCTGATTAAAAAGATTTTTGAGAAAGAATATTTCCGTTTTTCTCCACGGTTACTGTGATATTTTTGAGTCCAGCTTGTTTTATGAATTGTGTTTTTGTTCCACAGAGATTTTTGGGAAGTGTGTAGGAAAGTCTGAGCGAGGAAGAGCCTCCTGTTGGTGTCGTGACATACCCATCGATAAGAGTTTCCTCATAGTCAGAATGAAGTGTGTTCAGTCGTATTTTTCCTGTTGATTCAGCTGTGGATCATTTTGGAAGTATAAAGCGGATGTATTGTTTGTTATCGCCGCTTCATTGAATAGGGAGGAGTAGAGGAAGTCTTTCAGTAATATTGAGATCGTACGCTATTTTCTTTACTCGGGATTCTGCCTCGATATTCCAGCCATGTTTTTGTGAGAGAGTGACCTCTCGTTTGCAATCATTGACTTGACGGATGAGGATATCTCGACTCATCAATCTATCACTTTTATTTTTACTAATTGAGGTAAAAATCGGATAAATAAAATCTTCCGAAGAAGTTTTCCAAGTATCAAAAAGATTCATATCATCAAGAGCTTTTTGGATATCTTTGTGAGGTGAAGCTATGAGTATTTCTCCATTTTCGAGGTTTTTCCAGAGAATTTTTGCTACGCCAACTGTTTTATTCCTTGCTATCAGAGTATCGAGGATTGTGTCTCCAAGGAGGGTGATAACTCCTTTTGGAATACCATTGATTTTTTCTTTTGCCTCCACGAGCATAGAGAGCACGAGGGCGATATTTTCTTCATTCAATTTCATAGGAATTCACTCGACACGGACAGGCCCTGTGAGCTTGATAATATCCGAAAGAAGACCCGTGTTGATACCGATGACGAGATCGATATTTCCTATCTTGGAGGCACTCGCAAGAGCATTGATATTTTGAGCACTTTCTGCAAAGGTAGGGAAATAGTTCGCATCTCGAATACGGAATTCAACGGGTTTCTTTGGAAAGAGATTGGACTTGAATTGATTGATTCCTTCTGGTGGAGCGATGTATTCGGTGAGCGAATGATCGAGTTCATAAATATCGTGAAAAGAGATATTTGTTACCTTTCCATTTTCGAATTCCAGAAGAAAAACAGTCCCAGGGAAACCACCACCCGCTCGAAGCTCATCATTATTTTGATTGAGAATCAATATTTGTGTTGGACGTGTTTCTCCGAGGAGACTGTACCATATTTTTTTGTGTCGCAAAAATGCGGAGAGGTGCTCAAAATATTTCGTGTATTGTTTTTGGAGTTGTTGACTTGGCGGGACTATTTTAAAGATGGAATCTGCCAAGCTCTTTATGTTTTCTTTCCCATCTTCACCGATGATCCAGAGTTGATCTAGGAGAGGGAAGATACTCTCTGTCTCTGAGATATTTTTCCATCCAAGAATATCATCAGCCATTTTTTTGATATTTTCGCTTTGGGCTGCGAGGAGTCGTGTGTTTTTGAGTATTTTCCCATAGCTCGTGAGAGGCTCGAGAGGGAGAGGAGAATTGTCTGCCACAAGTCCCAATACCTGATAATCTTGCCAGAGAGTATATACGGTTTCTCTTATTTTTTCGGGAGAAAAATAGTTTTCGGGTGAAGTGATAATATTTCGTATAGTGTGTTCTGTTCTGAGTACAAATCCTACTCCGTAGACGATATAACTCAAAAACAAGACGAGCACTAAGATTCCTATTTGTCGCTTTTTGAGGGAATTTCCAAACTTTCGTATTTCATCTTGTATCCGAAAAACTTTTTCTTCTGCGGTTATTTTTTTTGGTCGCTGGATATTCCTGAGAGGTTTTATGAGAAGGACTTTTTCTCGTTTCTTGATATCTCTATACACTTTTCCCCCTGTATTTTTTTTGAGTATTTCCTCACTCCTCTCTGCCGAGTTGGTGGATTGTTTTTTTCATCGAGAAATGGTATCGAATCGGGACATTTATAAAATAGAGATAGAGATAGAGATAGAGCAGAAGCTAGAGAAAGGAATTATTCAAATAACTAATTAAACGAATTAAACCAACAAAACAAACTAAACCTTGATTTATCCCACACTTCCTTCCATTTCGAGCGCAATCAGAGCGTTCAATTCTGCGGCGTATTCGAGTGGCAATTCTTTGACTATCGGAGAGATAAATCCATTGATAATCATCGCTTTGGCAGCGTCAGCTGCGATACCTCGACTGCGCAGATAATACATCTGTTCTTCGCTGATTTTCCCCGCACTCGCTTCGTGCGCACAGATAGCGGAGGTGTTTTTTACTCTGATGTCAGGAATAGTATCGTTTTTTGAGAGATTGTCGAGGATAAGAGCATCACAATCTATCCGACTCACAGCATTGTGTGCCGAAGGCAGGATATCGAGCAGTCCGCGATACGTTGAAAGTCCTCCTCATTTTGAGAGTGATTTCATGATGACGTTTGACGAAGTGTCTTCTCCGATATGAATCACTTTTGCACCGCCATCGACCTCCATACCAGCATTGGCAAATGCAATTCCCAAGTGATCACAGCGTGATTTTTTTCCTTTGAGAATACTACAAGGGTAGAGCATCGTGACCCCACTTCCGAAATTTCCTCCCACCCATTCCATATAACCTTCTTCCTCGACGACGGCTCGTTTGGTATTGAGATTGTAGGTATCGAGAGACCAGTTTTCTACTGAGGTATATCGCATATTGGCTCGTTTGCCAACAAATATTTCCACCATACCAGCGTGTAAGCTCGGAGTATTGTATTTTGGCGCACTACACCCCTCGATATAGTGAGCGGTGGCATCGTCTTCGATGATCATCATGGTGTGCTCGAATTGTCATCCAGACTTCACATTCATACGAAAATACGCTTGCAGAGGTTCTGTTATTTTCACTCATTTTGGTACATAGAGAAAGGTCCCACCAGACCACACGGCTCCATGGAGTGCTGCGAAAATATGGTCGTGTGCAGGAATCAATTTCATAAAATATTTTTGCACCAAATCAGCATATTTATTGACTGCGACGGACATATCCTCAAATATTACACCCTGATCTCGGAGTTCTTGTTTGAGATTATGATACACGACTTCACTATCATACTGCGCACCGACACCAGCCAGCATCGTGCGTTCTGCCTCGGGGATTCAGAGCCGTTCAAATGTATTTTTTATTGCCTCTGGTACATCGTCCCATGAGAGAGCATTCGAAGCCCCTTCAGGTCGAGCATAATAGCAGATTTTTGTCAGGTCCAGCTTCGATAGATTTGGTCCCCATGTTGGAAGCGTTTTTTCGTGAAATACTTTGAGACTTGCGAGACGTTTCTCGAGCATCCAATCTGGTTCTTTGTTTTGTTCCCAGATTTTCCGTACGACAGATTCAGAAACTCCATACTCAAATTCGTTTGAATACGCAGCATCATCGTGGCCATCAAAGAGGGCACGAGAAACTTCTCAGAGAGTGTGGAGAGCATCAGTTTCAGACATACGAAGAGTATATGAAAAAGATGATTTTGTCACGAGAATGTATTGCAACGTTCCTAAATTTAGATCACTTTATTTTTCTAAGATTTTTCTCAGTTCATTTACGACAGCTTTTTCCCATGCTTTCATAGCGAACCAGCCGATAAGTGGACGAGCCATCACCCGTAACCATTTTTTATGAATATCGACTTCATAGATATAATTGATTTTTGTACCGCCTCTCACCTTTTTCAACAACAATTCTTCATGTCCTGAAGTGCCAAATTTCAGACTCTGGTTATCTGAAATAAAACCTTTTTGTGGGAGAATGGTTGTCTGCATTGTGACAGGGAAAGTGGTCCCAAAAGATTTTACTTGAGCCTCAATTTCCAGATTATTACCCTTTTTCTTTGTAATGATTATCGACTCGGCAACTTTTGGAAAGAATTTTGGCATATTTTCAAAATCAGTAATGATATTGAAAACCTCCTCAAGAGGAGCTTTTATAATCCATGAATTTTCTAGATGAATATGTTTCATATAATGAGATTAACTATAATGATAATACGAAAATTTCCCTATCTCCAAGAAGCACAATCAATAAGAGAATTTTTCGCATCACGATCAAACAATACGGATTCGTAGGTGATATCGGACCCTGTCGCTCGGAATAGTACTGCTTGTCCCGTGAGCGTCTGTGGAAATGGCTGATCGAATATGAAATTTCCTAAGCTATAAAAGATAGGAACACCTCTGTATATTTCTTTGTTTTGCACAGTATGTGGATGGTGTCATACAATCATCTTTGCTCCAGCATCAACCATTTCGTGAGCCAAGGTTTGCTGCGTTGCGTTCGCCTCTGAGGCATATTCTGTTCCCCAATGTGCTTGTACTATGACGACATATCATTCATCAGTAGATTGTCTAATTTGTGAGAGGATTTTCTCGGTATCGTAGGTTGTTTCTATGGTATTGAAACTGATAAAAGCAATATTGGTATCTCAGAACTTTTTTAGTAACACAGTGTCTGTATTATTACCATTTCCAACGTGGGGCAGCCCATTTTCGTCGAGATGTGATTTAGTTGCTGCAAATCCAGAGTCGCCACAATCGTGAGTATGATTATTTGCGAGATTAAAGAGATTGAAGCCAATATCTGAAAAATACTGTATATTGTTTGGATTAGTCTGCAGAGAAGTTTCTTTACCAGATAAAATACATTCATCGTTAGACGCGAGACTGGTTTCGAGATTTATTCAGGTAATATCAAAACCATAGAGGAGTCTATTGTGCCAGAATTTCGGTTTGTGAGTAATGTCGGCATGATGAAAGAAACAGGCAAAATAGGAAAGAGGATCTTCTCTATTTTTTGGGTCAGTGAACCAGCGAGTAAAATGAGCATCTCCAAATAGTATACCGTATACGGGCGTTTTTCACGGTAGAGGTTGTGAAAAAGTATATGATTTTTCTGATGGGAGAAGTATGTTTTGCGTAGGTTTATTGGTAAAATATCCAAATATATGAGAGGTGTTTTCATAGAGACTCTGTATATTGAGCACACTATCTACAGAGGTGCGCTTGTAGAGTTCAAAATAGCTTTGTCCATAGGCATGTGCCATATTTTTTACTGCAACTAAACAGTTTGGACAATCAACTTCTAGATCACTATACGGAGTCTTCCCAGCCAAAAAATCATTTGTTTTTGCATCATGAAAACGAGCGATGATATCAGGAACATGATGTGAAAAATCCACCGAAGCTATAACGAGTGTCGGTATAGTATCTGCTTGTATTTTTTGTAAGAGGCTATCCAGTTTTTCAGTAACATTTGGATCTATTTTGAGGAGAATACCTGCCACGGATGTTTGAGGGAAAAATTCTTGAATCATCGAAAAATGTTCACCGATCCCGTGGTCCTGTACCATAAAAGTATTCCTTTCACGAGGGAAAATATGCGTGTAATCGTCACTTCTTGTCAGATCCAGAGAGATACCTGATACACAGTCTTGTGGTTGCTTGGAAAAACAGTACCGACCATTGCTCGGGAACTCTGCAAAGCTTGTCTGCAACCTTGCAAAATGATTCGGACTTATCAGGATAATGCGCTGTACCTCAGGAAATTGTCATTGCAAAACACGATAAAAATCTCGTATATCATTTCTGACAAGATTATGATGGGGTATGACGGCAAAATGTACTTGCTCTGAATGATGACATGAAGATAAAAACACACAGAAAGCTATCAGGACAATCTTTTTCATGAATATTTTAATATACCAATCGTGAACCATCTTGTCGAGCTAGTACTCCTCCCCACTCAAACACCTCACGACCACCTAATCCTCTCTCAAAAGTACGCAGGAGAATATTATCTCGTGCATTTGGTTTTCCGGCATAGAGGAAATGTTTATCGTGTTCGGTGAGACCGTCGAGCTCATAGCTATCCAGTAGTACACGGAAAACACGATCTGGCGCACGCATAAATCATAGTTTTACCAGATGATCGACTTCTTCATTAAATAAAAATGATACGAAGTAATAAGACTCTGGGTTATATTCCGGTGCCCAATAAGCTATGAAGTCTTGTTTTTCTTGAGCATTAAATCCTATCGTGTTGAGTTTTTCTGCAAAGAACGCTCAGATATCTTTTCCCTGCACAATCCATCCATCTGTTTTGTGACGGAAGTTGCTACTCTGAATAGAATAATACAAATATGGATATGCCATATGATTGAAATACACGGATGAATCTAGTGATCACTTTGATGTGAAATACCATGTATTTGCTTGGCTAAAATCTGGTATAACTTTTGTGAAAGTATCAAGTGTATTTTGGTTTTGGATAGTGAGCGAATTATATTCTGGAATATCAGAATAATAATACACCACAGGCTTGCATAACTCAGCCATAACAGAAAAAGTATATTTTTGAGTAGGGTATATGAGATAGCTCCCTTTATCATCAAATTTTTTCACTTTGAAGACCGGCATATTCGCAGTTGTGATACTCTCCAATCTCATCTGATTATTCGCATAGGCGACAATATAATTAGAGATTTTTTCTGTACCAAAATATCCAAGTATTTTCTGAGAAATGCCCCTATCAAGCAGATTGCCTTGGCTATCAATATTTTCTGATAACCATGCAGCATCAGTGCCTAGCTGAGCGATGTATACAGAAGATAGAGTATTGTCTGCGGTATAGACATAGGTGATATGTGAAATTGGATCTTTTAAGAGATATTTTTGTGAAAAAGACTTGGATGACGATATAGCAGTAGTGATCATATCTTGGACAACTCATGCGTTGGACAGTGGAAGCCCTTTTTCCTCTGAAACCCCAGAGAGATTTTTGACTGTATTATCCGCAATGGAAGTAGAAACCTCGAAATCGATACTTCTACGAAGGGTGATATTTCAAACTGATATTTTTTCTGGAGCAAGAATATTTTTTGGTGGTGCTGATCCTGTGACTTTTTGTAGAACAGTATTTGAGCCACAACCACCATCAGTATTTGTAACAATCAGAGTATTCGGCGTTACTTGTATTGCTTCTACAATAGTATTACTCATTACCTCACTCTTGGTATAGTTAAAATAAGTTTTATCAAGAGATATCTGGTATGTGTGTTGTACTTCTTCATCTGTTTGGGGATGATCTATCGATGTACCCTCGAGTATGGTACCTTTTTTCTTGAGAGCAATACTCTCAGGAACACAATATTTCCCAATACAGTTTTCGTTTTTTGGAGTAGGTGCTGGAGTAGGTACTTTGGCTTGTGTTGTTTTGATGGCTTCAGTTGTGCTCTCAGAGGTAGTGGTTTCGATGGTTGTTTCTGGAGTTGTGGATGAAGTCTCTTCTTGTGTCGTTGGGGATAAATAAGTGATGTTGATATTACTGAGCTTGGGTATTAGCAGTCACAGAGCAACACCCGCTACAACGAGTACTATCGCGATAAGAACTTTTTTCATAAAGAGAAAATAAGAGATAACCTCTACATCCTATTTATTTTCTTGCTTTTACAAACAAATCTTTCCTGTTACTTCTACTTTCTAATTACTTCTTTTAGAGATGGTAAGAGTAAATTTTAGAGTGTGTGAACTTGTTCATCGGTTGACATCCGATTTATCCAAATAAAATAATATATGAATTATATCTAATTTCACTGTATGCCACCAAAATCTTCACCAGAAATCGACCAAGGTACTGATGTGCTTCTCGGAATGGGTGTCGCATCCATGGCACTCTGATTCACAGTTTCTAAAATGCATGGAGCTATCGCACAAGTTATGCCACTAGAAGATTTTGCAGGGCAACAAATTGTCGGCGTGTGAGGTATTGCTGTTCTCTTTGCGATTCTCGCAAAATATCATCAGAATCATCGATACCAAGGGTAGAGGGGGGTAATAATTTGTTATCGAAATATCTCTCTATTGATTTGTATTTCTGACTCCTTTTGTTATACTTTTTGCTCGTTCTTGGCCTTTTCGAGTAAATTCTTTGATAAAACTGGTGATAATACCGATAGAGATTAACACATAAAAAATAGTAAATATCTTCCCAGCATCTGTCTGAGGAGTGATATCACCATAACCGATAGTCGTCGCTGTGATAACAGAGAAATAGAGACTATCGAGCAACCTCCATCATTCAACAAGATGATAAAAAAAGGTTCCTGCTGTGAGTACGACGAGGGCAGAAATGGCTTGGTATTCAAATCGAAAAGCTGGTCTTGGGAGAGATGAGGGGCATGGAGAGAGGGCATGCGAAGAGTATATGAAAAAGATGGTTTTGTCACGCGCCTAATTTGAACAAAAACAGAATCCTTACCTTTATAAAATATTCTAATAAAAAATTAGATTATAATAATTGTAACCTTCTTTGCATTGTTAGAACCGTATTCCGGCGTCATGACGAGTTTCAATCAAAATTTCTTTCTCCATTCTAAACTCATGACCAATGCCTCCAGGATTTACCCCATTTTCTGGTAATGCTCTGCATTTACCTGGTTTCAGAGTGCTGCAGTTATATTGTTTTTTGAATAATTCAATTTTTTTAAAATTAGAAGGTCTAATGGGCTCCAATAACTCATTTGATATTAGAGTGCATAAATCTGATTTTATTGCAACACTCAAATCACACCCATAGGTGCATTCTTCGTTGGATGCACACTGTTTTTCGAAGTCAGATGATTTTTTATAACAACTATAGTATGTATATAGGCCTGGATGTCCATCGGCCCATACTGTTCCCCCCTTGAATATACTACATCTAGTATCAAAAAAAGCACAGCTAAAAATTCCTACCACACTACCTTTAGCACATGAAAAAAGACGTTCCTTATCATTTTTTAGACTAATATTAACTATATACCCAAGTAAGATTAGTAAGAAAATCAGGATTGTTGCTATAAAAAAATATTTTTTCATAATTTATCTTGTTAGTAAATAAGATTTAGTGATCCTATCTCTTTTTTCTCTTTTGCAAAAACAAAATCTACTTTTTATTTACCACCGCTTCCACGAGACCATCAAACAGTGGATGTGGTTTCTCTGGTCGGCTCTTAAATTCTGGATGTGCTTGAGTGGCAACGAAATAAGGGTGAGTAGGAAGCTCAATATATTCTATCAATCTACCATTATGTGATGTCCCAGAGAGTACGAGACCGTTTTTTTGTAATATTTCATGTTTATCTGGAGAGACTTCATAGCGATGGCGATGGCGATCGCTAATAGTCGTGCTGTCGTACAGTTTATGAATCAGAGATCCTTCGATAACCTCAGCTTCTTGATGTCCGAGACGAAGCGTGCCTCATTTATCCATGGTATCATTTTGATCTGGGAGGTACTCGATAAAATTGGTTCCACAAGGTTGGAGAAATTCTGAGGACGTTGCGTCTTTTACACCACAGACATTTCTCGCAAATTCTATGACCGCGAGCTGGAGTCCGAGACAGATACCGAGGAAAGGGATATCGTTTTCTCTCGCGTATTTGATAGCCATGATTTTGCCTTCGATACCTCGTGATCCGAAACCGCCCGGAATAATCATCCCATCCATTTTACCTTCTGTGACGAGTTGCTGTATGAGGGCAGGACTGGTTTCGATATCCTCAGCATTGATCCAGTGTCGGTGTACCTTGGTTGCATGGTGTGCTCCAGCGTGAACGAGGGCTTCTCGGACACTCATATAGGCATCCTCGAGTTCGGCATATTTACCGATAATCGCGATATGAATTTCATTTTTTGGAGCGACGATATTGTCGACAAATGTTTTCCAGGTTGTTAGGTTAGTGGTGGTTTTTGGAAGTTGGAGAATGGTTTCAATTTTTTCTTTGAGACCTTGTTTTTCGAAAAGGAGAGGGACTTCGTAGATAGTCCTCGCATCTACCGCTTCGATGATATCATCTTCCTCGACATCGGTGTAGAGTGATATTTTTGGTTTGAGTTCCTCGGGCATTGGTTTTGAGCATCGTGTCACGAGGATATTTGGCTGGATACCAGCTTCTCGGAGTTGCCTGGTTGAGAGCTGAATCGCTTTGGTTTTGAATTCTCCAGAAGCTTCCATATAGAGAAGCGGGACGACATGGACGTAGCAGACATTTTCTTTGCCGAGATCTTTTCTCATTTGGCGAATCGCTTCGATAAATACAGGGCTCTCTGCGTCACCGACAAGTCCTCCGATTTCGACAATCAGTATTTCTGCTTTTTCTGCTTGTTCTCGGATTCTTCGCTTGATCTCATCGGTGATATGGGGGATAACCTGGACAGTTTTTCCGAGATAATCACCACGGCGTTCTTTTTCAATCACAGTAAGATAAATTTTCCCTGTTGTTGGATTACACCCTTTATCGAGATAGATATCGACAAATCGCTCGTAGTTTCCGACATCGAGATCGGTCTCGGCGCCGTCTTCAGTCACATAGACTTCGCCATGTTCGTAGGGAGACATCGTCCCTGCATCGACCTGGAGATAGGGGTCTATCTTCATCATATTCACGGTGTATCCAGAAGATTTGAAAAGACGACCTATCGACGAGGCCGTCACTCATTTTCCGAGACCAGATATGATTCCTCCTGTCACAAATATGATTTTCATAAAAGTGTTATTGACAGAGAGTAACTATTTTTCAGAAAAACGCAAAAGGGATTTTTGATATAATTATCTACTTATCTGAGTGCCTGGTGGTTGCATTTTGGGAGAAATAAGTATACTCCACCCTGTTTTATACTTATTGATTTCTATGGCACACGTCCTTACTTCCGCTGATTTTGAAAGTACTATTGCTTCTGGTGTAACGCTGGTGGATTTTTATGCTGACTGGTGTGGTCCATGCCAGAGATTGATTCCTGTGATTGATGATATGGCAAAAATCTATGCAGGACGTGCTAATATTTGCAAACTTGATGTCGATGCATCAGATGATATTGCTGGGAAATTTGGCATTATGAGTATTCCGACAATTTTGGTTTTCAAGGAGAGTCAATTGGTCGAAAAACTTATCGGACTCCGATCCCAAGAAGAACTCGAGGCAGCCGTCAATAAACATTTAACTTAACATCGTTCACTTTTTTATGATAACAAGTATCTTTATCTATCTGATTGCTGGTTTAGCATTTTTTCTCCGAGCATTGTATTGGTGTATCATTATTGATGTTCTTTTGAGCTGGCTTTCTATTCTCGGTCTCCGTATCGTCATAGGTCCTCTCGTAAGTATTACACAACCTCTCTACGCCGTGGTGCGCAAGTATTTGCCGACCACTATTGGTGTGATAGATATTACTCCGATTATTTTGATTCTTCTTCTAGACGTGATTTCTGGTCTTGGGATTCCATTCTTAATGGGTTTGATCAAATAATATGATTCTTGATATTCGATTTCTCGCAGCTCAATATATCTCTGATATCGCCTGAGAAGTGAGGTGATTATCGACAGTGCCAAAACTGGTTGTCATTATGGTGGGCGATAACCCAGCCAGTGCGGTCTATGTACGCAATAAAATACGCAAGTGTGCAGAAGTCGGTATGTGATGAGAAGTGCTTCATTTTGATGTGGATATTTCAGAAAAAGAACTGATACAAAAAATTCAAATGCTTAATAGAGATGATTCGGTCACGGGAATTCTCGTTCAATCACCACTTCCGAGTCATATTCGTGCTCAGGAAGTTTTTAATATGATTGCTCCAGAGAAAGATGTGGATGGATTTTCTGCTGCCAATATTGCTCGACTGTATGCTGGTGATGAAGCCGGTTTGATGCCGTGCACGCCGAGGGGGATCATGAAAATCATTCAAAAATTTTCTGGAGATGTAGCTGGAAAGAAAGTAGTGGTCATCGGGAAAAGTACTATCGTTGGCAAGCCACTTGCGATGATGCTGCTCAATGCAGGCGCGACGGTGACAGTCTGTCATAGTCGAACAAAGAATCTCGCAGAGCATACGCTGCAAGCCGATATTGTGATTCCAGCTGTTGGCCGAAAACATCTTATCACAGCTGATATGATTCACCCAGATTCACTCGTTATCGATGTGGGTATCTGTGTTGAGGAAACCGATGATAAGCGATGTCTCTTTGGTGATTGTGATACGGATGTTATTTCTGAAAAATCTGATATTACGCCTGTCCCAGGCGGTGTCGGTCCGATGACCATCGCGATGCTCCTCGCGAATACCCTCCTCGCTCACTCACTCCAATGAAAACAATAGGACGATCTATTTTGGTGACTTTTTGTGTTTTTGCAGCATTTTTTTGTGGTGTATATTTTGAAAAATCACAGAAAAATATTCTCACAGAAAAAATACCAACACCTCGTGTCTATCTCGAACAACTCAAGACAAAAATGAATATTCGCCGAGAGGGCAGTGTTGATATCTATCTCAATGGTAAGAAAATCCAGGACGATGTGGTGCTGGATACGAAGAAATAGGGTGTCATTTCTTGCAAAAAATTCCTTTCTCTTTACCATACAACGAAATATCAAACAATTTTTAGACTAATTTTTTATGATTATTGCCTTCTTTCTGCTTGTATGACTTCTCGCGAATATGTGGCTCAGTTGGGTACTTGGCGCATGAGCGTGAGTTGTTTCTTTTCTGATGAGTATTCCTATTCTCGCTCTGGTGATGGTGGGCGGTGGGGTAGCTATTGGACTCGTGAATGTCCTCATGAGCAAACAATATCATCATAGTTATAAAAAACGATTTTTGAGAGGATTTACCAAATGATGGTTGGGGCTAATTTGTTTTGCGTGGTTTCTACCTTGGTGAGTATTTGGTGTACTGCTTGCAACCAATACGTGGGCGCCAGCGACTTTGCCACGCATCACACTTTCAAATGGTGAAAAAACGGTTGTTTTTCAATCCATGATGCATATAGCTTCTCCTGCATTTTACGATACTATTCGTGATGATATGGAACAATTGGTGGGGCAAGAGTATGTCTTTTTTTACGAAGGTGTTCAATCGGGAACCACAGAAAGTATTGAGAGATTGAGCGCTTTGCTGGGGACGGACGTATCTGCGGAGATGTATGATTCTCTTGGAAGAATGGCAGGACTTGAGTCGCAAAATCCAGAAGATTTCATACCTATTTTACCGAGCACCAATGTGGATATATCTACTGATGATATTGTTCGCATAGCACAAGAACAAAATATTCAGACTCCAAATGAAATCTCTGAGGATTTAATTCAAGAGATAGAAGCACGTTACTCCATGATGAATACCACACAAAAGTATATCGCCTATGTTGTTTCTCGGGCAGCTATGAATATGATTTTACGAGTCTATGAGAATCCTGAAATCACGAAAACACTTGAGGCACAGGTACCAGTATTTTCGGTGATTCTCTGAGAAAGAAATAAAAATATTGTGCGCACTATAGAAGCTTCTCCATCTCAGAAAATTTACATGCACTACGGTGCCTTGCATTATACTGGTGTTCTCAAGCTCCTCCAGGAAAAAGATCCTCGATGGCAAGAGGTGTCTCGCACGGAATTTGTCGTGATACGATAAAATTTGCATTTTTTTTCTATCCTGTATAATATTTTTATGAAAATCAAACCTCAACACCTGGTCCTTATAGGAATCCTCTTTCTCGGAGGAGTGTCTGGTATTCTCTTTTTTAATACCGATAATATAGGGCATTTGTTCTCACGGAGTGTCGAACTCATCACTCCAGAAGAGGAAGGTGCAGATCCTCGGCCAGCGGTCGAATCTCTCGATGGTATACCATCTGAAGAGGATGCAAGTGTTGATACTGCAGAACTTCTCAAAGAACTCGAGCAAGAACTTCTCACAGTAGAAAACGACCCAGAGAGGGCCCTCGAGATTCGTCGTCGTATTCAGGCAATTAAAATACAACAATCCACTCCTCCAATTACTGAGGCAGGTAGCTTATAGTCGCAAAATCAATTTCACTCTGATGCATTGTGGTGGGTACTTCTTGATAGTGTTGTGCAAAAAAATCGCTTTTTACTCATCCGATTGTTGCCTGTGAAGGCAGATGAAAGAGGCTCGCAACGAGCATTATCATAAACACACTTGAAAGAAGTGTGAACATTATGGGTGTGTTTTTTTGCGGCATGGAGGCATCTTACCATATTCAGAGTTGATAAGTCAAATATTTTGATACACTATTTGTATGCGTCGTCACGAATTTTTCTTTTGACTCGTCCGTATTCCTCTTGAATTCTTTTTGGTGATTCTTGCTTTTTGGATTGCCCGTACAATTCGTATATCGACAGACCTCATCCCGGGAGTTGATTTGCCGACACAATCTCTCGAGACACCCTATCTTTTGTTTCTTGCATTTGCGAGTTATATGATTCTGGGGACTATCTTTGCTTTTCAACATCTGTATGCGATTGATCGGGTGATGAGTATGCTGGAGGAAATTTTTACTCTCATAAAATCAGTCTTTGTAGGATTTTTTGTGATGATCGGCCTGATCTATCTCACCAATGGTTTCCCTTATGAGACTATTCTGATTCCTCGATTGATTCTGATATTTGCTTTTGCACTCTCATTGCTCTTTATTATCCTGGAGCGATTTACTATGAGACAGATTCGTCTCTTTGGTATTCGTCGAAAATGGTTCTCAACAAAAAAAATTCTTCTCGTGATGAGTCATCGGGAAGAGAATCTCGAAAAGCTTCTAAGGGGGGATAAGTATATCAATATTATCGGATATCTCTCACCAGTTGATCAGTGAAGTGGTTTCAAATATCTCGGAACCATCGGACAGCATGCCGAAGTAATTCAAAAACACGATGTCGAAGATATTATCGTACTGTCTCATGACCTCCCATATGAAATCAAGAAAAATCTTTTTGAATACTGTCAGATCTACGGTATCCGTTATCGATATGTCTGAAATCTCTACGAGACGACGAAGCATAATGCCTATATTGATTTTGTGGGCAGAATACCTTTTGTCGAAATCAGAACCATTGGTCTCACTGCATGGGGAAGAGTCATCAAGCGAATGTTTGATATTGTGGTGAGTACATTTCTTTTGATTTTCCTTATACCTTTTACGGTGGTGATGAGCTGTATTATTCTCCTCGAATCTCGTGGAAATCCACTGTATATGAGTCGACGAGTGGGGAGAAGTGGTGTATTATTTTCGATGATAAAATTTCGCTCTATGGTTCGAGATGCTGAACATAAGAAGCAAGATATTATCGCATCAAATGAGCGTACCGATGGACCACTCTTTAAGGTCAAAAATGATCCCCGCGTGACTCGTTTTGGTCGTTTTATTCGTAAGTGGTCTCTCGATGAACTTCCTCAGATTTTCAATGTGTTTCTCGGTGATATGAGTTTTATTGGTCCTCGTCCGCACCTTCCAGAAGAAGTAGAGAAATATACTGATAAACAAAAACAAGTTCTCACTATCAAACCTGGGATTACGGGCATGGCGCAGGTCTATTGACGTGATGCTAATACGTTTGATCGTGAAATAGAGCTTGATTTGTTCTACATTGAAAATTGGAGTTTACTCCTCGATACGAAGATTTTTCTTTTCACCTTTCGGGCGATTTTTCAGGGGAAATAATTTTAACTTGAAAACTATCACTTTTTCCTATAATCCCTTTGTCTATGTCAGAATGAGATTTCTCACCTCGCTCCTACAAACCAAAGCCTCTCACACGAGCTCAGCTCCGAGAGATGGAAAAACAGTTTGCAGAGGCCAGCAAGCGCTTAGAAAAAATCAAGGAACTCGAAGGAGATCACAAAGATGATATAGAACATCCAGAGTGGATATAGTTGCATGTGTAGCCGTAGTTCAGCTGGAAGAACGCTTCCCTGCGAAGGAAGAGGTCACAGGTTCAAATCCTGTCGGTTACACCATATTCAGTAAATCAGAGCTTCATTTTGCCATTTTCGGCTTACTGGAGCTTTTTTTAGGTTCGACCCTTGCCCCCTCATCTTCTTCCAATGTCTGGACGACCCGCAGGATGATTTCCACTACGGGAAGCGATTTCGTGAAAGTAACCTCCACACGCTCTATGATCAGGTCCACAAGAAATCTTTTTTGCTCCTCAGATATATCCTCTATTGTTGTACCGAGCTTCTGTGTGAAAGAGATAAGGGCTTCTTTTGTTCTCTGTGCTTGGACGATTTTATCGAGTCTCTTATCGAGGTCCTCTATTTTCTTCTTGAGAGCTGTCTGTTTTTCAATGTTTCTCTGTATCAGCATATCTCTCTTTTCTTCCGAATAGATACCCCTGTGATATTCATCTTCTATCTGCATCTCTATCTGCTTTTCTTTTTCCAGATCCTCTCCTATCATATCTCTTTCCTTCAGTAATCGGTCATAATCCCTCACATCGAGCGATTGAGCGGTATACATCTTAAATATATCCTCTGGACGCCTCAGGGCTGACTGTACGAGCCCCCAAGCATACTCATCAATACGCTCTCCAGGTATCTCTCTATTTGGATATACTTTCCCATTCAGCTCTATTTGTTTTCTTCGATAGCTGTGTCCTCCTTTGGTCCTCTGTACTCATACAAACTTCCGATCTGTTAATCCTTGTGTCTCTGTATCCACTATTTTCCGAGAGAGGAGATAGGTATTTTCTCACCCTCCACGCTTTGCATCCCGAGAGATTGTTCCCAGTCTGTTCTGGACCATCTCAAACTCGAGATCAGAAATCATACGAGGCACGGGGATAGGTATAGGGATGATACTTCCATCTTCTTGTGTCGTATTGTAGCACGCCCTCCCTATGTAGAGAGGATTTTCGAGAATATCGGTTCTGATATTTTGAGGATACCATTTTGTGGTCCTTACTTTCCTCACGCTTCCGCTTGATTTGAGGACCTTGTTTTCATTCATCATCCTTGCAAGTCCTTCCAGGCTCTCTCAGTGGAGAAACTCTGAATACAATCTTTTTACCCACCTTTCCTCATCTTCATTGATAGTCAGTGTTCGCTTGGTCCGATCTTCTGATTTTGGCTTATTGTATCATAAGGGCACACCATTGAGGATATAGTTCCCCAGTCGTGCAGAAGCGACCTTTCCTTCTTTGGTTCGTGTCTTGATGGTCTCTCGTTCAAACTCTGCCAATGCTCCAAAGATTTGGAAGGTGAGCTTCCCAATCGGTCCAGAGAAATCGACATTTTCTTTGAGGGAATAAAATCCGACTTTATTTTTCTGCAGGATCTCAAAAGTTCCCAGAAGGTGTGAGAGGTTTCGGGAAAGTCTATCTATCTTCCATACGGCTATTATATCAAACTTATCTTCCTTTGCGTCCTCCATCATCTTCTTGTACTGAGGACGATTGAGATCTGCCCCAGTACATCCCATATCAAAATATTCATATTTTTTGTCGTGTGTCCAATTGAAATACTGAGCCTTGTATTTTATCATATCCTCCAGTCCCCGTAACTGCATATCAGCTCCATATCAGTCTTTTGCCTGTTCTTCTGTGGATACACGAATATAAAATGCAACCCGTACTGCAGATGAATTTTCGAAAGGTGACATAAAGAGGTTTTATGTTTCCAGTATACGAAAATAACCCCAATATGCAAAATTATTGTAGGTTATATATGGTGAAAACCTTAATAAACCTTAACATTCTTTTTATATGCCAAAAAGGCACTTTACTATCTTTCTGTCTATCTCTTCCTGTTCTTCTTTGTTATACTCCCTGTACACGGCGACCACTTCAATAGCTTGGCTTCTTTTCCCGCAAGGCTGGATATATCAGAGGTGTTTTCTATTTGCTCAAGTCATAGAGGCATTCTACTGCCTCAAGTTCGGGAAGGTTCGGGAATATTCTACTTCTTTCGAGAGTCTTTCGAGGAGTTTTCGAGTATCTCCAGAAATGACAGTTTGACCTTCCTATTCTCGATAGTGAAGCACTTCTCTATTCAGAGCTCTTTATTGAGTTTTCCATTG
>CAZFTF010000015.1:0-19999 GCA_964521495.1 uncultured Candidatus Peribacteria bacterium | reverse complement strand
TTCTAGCAAGTTCGGCGTCAATGGTACTCCAGGAAACGTCCTCATCAATACCAAATCTGGTAAATATGAGGTTGTCTCAGGGGCTCAACCAGAAGCAAACTTTGCTGCTGCTATTGAGAGACTCTTGAAATAATTCATCAGAATTTCTCAATCAAAAACCTCCCGAGCAATCGGGAGGTTTCTGTTTCATTTTTTAAGAGTGTCTTTGGCAGTAATCATATTATCATCCTTCATTTTTTCTTGGCTATTAGCGTTTAAATCTATCTCTTTAAATATTCTCATAAGCTCATAGAGAGCTTTACCGACGATGTTTTCGTCTTGATCGCATTGATGGTTCATGTGGCGAAATAAAGAAATAATAGAATATGTCTCATATCTAAAGCTACAAGAACCCTAGAACTCTGAGAATTTGTTTATCTACATCTTCCTGTGCCTCAGGAGTAATATACTTGTACACCGCATAAACCTTCATTTCCTGCTTTCGTCCTTTACCGCACTTGATAGTACCAATGTGCTCAGGCTTTGAATATTCGGGTTCTTCCATAGAAAAATGGTGAAAAAATAGAATCTGATCCTAAAGGCAGATTAAATAGATTCTGAGTGTAAATCTTGGGAGCATATATCTCTTTCTAGGATTAAATCTGACAAATAGGATGCTCTGAAAATGTAGCTACTGTCTACCAGTTTTAAGCTTAGTTATTTCTGCATCATAAAAACTATCCCCAAATGATAGAAAATCAAATTTCTCATAAAATGGATTTAGGAGACTTTTAACTACATTGGATAGTAAATTTTCTATCAACACTGAACTAAACTTTCAAGTGGTTTTAATAGATTTTTCTTTACATTTATAGTTCCCGGAAAAATTACGTCTCCAATCTTCGGAAAAAAGAATTCTATTTTCTGTTCCTTGCCACTCACATGTAATTAATAGTGAAAATCATTCTTCAAACATTAAGGATCATAATTGATTGGCAATCAATAAAAATTCGCCTAATCTCCAAACAGGTAATGATACTTCTAGAGCTGTTCATGGTTTAATTCCTTTCCATGAATCTTCTTGGTGTCAACATAAGAAATAAATGAAACCATCAGGTCTTATTCTCCAAAAATCATTGTCATCAGGTTCTCTACGTTTTAAAAATACCTCCATACATCCTCACATTGAATAGGGTCCCTCATCAGTATATGGAGGGTAAAACATACCGACTCATGTATATCTTCTAAGACTTATCAGACTACTTCTCACCTTTTCTAAATCTATATTTTTTGTCTTTCAAACTATCTGACAACCAAAGGAATAATATCAGAGAGTATTTTTTTGTGGTTCAAGCAGTTTTGCATTTTCTGATTCCCATCTTAAGTGAGCATCTTGTATAAACTTAGACAAATCAGAATACTCGCTCTCTTTACCTTTAACTGCATCTGGAATACCAAAGGTACGAAGCATATTTAAAACATCTTCTCTTTGTTGTAACATGCATTTATTCATGAGCCGATCCCATTCAATACCATCTTGAGGTTCATCGCTGCTGGGTCACGGTCTACGCATATAGTAACGATGGAAATTTATTGTTTTTCGTGTCTCGCTAGATGATCTCACGGGCACTTTCGTATCTCAATGAACACAAATAATAGGATAATCCTCACCTGTGTTTTGGTTTTTCTGAATAGTTAGATCGACATGGAACTTCGGTTCTGTAAATCGTGAAAGTATATTGTTTATATTATCTGTAGTGAATTTATTAAGATTTTCTGGACGATTTTTGCTGTCTGGTACAAGTCTGCCTGTGCCATCGTCAGTATATCAAATAATTAGACTTCATCATCCATGATTCTCAAGAGCAATTAATGCTTTTGCGATAATTCACTGATTCTCTTTATCATCAATATCGAGCCAGCCCTTTACCTCAACATCTAAAGATTCGTGTGGATTATTAAACCACTCTCATAAAAGTCTATAAATATTTTGATCTATCATAGAAATAAGATTTTAATTGAAAAGGGAAATCTGCACATCAGGTGATATTTTTTCAGTTACTTTCTTTTTTGAAAAAGGTTCTTCTGGTGACCATTGGATATTATTTCAAGCTATAAAAATAGTAACTTTTTTCCCTTTTTTTAATAAGTCTTTAATATTATTTTCAGATCATTTACTTTCTCAGTCCCAAATCACATATCCCTCATTGCACGATCTTCTCATTTCCTCATCCTTTACCCCAAAAACTGCTTTCGAGAATGTTCATTCAGGTATTTTACAATAAATAACCTCAAAATTACCAACATTATTTCGTGGAGTTTTATTTACTGTAAAAACACTTACATTTAAATATTTCTTTTCGTTTAAATATTTCTGAATTAAATAATCAACTCAGTCAGCATCTCATACTAATATATGCATACCATCTTGTATACAGCTATTGATGAATTCTTCATTTAATACATCAAGTTCTGTAATACTCCTACTTCAAGAGATGAAAATTTTGTTATCTGTGTTTTTTATCATGTGCAAAAAATATAAATAAATTAGGTTTTCTTCCAATATTTCTATTTACATGAAGCAAGCTACCTCACCATCATAGTATATCATCAACTATTGTACAGTTTATTCATGGTTGACTATGTTCTGTAAACTGCATTTTTATTCTAGCATTATCGCAAGATTCTGCGAAGGTGCCACATTCTATTTGTTTTTTACTATCGACCTCAATAAAATCCATTTTCATTCAAATATTCCTAAATATCTTATTAATCAAATGTCTACTACTAGGCATGACATAGTTGTCTTTACCAAAGATCGAACATTGCTTTAATCCTTCTAGTAGTAAATCTACATTCTTTAATAATAATTTTTGAGCATTTTCTCTTCTTGAATTATATGAATCCCAATCCTCATTGACTGGTTTTGGCTCTCTTTTTAATAGTCTGATTGCCTCTGGAACGCTATTGGCATAATCTTCTATCGTATAAAATGGGTATGCTCAAAATGATAAAATTATGTAACTACAAGAACTATTTTCTGATCATCAAAAAAACATTTTTAATTGGAGTTTATTTATTAGATCAATCAAAGAATCAATAGCAAATAATTCATCGATGTTGTCTGGTATCTCAAAGGACGTAAAACCCAATTTTTCGTATATTTTATTATTTTCCAAAAACATTATTTGTTCCTGAGTGATTCATGTTTTTTTTAGTGAAGGTGTACTGGTGATAGGACTTAAGATGGATTTTTCGGAATGTGGTATTATTCTTCTTACCTTATTGGATCAATTTAATTCGAATCAATTTTTACTAAACAAATTTATTACTGCCCATTCCTCAAGAGTAGTGGGTATTATCTCCCAAATAACGTTCATTTGTTCTTCAGTGAAATCATAATTTCAATTTGTAAGTTCTGTCTTTATATCATTTAACAATTTATTTTCCTTCGTTTTTTGCTGTCATATGGGTATCTGATTATATTCTCCGATTATTTTTCTTACTGCCACAATAGCAGATTCAGAATTTTTGTCATGAGATATAGTAGTTTTAGGAACTGAGCTTTGTGTTTTAAGCGTTTTTTCTTTTGTCAGTATTGTGTCGTTTATCTCATGTGTATAATCAATTAGGGGAGAACTGCCAGTTTTTTTATTATCATTATTCCTCTCTGTTCTTATTTTCGTTGAAGAGTTATCTGTTCCTGGAATATTAGAGATTCATTTTTTCTCAATAGATGGGCGTGAAATCTTATCATCCTTTTTCAATTCTTTTTCTTTCCTCTCTTCTGTTCTATGTATGAGAATGACTAATCATATACATACAAAAAATGCCAGTATCATTGTTAGAAACATTCCTCAACTATCACTTTGGAATATGCCATACAAAAAAAATAATGCTCACCAAGAAAAAAAACCAATTAATTTAGAGTGCATAAAAATATTAATTGATATTCATCCTACGACGAGCTGTCATTTTGCTAGACATAGTATGTACTGGGCAATTATCATCCTTACAATTTACCATAAGACATTTAGAACAAGTGGGGTCATTGCATTGGCAAGCCACTCCAAGTTCTTTTTTCAATTTCTCTATATCATCTATGATTTTTTTATATTCTTCGTTTTTCATGCAAGGATAAGTTAATATTGATACTAAGCATTGAGGTACTTCAACACACTCTCCCAGTCAGGGAATTTCTCTGTGCCAAAGTGGATATGTTCCCCTACGAATTCACTCGCTCCATGTCTTGTTCTGTCATCTATGAGATAGTCTCCTCGGTTCAGGTTCTTGTGGTGAGAAATAATGAGCCTTTTTTTAGCAATATCTCAGAGATATCGTTTCACCCAGATCACTTTATCAGAGAGGGCAAGAGGATTCTCCCATGGTGCAGTCGAGAGGATATAGGTATCATACTTCTCTGCAATACGATTAAATGCTTCTATGGCTCCTGGCATAGGATCCATCATAGAAAAAATACCAGGAACATCATCTAGATCATCTCCGTATTTCTCAACAGTTTCCTTTGGAAGTCGAGCAATACCGGTCTTAAAATCAACCAGTACATTGTCCATATCAATATAGACGATTTTTTTATCAGGTTTTGAAATCTGTGTCAGATTAAATTGCCAACCTTTCTTTTCGAGAAAAGGAATTACTTCATTATCTTCTTCCGGTAAACCTTTTGGAAGACTTATTTCATAATGGCTTATCACTCCGTGTTCATCAACACACTCTAACTGATATGAGATATTTAACTCGAGTTCCATATAATCTATTCTATCAACGCTTTTATATGAATATGGCTGTATATTATTTAACTCAATTTTAACTGTTTTCGTTGGGTAAACTCCTTCATCATCACTATAAAATCCACCTGACTCAAGTGCGATGGAGGTAAAATGAGACCCAGTTTCATTGATGAGATAGGTATGATAGTATCACTCTGCATCTTTTGTGTCGAGAGCAAATGAGAGAGTTTGCTTAGTATCATCTATCACAATTTTTTTACCCACCAGAGTGATTTTATTTGAGAACGACAAACCGTTCTCATCGCCAATCGCTGAATAATCAAACCCACGATTTTCGAATTCTTCGTGAAGTGCTATATGAAAACGAGCCCTTGCACTTACCCATCATGGATTACCGACATCATTATTAAATGAATTGATAAGCTCTTGATTACTCATCTTTTCTAATTTTTCTTTACACTCTTTATACAGTAATTGTGTCTCATCTAATTCTTTATTCATAGTGTTTTATTTTTATAACATGATGTGAAATAGAAGGTATCGTCAGATGATCCTATTGTAGCCAAATCATTTGGATATCAATATTTCATTATAAGATTATCTCAGCACCATATCCATAAAAGCAGGAATTCTTCGAAGCTCCTCATCATCATCGACCTCCAATATATGTTTGCATTTAGTTATCATTTTCTTACTATAATTTCCAATTATATCTAACATAGGGAATTATGAAAATAAGTCAGATTCTAGATAAACTCGATGCAAATCAGTTATTTATCCCAGCATTTCAAAGAGAATATGTTTGGAAAAGGGAAAATGCAAAAGACCTTATTTCCTCTCTTATACGAGAATATCCAACTGGGACTATGCTTACGTGGGAAACAAATAGTCCTCCAGAGCTGAAAGGAAACTGGCAATACAATCCATTGCAATGATCTGTAAAGATTATTCTCGATGGACAACAAAGAATAACCACTCTCTACATGCTCATAAGGGGGAGTATTCCTCCTTATTATAAAGAATCAGAAATTCTCCAGGATCCAAGAAATCTGTATATAAATATTTCTACTCTCGACTTACAGTATTATAAGCAAACTTTGATGCAAAATGATCCATACTGGGTCAATATTACAGATATTTTTACACGGGAAGTGCGCGAGATGGATTTAATTAATAACATCAGAGATAAGGGTGCCCTCACTAGAGAGGATGAGGATAGGATTTCAAGCAACTTTCGTGCAGTGGATAATATTCCAGGACTAGAATTCCTGGAACAAACTATACCAGTAAGAGCTAGTCTCAAGGAAGCGATAGATATATTTTATATTGTTAATGCAAGTGGAATCAATCTTACTGAGGCAGAGCTTGCACTTGCTCAAATTTCAGGATATTGGCCAAATGCTAGAGAAACATTTAAAGTGAAGCTAGAAAGCCTCAAGGCTCAAGGATTTAACTTTAACTTGGACTTTATCATATTTTGTCTACTCGGCATCATTCACAATATGTGATCTGACTTTAAGAAGCTCCATGATAGAGAAAATGAAGTCAGACTCCGAGAAGTTTGGGAACAGCTCGATACAAAGATTCTTGATTATGTAATAAATATTTTGAAGACCCATGCTTATATCGACCATTCCCATGAGATAAACTCAGTCTATGCTCTTATTCCTATTATCGTATATGCCTATAATAAGAATGGAAAACTGAATGAAACTGAAATAAAGAAAATTATTAAATGGTTCTATTACTCTCAGATTAAACAAAGATATATTGCCTGACTGCAGCAAAAACTCGATAAAGATATCGGTATCGTAAATAAGTCAGAGAATCCTTTTGACGAACTACTAAATAACATCTCTCTGGAAAGAAATCTTGAAATATATCCTGATGATTTTGAGGGGGTAGATATCAGAAATGCTCTTTACAGTCTTATGCGTTGGTATTTCAAAAGTAAAAATGCAACCTGTCTCACCACAGGGGTATGAATTCGTACCAATATGTGAGCGAAGTATTCTCTAGAATGGGATCATATCTTCCCGTATTCCGTACTCAAAGCCAATGGGTACAATATGAATAACCGATTTAAATATGCACTTGCGCAAGAGATTACCAACCGAGCGATACTCACTCAAGTAGCCAATAGATCAAAAAGTAATAAACTTGCAGAGGATTATCTCAAAGAAGTAAAGAGTAAGTTTCCCAATGCTCTTGCATTGCAATCTATTCCCGACGATGAAAATCTCTGGAAACTCGAAAGATTTGAAGACTTCTTGAAAGCTCGAAGAATCATGCTTGCCAATGAACTCAATGCATTTCTCAAGAATATAACCACTACCGAGATATCTAAAGCTGAAATCTCCATTGAAGAGATGATAGATGATGGAGAGAATAGTGAGGTTGAATTTAAATCGTCATTACGGTGGAGCTATCAGGCTAACCAAATTGATAAAAAACTTGAATGAGTAATACTAAAAACAGTGGCAGCTTTTAGTAATGCAGAAGGATGAACTCTTGTCATCTGAGTTGACGATGAGTGAACAGTCTTATGATTAAAGATGGACTACATATCTCTCGGTAACGGGACAAAGGATAAGTTTGAATTACACCTCAGAAATCTTATAAATGATGCCTTCTGAAAAGTATTTGCAACTTCATACTGTGCTATTAAATTTCATACAATAAATGAACTTGAGATTTGTGAGATTACCATATTAAAATATAACACCCCACTCTATCTGGAAATAGAGAGCAATGGACAGAAAGTAGAGAAATTCTATGTAAGAAGTGGAAATTCTTCACAGGAAATAGGACTCAGTGAGATTAGTGAATATCTCAATCAGAGATTCAAGTAAGTATGAAAAATATTGAAAGCATCGCACATAAACTTGCTACCATCTGACACAAGGTATATGTGGTGGGGTCTTATAATGTGTATACTCTCCTTTGAAAAAATCTTACTTCCGATATTGATCTGGCAACATCTGCAACACCAGATGAAATGAGAACGGTACTCAATGTAGTTGGCGAGATTGGCGAAAAATATGGAACTCTCATAGTAAAAGAATGAGAAGAGATATATGAAATAACCACATTCAGGAGAGATATAGGAACTCTGAATCAGAGAAGACCTGAAGAAGTAATCTACACAGATTCAATAGAAGAGGATGCATCACGGAGAGATTTTTCATTCAACGCGATATATTATGAACCACTTAAGAAGGAGTACATAGATCCAACATGATGAATCGATGATCTAAAAAACTGAATAATTCGATTTGTTTGAGATCCAAATAAGCGACTCGATGAAGATATACTGAGAGTCCTTCGTTATATTCGACTCAAGAATAAATACTGATTCAGTCCTCATGATGCATCATACGATGATATTATCTCAAGAAGAATTATTGAACTTGCGAATATATCATGAGAAAGAATAAAATCAGAACTCGATAAAATGTTATTAGATAGCTCAAATATTCAGGCACTAAAAGACCTAAAGCAGTACTGATACTTTAAAGAATTTCTTCCAAGTATTGATATGCTTTCTCTCACTCCTTGAGGGAAGGTAATCCATCTAGAAGGGGATGTCTGGGTGCATACCCTTCTCGTGATAGAGCAACTCAATGTGCTTAAGTGCCAGGATATTGATATTTACTGGGCAGGTCTCTTACATGACATAGGAAAATATCCTACACACACCTATGACGACCAAGGCAATATCCATTATTACAGACATGATTACATATGAGCTCAAATGTTTATGAATGAAATTATAAAGATGCTCCCATTCAGTAATAAGTCTCAGAAGAGAATTAAGTGGCTTATAGATAATCATATAAGAATTGGCAGTATAGAAGAGATGAGGAAACACAAAAAGTACGAATTTATGATGCATCAATATTTTAGTGATCTCATTACTCTCTATACGGCGGATACTCTCGGGAAAGTACCAACAGATAAAAATAAGCCTGTAAGAATAAAAGATTTTTATAATTCATTTCAAGAGAAGTTAAAAGCTATTACTTTTCTCAGTGGAGATGATATTATGCGTATGTATCCAGATCTTGTCTGAAAAGAAATCTGAGCGAAATTAAAAATAAAAAATACAAAGATGATAGATTCTATACAAATACCCTAATATGATCACAGCTGACTCACTCGAAACATATAATTGGCGTTGGGCAAAAACCTATGAGCATTTTTCTCCACACTGGTATATTGTTCTCGGGTCCACAGATCCGATCCTCACTGAGATGCGGACACTCTTGGTGCACGAATGACAAGAGATAGAGTATATGGAGAAGATGTGGAGAGTATGGAACTGTTGAGAATATCGCTACTGGATAGACGAAGCGTATCAGAAGTGATTTTACATTCTCAATCGCACATACATTGATGATAACAAACGAGCAGGCCTTATCGAGTCATCAAAATAAATTTATCTAAGTACCATATCCATAAAAACAGGAATTCTCGGAAGCTCTATAGCTAAAAGCTCTAATTTTTATACATAAAAAACTCATTTCTATACGGTATGAGTTTTTCTTTTGATATAAGGATTTTTATATGCTTTTTTGAAATTCATGATGAAAATGACATGGAAAGGTAATCGGATCAGGGAATAATAACAAATGTCATAGGAAAATTCTAGGATACAAAGAGAATTTTTGCGTCACTGCTTAAAAAAATAGCAAATGTCGTAGGAAAATTCCCAGACATCCAGAAAATTTCTCAGTGACACTTTATCTCCTCACCCCTTTCCTTTATGACACAGACAAAAAAGATAGCGGACCTCCGCCAAAAAATAGTCTATGTTCCTATAGACTCTCTCCGTGCCTCGGAATATAACCCGAGAAAACACACAGAGAAACAGATGCAAAATCTGATGGAGAGTATCCGTCAATATGGATTAGTAGATCCAATCATCGTAAATAGTCTCCCTGAAAGGAAAAATGTCGTCATCGGTGGTCACTTCAGACTGGAATGTGCCAAGGCTCTTGCTATCAAAGAGGTGCCCATTTTATATCTCTCACTTTCACTTGAGAGAGAGCGAGAGCTCAATTTGCGACTCAACCAAAACACCTGAGACTGGGACTTCGAAATCCTCAAAGACTTTGATGTAGGTCTACTTTTAGACATTTGATTCGATAATACTGAACTCTCAAGTATGTGGGATGCAATGCTTGGAGTAGAAGAAGATGACTTTCAAGTAGAGAAGGAACTTGCCGAGATTTGAGAACCACAAAGCAAACTCTGAGATATATATGCCCTCTGAAATCATCGGATTATGTGTGGTGACTCCACGAATCATGAGACAGTAGCAGAACTCGTCAATTCTCTTCCTGATGCATCATGAAATATATCAATGCTCTATTACGATCCACCATACAACATTTGACTCGATTATTCCAAGTGACTCAGTAATGCTAAACAATACGGAGCCAAGAAAACAAATGATACAAAAACCAAAGAGGCATATCGAGAGTTTCTCTCAGTAACTCTTGCAAATGGTCTCACTCATGCTCATCCCAATTCACATATATTCTGTTGGTGCGATCCAAACACAATAGGTCTGCTTCAGAACATCTACACCTCTTTGAATCTCGATCCAAGAAGAGTTTGTCTGTGGATCAAAAACAATATGAATGCGACTCCTCAAATAGCTTTCAACCGAAGTTACGAACCATGTGTCTACGGAACACGAGGAAAACCATATCTCTCACCTGATTTACGGAATCTCACTGAGGTACTCGATAAAGAAGTGTGAGTCGGAAATAGAGTTCTCGAAGACATCATTGATTTATTCGACCTGTGGCTCGCAAAAAGACTCGTTGTCGGTGATTACGAGCACCCCACTGAAAAACCTCCCACATTACACGAGAAGCCCATTAAGCGGTGTACTCAAGTAGGAGATATCGTTCTCGATCTCTTCGGATGATCAGGAAGTACTCTCATTGCTTGTGAACAGATGAAGAGAACCGCTCTTCTTATGGAATACGAACCTTTATTTATTGACCTAATTATCAAACGATATGAAAAACTCACCAACAACAAAGCTACCAAAATCAAAGGAGCTTAATGTAGCTATCGGAGATATATTTCTCCTCTGAAATCATCTTCTCGTATGCGGAGATGCTTGCAATACTGACAACTGGAAACGACTGCTGAGGGAATGAGAGAAAATAAATCTTCTTCTCACAGATCCACCATATGGCATCGATTATGTGGAATCCAAGAAAGGATTTACAGGCACAACAGAGCAATTCGAGGATATACCTCAAGATGGTATTCAAAGTGACAAAGAATATGCGGAGTTCACCAGAAGGTGGATCTCACCCATGCTTCCCTATATGGCAGAGAAAAATGCATCGTATATCTTCAATGCTGACAAGATGATATTTGCTCTCAGAGAAGGAATGCTTCTCGCAGGAATGCGGTTTACCCAACTTCTTGTTTGGGTCAAAGACTCAGCCATTATTGGTCGCCTCGACTATCTCCCACAACACGAGCTCATTGCCTATGGGTGGTATGGAAAACATATCTTCTATGGAGGAAAGGCGAAGAGTATTCTTCCATTCCCAAAAGTGAGAAAAAATACGATACACCCTACCATGAAGCCAATCCCACTCTTACGAGAACTGGTACTCAATTCCACCAAGAGGAATGACATTGTGTACGATCCATTTTGCTGATCATGAAGTACGCTCATGGCGTGTGAGCAAACAAGCAGAAAATGTCTCTCCGTAGAAATCAACCCTGTGTATTGTACTAAAATCATTCAGAGGTGGGAGGACTACACAGGCAAAAAAGCTGAAAAAATAACCTAAGATATATGCCAATACCCAACATCACTTCTCGTATCAAGAAAGATAAAGAAATGCTTCTCGAGCATCTTGAGAAAACACCCATTGTCCAAATCGCTTGTGAGAAAAGTAGTATCGGAAGATCCACTTATTATCGCTGGTTACAGACTGATCCACTCTTTGCAAAGAAAGCCAAAAAAGCTCTGCAACGATGAATCTTTCTGATAAACGATATGGCAGAATCTCAGCTTCTGAAAGGAATGAAAGATGGCAATATGACAGCGATTATCTTCTGGCTCAAATCAAGACATATTGCCTACTGAAACAAGCTTGAGATAGTCGATGCACCCGACAAAGAGGTGCTTACAAAGGCACAGAAAGAAACCATCGCTCGTGTACTCAGGCAGTACAAGAAACAATAATATTTTTAACTATTTTTTTATGACACGCAAAGCAATTACATCAAATGACACGAAGAAAGTTCAGTACTCTCATGCTGTCCGAAGAGCCATTGCCGAGAAAAGTTTTGAATTCTTCTTCGAGCTCTACTTTGATCACTATATGACAGCTCCATTTGGGGCATTTCATAAAGAGATATTTCATTATCTCGAGGATACGAATCAAAAATTTCTCACCATTATGGCGTTTCGAGGATCAGGAAAATCTTCCATAGTAAGTACCGCTTTCCCTATATGGTCGATTCTTGGATGTATGAAAAACAAATTCATTGTCATCGTTGCTCAGACTCAAACCCAAGCAAAATTGTATATGAGAAATCTCAAAGAAGAACTCGAATCAAATATTCTCCTTAAACAAGATCTCTGACCTTTTGAAGAGGATACAACAGAATGGAATAATTCTTCTCTGGTTCTCAAGAAATTCTGAGCTCGTATCACCGTCATCTCGGTCGACCAATCCACACGAGGAATACGACACAAAAATCATCGTCCTGATCTGATCATTGCGGATGATATAGAAAATATTCAGTCTATGAAGACAAGACCCGGAAGAGATAGTCTCTTTGAGTGGTTTACCAAAGACCTGATACCTATCGGAGATCCAAAAAATACAAAGATAGTACTGCTCGGGAATATGCTCCACAGAGATTCTCTCCTGATGCGTATGAAAGAGGGGATTGAAAAAGGAAAACGATCCTGAGTCTTTCTTCGCTATCCTATAATGAACGAAAAAGGTGTTTGTATTTGGTCTGAGAGATTTACCTCAGAGGAACTCAAAAATCTCAGAATGACTATCGGAAGTGATATCGCCTGGAGAACGGAATACCTTCTAGAAGAAGCTGGATACGATGGACAGATTGTAGACCCGAAATGGATTCAATGGGCTGACTGTATGCCCAAATGACAATGAGATGACTATAATATCAGAAGAATCCGAACAGGAGTTGATTTGGCAATCTCTGAAGAGACTTGGGCGGACTATACAGCATTTGTCACTGGGGCTTCTGTGGGATATGAGGACAAGAGGAGAATATATATTGTAGATGCTCTTGAAAGAAAAATGAACTTTTCTACCACGGTTGAAACACTTAAAGCATACTACGAGATTCAAAAAGCAAAATTTGGCACGCACAGGCATGATGTTTTGGTGGAGACGGTAGGATATCAAGATGCACTAGCTCAGTATATGCGATCATCATCCGATATTCGCATTGAATGAATGAAGCCAACTGGATCAAAAACAGAACGACTTGCCCTTATAACCGACCTTATCAAAAAAGGAATCATTGTTTTCATCAAATCTCCTGCTGTTGAGAGACTCGTTGAGCAAATACTGGGGTTTCAGCAAGAAAAACATGATGATCTTGTTGATGCTTTCACTATGATGGTACTTAAGATGATGACCGACAGTGTTAATTGAAGAGTACATGTTATTTGTATACCTTATTAGTTTTTCTTTGTCTTTTCCCTAGACTTCCGAATCGAAATATACATTAATGGAGGTATGGACAATATACCTCTCAAGTACTGCTTGTATGCTCGAAAGTCATCGGAAGCCGACGAAAAACAAGCCCTTTCGATAGATTCTCAGATTTCTGAGATGCACAGGATAGCTGAACAGGAAGGATTGGTGATTGTTGAGACACTTACAGAGAGCAAATCGGCGAAAGCATCAGGGCAAAGAAGGGTATATATGCAACTTCTAGAGGGCTTAAGAGAACAAAAATACAATGCCATACTTACTTGGGCACCTGATAGACTTTCGAGAAATGCAGGGGATTTGTGATCGATTGTTGATATGATGGATGAGGGGGTATTGGTGCAAATTCGTACACACTGATCCACCTTTTCCAACAATCCTAATGAGAAATTTCTCCTCATGATCCTCTGTAGTCAGGCAAAACTGGAGAATGATAATCGAACCAAGAATGTAAAAAGGGGATTAAAGAGAAAATGTGAGCTCGGTATGAGACCATGATGTGTCCCAATTGGGTATGAGATTGTACGAGGCAGGACAGCAGGAGAGAAGAGTCATGTAGAAATTGATCCCATACGAGCCCCTATCGTAAAAAAGATGTTTGAATGGATCGCTCATGATGGCTATAGCGGAAGACAAGTATGGGATTTTGCTCATGATGAGTGACTTCGGACAAAGACTGGGAAGAGACTTACCCTGAGTATGATATTTCGTATGCTAGGTTACACTTTCTATTACTGAGAATTTGAGTATCCAAAATGAAGTGGTAACTGGTATATTGGCGAATATCCACCCCTTATATCAAAAGAGCTTTACGAACAAGTAAGAGAAAAACTCAAAGTGCCTCCTAAAGGTGTTTGGGGAAGAAAACACTTTTACTTCAGTAAGATATTTAAATGTGGATGTTGTGGATCGGGGATCACAGGAGAGGAGAAAACCAACAGACACTGAAAGCGATATATCTATTATCGATGCAATCGCCATGGAGGAAGACGCACTTGTGATGAAAAACATATACGAGAAGAAGTCCTGATTGAGAGATTGGTGACCTTATGTGAATCTATGACTAGCTACAAGCCACAACTCGACAAAAAACTCACAAAAGAGGTCGACAAGATCAACGGAATGCAAAAAATGATCCATTGAGAAAATGCCAAAATGACCACAAAGACCGAATATCTTAATTTCATCTTCACAGGTGGAAGTGATGCAGATAAAGGGGAAATATTGAGGCAATTTGGAGAGAAACTCATACTCAAAGATGGATTGCCACAGATACAGCCACAGTAGTAATTTTTTATTGAGAAAAGAAAGTAATGTCTATAATCGACTCATATCTTTTTATTTATTTAAACATGGACAAAGATTTTATCCAGCTATTGTTAAAAAAGCTTCGAGTATGAAATAGGAGATCCATTCATTTAAACGCAAATACAAAGTGAAAAAATTGAAGACCAGTTGCATGAAAAGTATCACTTACAGAAATAAATAATGTTTTACCTGGATTTAAAGAGAATTTTCTGAATAGTCTTACATCTAAAAAATCCTTTTCGATCAATATAAAATTAGGCAAAAAACTTGAAAAGAATAAAGATCATATTTGATTAGAGGAGATTACTTTATTTGATACTGATGATAAGAAAGAGAAAAGTGAGAATTTGAAACTTATCAAACAACAATGAGATATCATCAAACAACTTAACTATATTATATCTAATGAGTATGATGAGTTTCAGGAGCATGGTGTTAAAAGTTTTAGCATTGGATATCCACTTCTCTGTAGAAAAATAAAAAATGAAGTTGGAGAAGAAAAACCAATCTTGTCTCCTATATTTATCTGGAGGTTAGAGTTATCAAAGAATAGTTGATCAAAAGATACATTTGATATTCGAAGAAATGAAGACGATTTTCTTGGTGTGAATGATATGCTGGGTTGATACTTGGCATATAATGAATGATTTGAAATTCCTGCTCTGTCAGAAGAGATGCTTGATGATTGAATCATAGATAATGACGAAATCGAAGCTTATGTTAGTGATTTATTATCCAGGTTATGAAATAATACATCTGTACAAAATTTTGGCTCTGAAATACCAACAGATCCAGCTGAGTATTTGAAAGAGCTTTGAAAGAGCGAGGTTATCATATGGAATGGTATCTTTGGACTATTTCGCTCTAGTAAAGAACAGATAATAAAAGATGTAGAATCTATTCCCCTTGAGAATCTAGACGAACAAATTTGAGATACAGTTTTTGAGTACGAACACAGTTTCTGAGGAGTTACGACAGATCCATCTCAGCAGTTAATCCTAGAACAAATAGGCGAGTCAGAAGGTATTATAATCCAATGACCTCCCGGTACTGGTAAAAGTCACACTATAACAGCTATCATCGCCAATGCTCTTGATAATGATAAGAAGTGTATGATAGTATGTGAGAAGAGGACTGCCCTGGATGTTATTAGAAATAATCTCATGGCTTTATGACTAGAAAAATTTTGTGTGGTAATTGAAGATGTTCACACCTCTAGAAAGGATGTAGTCGATTATGTAAGGAAGATATGCGATGAAGGTGTGGAATGGACTTATTTTACGAATAATTGAAATTATTCTCACCTCCTAGATAAGGCAAAAAGCTCTATTGATGAAGTAAAAAATTCTGACATAATTCAAAAAAAGAAAATATTCTGAGAATTTAATTGGCAGAGATCAATTGGTTTATATATCAGAAACGCTAAAATGATTTGAAGCGATAGTCAGTTTGGAGTAATTTCAGATTGACTAAAAAGGATTGATGATAATTTCACTTATGACAATTTTATTCAGACAAAAAATGTAATTTTATCAGGGGTAGATTTATATAAACCCTGAATGGTCGACAGTGCCTTTTCAAAATTTAAAAAGTCTATATTTGAGTGAAATTATCTTCAAATAAAAAAATCTATTGAGACGAATCTCGATCTAATTAAATTGGAATTAATTTCATTGAGGGCGGATAATAAAAAAATAAATAAGTTGTTAGGGGAAGTTGTAGAGTCTGTTAAGGAACTTCTTGCCGACATACATGATCTGCAAAAATTTATAGATGATCTTGATGAATATTTCAAAAAAATATATACTGAGACTTGAAGAGTATTTAAGGATGATTCCTTTGTTGAAATTACCACAATCATCAAAAAGTTTGATAAATATCTCTGAAACCTTCTTGTAACAGTTGAAAATAATGCCGACTACGATTTATGAACTCTTTGAGACATGTCTTCGGAAATCAAAAAGAACTTAGAAAAGATACGACACGCTTATATACTGGTTCAGCAAGAACAAGATTTAGAAGTGTCTAGGATTAAAGATGTTTTTCAAGAAACAAAATCTGTAGCCAAGTATATCGATGAAAATGTTTCTAAGTTGGGCAAAGATTATGATCAAATTACTATCTGAAATAGTGTAAATGTGCATTTAAAATGAATATTTTTGAAGACCTATAAGCAAATAATTTCAGACAAGGAAGAAACTGACAAGAAGATCAAGGATCTATCTAAAAAAATAGAAGACCATTGATTCAAAATTGGAATGGAAGATCTAACAGGACTTAATAGCTATACCGCTAAAAGCGATTTCTGTAAAAATATCGTATCTAATCTGTCAGAATTACTTAAATGAAGTCCAGATGAATATCCAATTGCTAATTTAGGTCTGAAGCTAGATTTTTCACAATCATTAAATCTTTATACATTAATAGTGGAAAAATTAGGATCAATCGATACTTACCTAAAGGATTTTGGAATATCAATAAAATGGGGGGTTGTATCTTTTGGTGGAGTAGAACAAACTTGCGATAAACTTGATAAGAAAATCACAGAAATAATAGAGCTTATGCCTATTTTAAATTCGTATGCTGCTTGGGATAAATTTTACTCATGACTCACGACTAAAAATAAGAAAATAATAGATACTTTATTACAACTCGATGATAGTGATAAATGGTCATTATTTTATGAGGTTTGGTTCCTTAAATCAGTCATAGAATTGGAATACAATGATGATATTATAGCTGATCAACAAAAAATAACTAAGCTCAAGTTATTACTCAAGGAACTCAATGCAGAGCAAATACATAACATAAAAAAGAAGTGGTTTAAGAAGCATTCAAATCATCTTCAAAATACGGCTCAATTAAAATTACTCTATAATAAAAGATGATCTCCTTGAGAACGCCGAAATTCACTAAGAAAAATCATAAAGACAAATTTTGATCAATTTACAGATTTTTTTCCAATAGTATTAGTGAGTCCTTCTGTATGTGCTTCAATTATGCCAGCTAAAGCATGAATATTTGATTTAGTTTTATTCGATGAAGCCAGTCAGTTGAGGGTCGAGGATACAGCATGAGCATTTATAAGATGAAAACAAAAGATAGTCTGCTGAGATGTTCAACAAATGCCCCCATCATCCTTTTTCGCAACCAGTGAAGTGTATTTGGAGGGCTCGAATGATGATGAAAATGAAGATGATGAAAACGATACGGTCTATAATGATTCTGATAAAACCAGATCCCTTGCTTATAGCGAATCTTTGCTGGATTTTTCTGAGAAGAAGGGATTTAGATCGCATATGTTAAAAATCCATTATCGTTCAGAGCACCCCTACCTTATTGATTTCTCCAATCATGCATTTTACAATGGAAAACTTCATGCTGTCCCAGAAAAATTTAAACATAAGCCAATAAGATTCTATGAGGTCTGAGGCATTTTTGACAAGGGTGAAAATGACAAAGAGGCATTGCAGGTTATTGAAATCTTGCGGACAATACTGGATGACACATATATGAGGGATTATTTTGATGGGAAGCTTCCTTCTATCGGTATTGCAACATTTAACATGTATCAAAAGAGACATATAGATGAATTGATTAATGGAATAAAAAGTACCGAACCTGATTCAGATTTTGTACAGAAGTTATTGAGATATGATGACACAACTTGGTTTATAAAAAATCTAGATACGATTCAAGGAGATGAGAGAGATGTGATTATTATTAGCACAACTTTCTGAAAGAAAATAGATGGTAAATTTATTCAGAATTATGGTCCAATTAATCAAGAAAAAGGTTATAGATTCTTGAATGTAATGATCACTCGTGCCAAGAAACAAATACATCTAGTTACTTCTATACCAGAAGCTCATTCAAATGTTACTGGTAACTTGGTGGGGTATAGTACATATGAAAATCAAATTCAATGATATGGTTGACAGACAAAATCATGAGGATGATTATTACACGCATACATCACCTATTGCAAGGCAGTAGAAACTAATAACGAAGAACTAAGACAACAAGTTCTCAAAGTGATCGGAGGGGGACATCGTGGTAATGATTCTTTTGTGACAGAAGGGGAATTAGAATCACCTTTTGAGGAGGAGGTCGTTTCCTACCTAGCAGACTTTATAGAACCATCAAGAATCAAATTACAATACAAGTTAGGGTGATTTAGGGTAGATATAGTCTTAATGTCTAAAAATACTCAAGAACCACTCATAGCAATCGAATGTGATGGTGCTGCGTACCATAGCTCAGACCTTGCTTATGCAAATGATATTTTTAGACAGAGCATACTCGAGAGTTACTGATTAAAATTTCACAGAATATATAGCACTAATTGGTTTACAGATATTAATTCGGAAATTGAGAGACTGAAAGATTTTCTCATAGAGGAATGAGAGATATAAAACCTAGGAATTGATAAAAAGGTGAAAATAATATAATCAATCTATATGGCTCTCTCTTGGAATGAAATCCGCACTCGTGCTACTGCGTTTGCAAAAGAATGGGAAACAGAATCATCAGAAGATGCGGAAGCAAAATCTTTTTGGGATTGATTTTTTGATGTATTTGGTGTCCCTCGTCGTCGGCTTGCTACTTTTGAAGAACCAGTAAAAAAATGAGATCAATCTCAGTGATTTATAGACTTACTCTGGAAATGAGTTATTTTGGTTGAACACAAATCTCGATGAAGAGATCTCGACAAAGCATTTATTCAAGCAAAAGAATATTTCCCTGGGCTCAAAGATATTGATTTGCCAAAATATATTCTCGTATCTGACTTCGCCCGATTTCGGCTCTATGATTTGGACACAGGAGAAAGCCAAGAATTCACACTTGCAGAACTCCCAAAGAAAGTCGACCTTTTTTGATTTATCGCGTGATACCAAAAGCGAGTATTCAATCCAGAGGATCCAGTCAATCTCAAGGCAGCTCTCTTGATGGGGAAACTTCACGATGCCCTAAAGCACATCGGATACACTGGTCATGCTCTTGAAGTCTATCTTGTACGGATTTTATTCTGTCTCTTCGCTGACGATACAACCATTTTTGATAAAGGGCTTTTTCAGGACTATATTATTCAAAAAACGGGCGAAGATGGGGCTGATTTAGCCTATCATCTCCAAGCTGTTTTTCAGACTCTCAATACACCAAGAGAACAACGACTCACAAATATTGATGAGTCTCTCAATGCGTTCCCTTATGTGAACG
>CAZFTF010000014.1:0-24262 GCA_964521495.1 uncultured Candidatus Peribacteria bacterium | reverse complement strand
GGTTCGATCCCATCCCCCGCCACCAAAAATTTTCATTTCTTGCTCCTTGGAGCATTTCGACTATAATCCAGTGTGTTACTGGATTATTTTTTTATCCTTTCCCTATGGAACCTATTCTTATTATCGCGTTTATCGTGATTGTTTCGTCGATTCGTATCGTGAAACAGTACGAGCGTGGTGTGGTTTTTACGCTTGGTAAATATACTCGTACGCTGGATCCAGGACTGAGACTCGTGATTCCCGTTATTCAAACATGTACTAAGATAGATATTCGAGAGCAAGCAGTGGATATTCCTTCACAAGAAGCGATGACAAAAGACAATGTGTCTCTGACGATCAATGCCGTGCTCTACTTCGCGATAGATGATGCTATGAAGTCTGTGGTGAATATTCGTGCCTTGCAATATGCTATTATGCAATTTGCGATGACGACAATGCGAAATATTGTCGGACAATTTGAGCTCGATGAGCTCCTAGCAAACAAAAAAGAAGCTAGTGAAAAAATCAAAGCTATTGTCGATGAGAAGTCAGAGAGTTGGTGAGTCAATATCCACTCTGTAGAACTCAAGGATCTCAATCTCCCAGAAGGTCTCAAGCGAACTATCGGTAAGCAGGCAGAAGCAGAACGAGAAAAACGAGCTAAGATTATTGACGCAGAAGGAGAGCTTCTGGCCTCCAAGATGCTCTCAGAAGCTGCTGGTGTTCTCTCGGGCACACCTGGCGCTCTCCACCTCCGTACGCTCCAGTCAATCAATGATATTTCCTCTGATCAGAGCAATACGACAGTTTGGATGGTTCCTATCGAGACACTTCGAGCTCTTGAAGGACTTGGTGCGAATTTGAAGAAATAGTTTTCATATTCTTACAAAAAAATCCCCTCAATTTGAGGGGATTTTAAAAGTGATTGCAAATAGAACTGTAGAACTATAATTGCCATATGAAGATACATATTATTATGCATGAGAGCTTTGAATCTCCTGGAGCGATCATGCAATGGGCTGAAAAGAATAATCATATTCTTACATATACAAGGTTTTATCTTTTTGAATCATTGCCAATTGAAATTGATAATATAGATTTTCTCATCATTATGTGATGACCTCAGTCGCCATCCACAACACTGGAGGAATGTCCTTATTTTGATTCCAAGAAAGAGATTGAGTTTATCGCTAGAGTCATTAATTCAAATAAAATTGTGTTAGGTATTTGTCTTGGCGCTCAGCTTATCTGAGAGGCATTAGGAGTCCAATATGATCATAGTCCCCATCGGGAAATTGGTGTTTTTGAAGTTTCTCTCACAGAAGCTGCTCGGAAAGATCCTATTTTCTCTACTTTTCCTAATTCATTTACGGTGGGGCACTGGCATGGCGATATGCCTGGGCTTACACACGATGCCGAAGTACTTGCATTCAGTGCAGGATGTCCGCGCCAAATTGTCTGCTATACTCCAAAAGTGTATGGTTTTCAGTGTCATTTTGAATTCACATCTGAGTCTTTAGAAGGAATGATACAGAATTGTTCGCAGGATCTCGAAGAATATAAAAGTCTACCCTACATCCAGGATGCTAAAACACTTAGAAGTCATGATTATTTACCGATAAATAAACGGTTATTTACTTTACTAGATTATCTAGAAACATGTTAATCTTTTAAAACCCCCACAAATTTGTGGGGGTTTTTTGATTGTCAGAGATATTCTTAAAGTATCACAATCGCTGGATCACGGTCCCAGACTTTGTTCATCATTTTTCCGAGTTCTTTGACCATAAATTCTCGCATATTTTTGTCATTGTCTCCAGCTTTTTTACCAGCGGTGAGTTTTTTGACTTCTTCACTGATGGCCTTGTGTGATGCCTGTATTTCATCTGGGAAAAAGAGCCCACGAGATTCCACCAGTCCATCTTTAGTATTTACGATGAGGACGCCCTCTTCTCCTATACGGATACGATCCTGGATAGTACGAGAAGCGAGCGATCCAATACTCATACCATCGACACCGAGGGCTTCCATTGGGATTTTTTTGCGACCAAATATGAGTTCATGACGACTATCAAATTCGACAATAGAACCATCCTCGAGCATCAGAACATTCTTTGGATCCCAACCCATCTTTACGGCTTCGCGCTTGAGGGTAAGCCGTTGTGTGAGGTCTCCGTGGACAGGAACAATAATCTTTGGTTTTACGAGATTTATGAGGACTCGTTGCTCGAGGATACCTCCATGACCACCAGAGTGGACTTCATTTTCTTTGATAGTGATGATCTTTGCTCCAAATCGATTCAGACGATTCATCATCGCGGTGATAGCGAGTTCATTTCCAGGAATAATAGAGGAAGAGAGAATAATAGTATCACGAGGTTTGATAGAAATACTTCTATGATCACCCTTTGAGATATTATTCAGACCACCAAACTCCTCACCCTGAGCACCGGTCGTGATGATAATTTGTTTATTCTCTGGGATACTTTCCATCGTTTTTTCATCGAGGGGCTTCATCACCCCTTCTTTACACTTCAAGTATCAGAGTTCTCGTGCGATAGCGACAGAGTCGACCATACTTCGTCCATTAATGAGGACATATTTTCCGAGAGATTCAGCAATAGAGACGACATCCTGGATACGACTAATCAGTGTAGAAAAGTTTCCTACGATGACTCTTTCAGGTGCATCCTGGATGAGTGATCGGAGTTCTCCAGAAACGTTTGTTTCAGAAGCAGTCCACTCTTGTTTGTATGAATTGGTTGTTTCCTGTAAGAGGACATCAATACCACGAGAAGCGATACGAGCGTAGTTTTGGAGATCCGCTGGCTTATCGAGTCGTGGGAAAAATTCTATTTTGTAGTCACCCATATGCATGATACGGACATTTGGTGTTTCGATATAGATGCCACAACTATCTGGGATAGTATGGTTTACACGGAAAAATTCGTATTTGAAGACACCAATATTCGCGAGTTTCCCACTATCTGGATTTACTGGGAAAAATTGTACTTTGCCACGGAGCCCTGCTTCATCGAAGAATTTTTTGATAAATGCGATAGTGAATGGGGCAGCATAGATAGGTGGGAATCCGAGAGCTGGGATAATATTCTTGAGAGCTCCGATATGGTCGAGATGGCCATGAGTCACGAGCATACCCTTGATACGTTTTGTTTCTCCGAGGAGGAAACGAATATCAGGAAGGATATAATTAAATCCAGGACTATCACCACCACGAGCAAACTCGAGACCACCATCGACCAAGAGTATCTCATTACCATGTTCAATCATCGTCATATTTGCACCGACCGTTCTGAGACCACCAATAGGAATAATACGTGTTGTATTTGGATCCAGCTTTGGGAGTACTTGTGGTTCGTGTGATTTTGGGAAAATAATCGGGACATTGATTCCTTTGAGCATACCTGGAGAAACAGGCTTGATAGGTGTTAAAGGGGCTTGCGTGCCCTGTATTTGTATTGATGGATTCTCAGGTGGGAGTCTGAGACGTTTTGAGGGGGAATTTTTGGCAAATCCGCCAGTGACTTTCCCGAGTATTTTACCCGCGAGAGGAGCTCATTCCTTTTTGACAGGATGAGGAGGAAGTGGGGACTGTCACTTTGGTGCAAAAAATGGTTTTTTAGCCGGAAGAGGCGGTCGTGTTCACTCTGGTTTTGGAGTGAATTTGGACGGTGTTGCTTGCGCAGGTGCACTTGGCATTGGTGCTTTGGGCACTGGTTTTGGTGGCGTTCATGACCCAGGATTTTTGGGGATAGCGCCAAGTTCAGAATCGAGTTGTTCGAAAAAATCTGACATAGAAAAAGGATAAAAATAGAAAGAGCAAAATGCTCAAAAAGGATATGATGAGAATACTCGATAGGAGTATCGGAAACACTAAAAAGCTATGCTTTACTGGAAAAAGTCTTTAGAAATCACAAGATGAAGAGAGCGAAAGAGAGTTCATGAATATCAAAAAACCGATAGTGTCGACTCCATTGATAGCCACGAACGAATAAATATTTTTTAGTTTTCTCGTAACAGATATAGTATACTTGAATTTTTGAGTGGGTGCCAGTCTTTCGTTATTGACTTTTAGATTTCAGTGTGAGCAGTATCTCTTTCAATTCAGTATAGGGAAATATTTTTCTTTGCAAGTTTATTGAAACAGAGTGTTGTCATTTTCGCGAACCCATGCCGTTGTTTTTCCTTTACCAAACCATGGCCATACGAGATAATCTTCAAAGGCGTAAGTGCCAGCTCTTTCATCTCGAAATGGATTCATAGCAAGCTCAAAATGGAGATGATAGAGGTATTTCTTATCAGGCACAGCAGAATCTCCGACATGACCAATGATAGTGCCAGCCCCGACATAATCGCCTACTTCGAGTTTTGCAGGGATATTTGCCATATGAGCATAGATAGCGACATGCCCTGAGAGTGTCTTGAGATAAACAGTATTTCCTCTATAGATATCGAGATTTTCTTGTTGACCGAGCTCACTATTGGGGTCAAAGAGATTATCCATTTCTTTCCAAGAAAAATCTCGTTTGATATGGACAATACGTCCTTCTTCTACTGCTCGAATTGGTGTACCTTGATTGACATAAAAATCCCAACCATGGTGCACTCCATCGGTGACATCAGCACGAAATGGACGAGGAGAATTAGGGAGAAATGTATCTTTTTCTGGAACTTTTACCCCTGTGATTGGCAATATATAGGCAGTATTTCGTGCTTCCAGGACAGAGTTGATGTTTCTGATAATTTTTCTCGTTTTGAGGCTTGAGAGTTTTGTATCAGTATTGAGAAGTGTTGTTATGGAGAGAGTGTTTTTGAGAGTTTCAGTTGAAATATCTGCAAGGGTATCGAGAGCGATATCTTTTTGATTGAGAGGGAGGATATAATTTTTCCCTTTGTAGGTGATAAGAGGTATTTTACAATTTTTCCCTGGTTTCCATTGTATCGTCGATGTCCCATCTCTCTGATCGATGAGCATACGCTCATCAGCACAGGCTGAAACTATTTCATTGATATCTTCACTGTTGATGCGTAGCAAGAGAGCATTGCCTGTGTCTAATTTAGTAATCCCAGAATAGAGAATAGTAATCGGAGATGTATCTGTGGTAATCGTGCGTCGTGGTTCAGAAATCGTCGTACCTGGATGTCATCCGAGAAAGAGTACTATGAGAGGTAAAATGAGAGGGTATTTTTTCAAATGAACAAAATTCATATACAAGAGAGTGTAGTGATACTCGAGAAAAATCAATATTTAGAGACGAAAAAATGCAGCAATTTTTATTGGAAGCTCGTGACCATACTTTCTATATGCTGTGTGATGAGGCAGAAGTACGAAGAGAGATGTGAGTCACCATCACAACAAGAAGCCAACGAGAATATCCCCAGGATAGTGAATACCAGCGAGTACACGAGCAAAAACAGTGAGACCACCGAGAATAAAGAAAAACCAAGTAATATTCTTGCTATTGAGGAGTGTGTGGAGTGCCCACCATGATGCTCACCAAAAGATCGCATGCCCAGATGGAAATGAATTGTCTGGAAGATGAGCAAGAAGTGGAGGAAGAGATGTGAAACTTTCTGGTCGTGGACGCATCGGAAGAGTTTGATTGATGATCCAATACACAGCAAATGCTCCGAGTACATGCCAGAAGAGATCGAGAGCGACATGTTTTGGTCCTGCGTTTTTGAGATACACTCCGTACATCCAGAAAGCTATGAGGAAGAGACAAAAGAGAATAGGCTCCAAGTCAGCAAAGAAAATAATCAGCGGGTGAGTCCATTCGAGTGGCACTACAGCAGTACGTAAGATATCAAGTATCTGTGTATCGATGTTTTGTAGGAATTGGAGCATGAAAAAAATTAGAGCGGAAGTGGATAATTTTTTCGAGAATATTGGAGATCGTTAGAGCTTCCTTTAAAAGAAATCACGTTACTGGCTGGTTGTCTTCCGGAGGTTCCTGGTATGAATTTGAGGATAGGGAGGTAGTCATGGAAAACACGCTCTACTTCATTGTTAGTGTAGCATTCTTTTTCTCCAGACTTATTCGCAGAAGTGAGGAAGAGAGGGCTACGAATGTAGGCGAGTGTTTCGAGAGGAAGACATGCCTCAGCAACACGAAATCCTACTGTTTTGTAGCCATAAGTATCGAGAAGTGGATACTCGTCACGGAAATCATCTCGTACTTCGCAGAGAATGGTAAAGGGGAATTTGTACGTACGCAAAAAATTCACTTGCGTTGGTGAAAGTTTTGTCTCGTACATCAGATCTTCCCACGTTGGCACAAGAATAGCAATGGGTTTTGCAGTATCTCGCCCTTTGATATCACAGAGTATTTCATATCCTTTTTCATCATCGAGGCGACAAGCAAGACCGATACACGTATCAGTCGGTATAACATAAATTTTCGAATTCATATATGTCTTAGCTTATCAAAGAGGCTCTTTTTTGCAAATCAATGTATGTAGATACTCCTTGCAAATAATCTATTTTGTAGTACGAATACGGAAAGCGATTATTTTGTGATGAGATACATCCCAATTCCCGCTGCGACTGCGACATTGAGTGATTCTTTTTTCCCGAGCATTGGAAGGTGACAAATATTGTCTGCCATTTTTTGTGCTGTTTCTGAGACTCCTTCGAGTTCATTTCAAACTACGAGAGCGACTGAATCTGTTTTTGGAAGCTCAAAGAGATTGGTGCTTTTCTCATTTTTTTCTAGGACAATGATTGCACACCCCTGATTTTTGTAGTGCTCGATAGCATCTTTTATTTCTACAAAATATTCCCAAGGAACGAAATTTTCCGCTCAGAGTGCCGTCTTGCTGATTTCTTCACGTGGAGGTGTCGGTGTGTATCCGATGAGTGCTACTCGGTCAAAACCAGCTCCATCAGCTGTACGAAAAATGGCTCAGACATTATTGAGTGATCTGATATTTTCGAGTATGATAACGCGCATATCTTACAAAGTTAATATGTTTAATTCGTTTTATTGATTTCGTTGATTCGGTAGTACGATTTTCTGATTCTCGGCCTTTTTTGCAAGTTTTTCTTCCAAAATATGTTTTTTCTCTATACTCTCTGGTATCAAATTTGTCATACAATTTCCTCCCCAATCTTCATGCAATCCATTTCTCTTGATTCTCAAAGCTCAGATTCTCTCGTCTATGATCAGGGTGGGAAGATAGTTGTTTTTGACCAGACGCATACTGATTCTGATAGAGCCCGCACGATAGTTGTCCAAAATAATACTCGTGTTGAATGGTATGGTCTTACCACGGGAACGGGGCATTATTCACTCCATTTTATCACAGAATCAGGGGAGAGTCTGGTGCGCATGCTTTTGCTCGCAAAAGATAATCATATTCAGACTACAGTACACTCAACACTCGCATCTTCATATACGCTCACGAATATTCATATTATTTCTCTTGCTGGTGAATCAGGCATTATTACTCTCAATGGTGTCGTGGAAATAACTTCCGGTATTCAAAAAGTTTCAGGTCATATCTTAGAAGAAAATATCTTTCTTGGTTCTAAGGGGCAGATACGAGGCATCCCTTCTCTTCTTGTACATTCAGATGATGTAGAGGCTGGTCATGCGGCTCGTATTGAGAGAATCCCAGATGAGAAACTCTATTATCTCCGAGCTCGTGGCATTCCACGTGATGACGCAACTGTGATGATGATTCGTAGTTCAGTGTTCTGACTTTTTTCTTGACTTGGAGAAGAACAAAAAGAAGATATCATGTCCCGTGTTCTTACTACCCTCTAAATACATATGAAATATTCTCGCTTTATTGTTTTTTCTGTATTGATGCTCGATGTTATCAGTATTTGAGTAATGATCCCGGCTTTTGAATGAATGCAGGAGCTGTATCACCTTACCACTTGGTCTGAGAATATATTTGGTTTTCCACTCTCTCTCAAGCCAGGGACATTGATTGCTCTCGGCATGTCTCTCTATGCTCTTTGTGCCTTTTTTAGTGCTCCGATTCTCGGTCGAATGTCTGATCGATATTGACGAAAATACCCACTCCTTTTTTCAGTGATTGGAACATGTGTTGCGTATTGTATCCTAATTGCTACCCAGAGCTATTGGCTCTATCTTTTTTCTCGCATAATCAATGGTCTTACAGGGGGAAACATTAGTATTATCCAAGCGATCCTAGCTGACCTCTCAAAAACTCCTGAAGAACGCAACAAGAATTTTGGACTGCTTTGAGCTATTTTTGGAGTTGGCTTTATTATTGGCCCTCTCTTGGGAACTGTATTACTCAAAGTCAGTACCATACAGTCTATCTTTATCTTTGGTGCTGTTTTGGCCGCGATTGAGTCATTAGCTATCTTCTTGTATTACTCAGAAACTCATCATCCAGATAAAAAAGTACCTGTCTCCTATAATATCATCGCGCCATTTATTCGATATTTCTCTTCACAGTATATCTCTCAATATCTCTGGTCATATCTCGTTTTTAACACGGGTATCTTTCTCTTTCAATCAGTTATGACGCTGGCCATGATGCAATATTTCGGTGTACCTGGAGAAAATATTGGATTTTTTCTCGCTATCCAAGGAGCTCTCATAGCGGTCAATCAGTCATGGTTGTATCCAAAATTTTGGACTAAAAAATTCTCCCCAAGAACGCTGATCATAGCTCTTCATATTGCTGGCGTAATAGCATTCTCTGTTATGGGAATACTACAGAATTTTACACTCTTTGCTCTTCTGTGGCTCGCGATTTCTCCCCTTGGATCATTTATTGGTGCAGTTTACACGACAGAAATTATTACCCATACTGATAGAAGAGAGGCGGGTTGAGTGAATGGTATTCTTTCTTCTATTGGTTCTCTGACAATGATTCTCGGTCCTATGATAGGAGGATTTATGTTGTCTACGAGTGTCAGAACATTTTTTGGTACAGCCCTTTTTCTTGCTATTAGTCTTATCATTATAGGTTCTTATTTTCTCTCAAAAAAGTCACACTATGAAGTGGTTTAGAACAACAACAAAATCGACAGAACCATCATGGAAGATATCTACCAAGATTACTTCTGAGCAGGAGCCTGTATTACTGAGAACTCGTAAGAAACAATCATCTTTTCTCGAATATTTGCGCACAATATGGGTCTTTTTTATGCGATATTTTCGTACGGTGTGATGGGTGGTTCTGGGGGGACTTGTGGTGACTTTTCTCACGGTTATTTTTACGACCCCTCTTTTTTCTCTCAAAACAGAGAGAATAGAGCTTGTTTTAGATCCTGAACCTGTTTTTGATAGGGCTGCAGTGATGACTTTGATGCGAGATTTTGCCGGGGAAAATATATTTCGACTTTCAACGACTGAAATATTTACAGCATTACAAGCTAATATTCGTCATATTCAGTCAGTCGAAAAGACTATTCTCTTACCAGATGGTATTCGAGTTCGCGTGAACTCATTTGGACCTATTTATCGAGCATTTATCGGAGATGAAGTGTTTCTTTTGACCAAGAATGGTCAATTAATCGTTGATATTCCTGAAATAGAAACATCTTCTCTCCGTATCCATAGTCTCACTTCGGATCCAAACGGTATGCAAAACACCACGCTTTCCACAACCGATACGTTTATTATTCAAGAAATAGAAAAACTCTGGTATAAAGAATTGCCCAATTTTCCAATAGAAGCGATTGATTATTATGATCAAGAAAAAGAGCTCCACATTACGAGTAAAGGAACTCGATTTATCTTTACTCTTTCTGGAGGATTGGATCAACTTCGAACTGTTTCTTTGTTTATTGTTCAGGAAAAAATATTCCCCGGGCGCCTTCTCTATATCGATGTACGAGTACCAAAAAAAATCTATACCTGTCCTCGAGATAATGATAGTTGTGCTATCAATCTCAGACAGATTTATGACGTATAGCCACGTATCCAGGCAAAAACGACATCAATATTATTTCATCGAATAGCAATTTTTGTGACATCCCATATTTTTTTCGGAACTGTAGTTTGCTCGTGAGCAGATCCTATAAAGGCATCTCAGAAGACATACGTTTTGAGGAAATTATATTTTCTTTTCAAATAGTCATTATCTTCAGATCGTTTCAAAAATTCTTTGTTGTGAAAAATATACATTGTGAAACTTTCTGCGAAATCTTCGTACTGATTGGTCGAAGCATATCCAGAAACAAACGATTTCTGTGGAATTCCAGCCTTGATGGTTGTGGCATCTTTCCAACTGATTCTGTAGAAATCTTCTGAAGGATCGGCCCTTTTGAGATTTTTACGAAAAGCATAGATATCAATCATATGCCCTATTTCATGGACGAGCACTTTTGAAACTTCTGCGAGATTCTTCATACTGCTTCCGAGGGTGATACTTTCATTGAACATCTGTCATCGTGGTTCGACCCGTTCTGTATCGATGATAATAGGGAATTTCCAGAGAGCGTCTCGAAAATATTTTCCAGTCACCACTGTCTGAATAGTTTCTGGATATCATTTTGGTGCTAGTTCTTCTTCCGGTAGTATCGAAATTTCTACTGGCGAGGTGACCTTTTCTGGATTATCTTTTTTTTCAGACCGTAGATTTTCTTTTTTGACTGTTTGTTTTTCTCGTGAGATAACTTCTTCTTTTTTTGATTCAGTTTTTATAATTATATCTTTTGAATCATTCTGGAGAGTATTTTTATTTTCAGCGACATCATAGTAGAGTACTTTTTCTGAACCTGTTTTTGCAGCTGTTTTTTCTGGCAGTGTAACGTCAGGAAGGGTATAGATTTTTTCTGGAGAGAGTTTTTCATAATCCTGTTCGCTCGCATTGTAGAGTCGTAGAGACCCCATGATGGACTGTCCAATTCCCAATAGCACCAGTGCAATTGAAAAATACAGCACAAACTGTAAGAGAAATGATTTTTTATTTATTGAATACTTCATAGATGATATTAATGACGCCATTTACAATAATTGTGGCCGCAATCATTGCTAAAAATCACAATAATACAGATATTAGCTTTGATTTTGTGGATTCTTTTGCTTCCGCATTTCCTGGGAGTACCATCATCAGTCCAAGCCATACAATGATCCCGACAGCGATAAAAAAAGCTATAATTTGTATTTTTTGAACGATCTTTTTTGTGAGAGTGATAAAATCTTTCTCATCTTTTGTTACATCTAAATTCGGATCTGATCATGATTGAATAGCATTTTCTGGACTACATTCACGAAAATTATCAAGAGGATCTCCACTATATTCACATTTTGCAAATACAGATACTCCTGAGAGAAGCAATATTCAGAATATGGCAAGTATCTTTTTCATAGTTTTTAGATAGAAAAGTGGATGATAAAATTGACTATAAACCATGCAAATGGTATCAGGGCGAGCCCTATCATAATATATCCGAGAGATTTCATGGCCGTCCCTATTTCTTCTGTGTTACCCGGTGCCCATAGGAGCTTTGCTCCAACCCAAATGATATATATAACTGCTATTACTCCGACTAATATAAACATCCATTTTTGTATTTCAGAGGCTATGGAAGTATAGCTTATTTGACCGGATTTTGAGGAGGCATCTGGAATGATTTTTCCTACTCTGTCTGTGAGATCTCATCTTGATATCGTTTCAGCATAGAGTATATATCCACTTGTGGTAAATGAGAGTAAAAACCCTAAAAGTTGTATACGTATCTTTTTCATAATCTATATATTAAATGAGTTAGGTATAGCATTCACAAGACTTATCATTCACCAAGCTGCAAAAGCGAGCAATACCCCAATCATGATAGTAATTATATACTTTTTTGCTGCTTCTGTTTTTTCTTCATTCCCGTGAGACATAATATACATAATTCCTACGAGACATATACCGAGTACCGCTATTATCGCTGTGATATCCTGCAATGTACCAATGATAAAACTTAAATTATTCGTAACATCGCCGATACTATCAGGTCCAGGCAATCCTACATCATTTTTCTTGATTCCGACAAGATCTGCAGCAAATGCTGTAGACGATAATCAGAGTATTAAATATTGAATATATTTCATAAGAAGGCTATTATAACGTATGCAAGCAATCAAATTGTGAGACCTATTAAGGCATCCTTCATAATTCCTTTTCATGCTTCTGTGTGTTCTGAGCTTGCTCCTCATAGTACCATACGAAAGCCTCACCATACTACCATAAGCGTCGCTCCAACAGCCATCATGGTTGTGAGCATGGGGATCATGCTCTTAATAAGATTGGGGATATTATCAATTCCCTTACCACTTGATGCCTTTGCTTTTTCGCTCCAGGAAGGAAAAAAATCTTTTACTTCCACCATAAAACTTTCTTTAGCTATATCACCAGTAAAGGCTAAAGCTGGTACAGTTATAATTCACATGAAGAGAATATAGGTAGAAATGAGCAGGACGAGAATCTTTTTCATACTTCTATGATGGCATATTTTTGTGTCAATTGCAAAAAAAATTGCAAAAAATTGTTTTTTTTTATACTCAATACGTCCCTTAATAATAAATTTATGATGATTTTTTCTCTTATTTCAGGTATTATATTGGTTATTCTTATTACTTTACAGGTTCGAGATGGAGGGCTCAATGTCTCTCTGACAAGCAATCTTCAGGCACCTATTGAGCGTCGCGGTACTGCTAAAACACTCCATATTTTGACTATTGTTTTTGCTGTAATTTTTATCGGGAGTTGTATTGCCAATTTTCTCGCTTAATTACTTTTTATGAGTCTTTATTCTGAAATCAAAAAATACCTCCTTTATTTGGTAGGGTTTTTTTGTCTCCTTTTAGGAGCCCATATGGTGGTCTTGTATTTTTACAAAGATGCTATCACTTACCCGATCATAGGGGGGACTATGAATATTTGAGTGATTGGTGATAATCCATCGCTCGATGTACTCTCTGTGGATACAAAGCTGGAAAACAATACTAATGATATGGTGTTGAGATTCCTCTACCGAGGCATGGGCCGTTATTCTCTTGAGGAGAAAAAAATAGTTGGAGATCTCGCGAATTGTAATATCGATACATTTCCAAATATACGTTGTACGCTCAATCAGGATGCTCTCTGGAACGATGGTAAGTCGGTCACGCTTGAAGATGTGATGGCAACCTATGAGCTCTTTAAAGAGAATGCAAACAATGAGGCAACTAAAACACGTCTTTCGGTGGTGGATATTAGTGAGGATAAGGGGGATGTTGTATTTCGATTTCGTACAAATGATATCACGACACTTGATATCCTTTTCTTGCCTATTCTTCGCAAAAAAGACATGGGGCGTTTCTGAGGAAATAACGATTTTTCGACGCTTTCATTTAATGGGCCGTATATTTTCTCAGAAAAAGACGTAGATACTGGCGTTATTACTCTCAAAAGGAATCCTGGATACCAAGCCCAGGAAGGTCTCTACTTTTTGGATCAAATTCGTTTTGGGTTTGGTGATACTCAGAAAAAAGTAAAAAAATCTTTGAGTCCGGATGTATGGATGGGGGAAAATATAGATATTGGTTCATGATTTGTGGAAGCAAAATATTCTCGTCCTGTTGTGTATGGTATGTATCTCAATTCTGAGCGTATCCCAAGGGCTCTCAGAAAGGCACTGATTCATGATGCTATTACCCCTCTAGAGTTTTCAAAAGATCGTCTTATTCCACGCGAAAATATTTTTCTCGGAGAGGTACAAAATGCACCAAAAGAGACATCTGAAGCACTCTTTTTTCAGACAGCGTTTTCTCTCGGATATACATTTGGTGGTACTGCTCCTCTTCCAGCATCTGTTCCCCCAGCAACACCAAAATTTGATTCCCTGAGATATATCTCACAGCCCGGGAATGTATCACCCCTCTTCCTCTCTTCTGCCCTTGTGGAAATACAGGGGAATGCTCCTACTGGTACGACAAAGGTTGTAGTGAACGATTATACTTTGCAAGGATTTCGTCCGGAAAAAAGAGTGTTTTCTTACAAAGCTCAAAAAGACTTTAAAAACCTCATTGAAGGGGAGAATGTTTACAAAGTACAATTTCTTAATGGCGAGAAACTCCTCGCTGAAGAGAAGCTGATAGTATTTCATACTTCTGACACAGTAAAGCTTGCAACGATAAAGGAAGAATGGACAAAGAAGAATACTCCAGTTGTTGATCCGCCTGTCACTATTCCTGTCGCAGATACTGATCCAAAGAAACTCTATGATAAAAATAGAGCACCGCTTGTATTCCATATTATTGTACAGTCAGAAGTTCCATTATTTCAAGATATTGCTGAAAAATTACAGACAAAACTTCAGGACCTCGCAGTCGAAGCTGATATCCAATATCTCCCACTCGCGGATATTCGTAAAATTGTTATTGAACAAAATACTCCCTACGATATCGTGCTTGCCGGCGTGAATCTTGGGCTTTTCCATTACAATGTGATGCCATTTTTCCACTCAGGACAAATCAAAAATGGTTTCAATATCTCACGAATACGAAATGCAACCCTCGATTCTACTCTTGAAAAACTCATAGAGAAACTATATTATAGTGCTCCTGATAGGCTCAGAAATTTGGAAGGAGAAATACAAAAAATTCTTGAATCAGAATCTGTATTTTCTCCTATCGGTACACCCGAGGAAGCGTGGTATATCAAAAATTACGTACTCTGAGTGCGTCCTCCGTCATTTTTCTCTGGAAAGGAAATGATGTTTGATCTCGTAGCAAGGAGCTACTTCAAAGAAGGATATCGACGCTCTACAGAACCGAAAACAATTCTATGATTCTTCTTGTGGCTCAAAAATGAACTCTTCTCACATACATAATCATCTTCTTGATGCCTGGAAACTCACAACTCATGCGGTTAAAATACGTCGATTTAATTTCTTCGCTTCCCTCATAGATACTTTTATTCTTTCCAATATCCTTTTGATCCAGATTAGTCATGTTTGGTTGGATGTTTTAGGGCGGAGTTCTGAATTCTTTTCGTGGGTTCGTGAAATAGGGCTTCAAATTTTATGAGGTGGGCATCGGATGACATGGATTGGTGGTGTCATTATTTTTGGGGTGTTTTATTTTTTAGCGACTTTTGTGCTTAAAAATATGTTTAATGCAGGTCTTATATTTCTCATCAAAGCCTACACAGATCGGGACGAGAAGTCATATCGTACCCTGAAGGCTGTGACATTTTGATGGAGAAAGTCTGTGAAGCTCGCAGAATACCACTCGTTGCTTTTTTGGTCAAAACCCGTGTATGTAGCCTATATTTTTGGGTGGGGATATAGTCTCCTAGATGGCAATTGGCCCCTGATATCTCTTATTGCTCTTTCGTTTATTGTTATCTTGATTATCACTCGATTCTTTTTTGAATACGCGAGGTACTTCATTATTGTGCAAAATGAATGAGTCTTTTCCGCACTTGGTCTTTCACTCATCATGGCTATTGAAAATATAGGGACCACGATACGTCTTTTTTTCTCGCTTGCACTCGTTTATTTTAGAGAAGTAATACTTCTAATTGGTATTTTCTTTTTCCCTTTTTTGATGAGTTGGCTTGTAGCATTGGGACTTGGTCCGATATTTTTGCAAGGTGTTTTTGTGATTTTGGGGCTGGTATATTTTGTTTTTTTGATTATAGTCTCAGCTATGAACTCTGTTATAGAGATTTTTGTTGAATCTCTGTGGTTTTCTGTCTTCCGTGAGAATTCGGGTTCTCATAAGGAGCATACTCATCATTCTTCGCATCATTAATTTTTTTCTATGTCCTCTCTTACACTTATTACAGAGATTTCTCAAGGGTTTTTTGAGACACTTGGTCTCAATTTTTCTGATCTGGAAGTCGTTGTTCAAAACGAAGAACAACATATCTATCTTGTCAAGATTCGCTCTGAAGATTCGTCTCTTCTTATAGGTCTTCATGGCCGTACGCTCGATGAAATACAATCCGTCCTCATACAAATGTGTGAAAAAGCGCTTGGTTCTTATTGTCTGATTCATCTCGAGATCAATGACTATTTGGCAGAAAAACAAAAGAAACTCTTTGCTGTTGTTGACCGCAAGGCAGACCTTGCTCGTAAAAATGGTATCGATCAGGTGATTTATGAGCTCTCAAGTTACGAGAGAAAACAAGTTCACGCATATATCGGAGATACTCATCCTGATATTGAAACAAAAAGTATTGATGGTGAAAAAGGTCGAGAACTCCATATTCGACTCAAAGAAGGTATTGCTCCAACTGGCTCAACTCCTTCTCCTGCAGTTTCAACAAAACCAAGCAAGACTTCTGATATTACAGCAGATCTGGCTGCTCTGGATCTTGACGGAGCTAATATTTAGCAATTCAAAATCTATTTTTGCCAAGATACTTCAAAAATCTCCTGCAGCATAGTGGCAATGTTTGGGTGTGCTATTTTCATAGCTATGACATCGGGCTTATCATCAAATAAATAAACATTTCATTGTGAGATCACGAGTGTTGAGGTGAAGTTTTTGGCACTTTGGATAAGCCGTGTCTGTCTCGGAAAATCCTTATCATGTTTTTGGAACTCCTGAGAAGTCGGATTATCTACCATTATTAATCTCGGTCGTGTACCGAGTTTCACGCGTTCTTTAGTCCAAAGAGTATCTTCTTTTCGTGGTATTACTCGGTCAAAAGATTCAAAATTGGACCACGCACAAAACTCTTTTCCAGAATTAAGTAAAATCTCATGATAGAGTTTTTGAAATCCTTCAGTATCTCGATGAACCTCGATCGTGATGGTTTGACGATGCTTCCGAGTGTGAATATTTCTGACCACATCTTCAGCGATTTTGAGCTTCGCTTGATGTTGTAGGACGAGTTTTTCCGGTGCATCGATATAAAAATACTGTGTTTTATGTTTTCGATATGACCCGAGAAGATTTTTCTTCTCCAGGCCATAGATGACTTCATAAATGGATGCACGCTTGATATTGGTACGTCTAGCGAGAGTGGCTGCCGTGAGGGCCTCGGAGAGAGTGAGCTGTTCATAGACTTGTGCCTCTTTCTCTGAGAGTCCAAGCTGTAGAAGAGAAGTTATCATAGTGTTGGAAATTATCAACACTCGTATTTTACTCTATTTATAAACAAAAATCAAATATTCTTTTTATTGAGTATTTGGAATATTTTGACATATAGGATATAAATGGTCTATGAATACTACGAATCTTCCAAATTCTCTCGTCGTCCGACATCTTGATCATTTTTCAGAATGCCAGAACTCAGGATGATTCTATGATGACTCCTTTCGAAATGGTAATCCTCCGTGGCATCTTCTATCACTTACGGAGTTAGCTAAGGTAAGAGTAGAGGCTTTGCGTGAGGTCTTTTGCAATAGATGGTGAACAGATCCTTTTTACACAAGACAAGGAGTGAGTCGTGATGTCAGGACAATTCTTAAAACAGATGGTATGAAGGTATTTAAATCCATTCCCAAAATCTGGAAATATCGATTGACGACGTCGACGTGTTTTTTTCGGATCGGGGGAAATATGTGTTATACTGAGATAGATCCCTCTTTTCCAGATGGTTTTGATTTTTCTGATTTTTCTGACGGGGGAGTGCGCATAAAAGCCCCGATAGACATTCTGGATGCTCCAAATCCTCATAAAAGAAGGTTGCTTCCTATAAAAGAATATCTCTGTTCAAAGTGAGGAAATATGACACCACGTGAACTCTATGATCATCCTATTGTTCGCGCTATGATACCTGATGATAAATTACGGAGAGATTATATGATGTGCGCAGCTATTTTAGGTTTTTTTGCTATTTACTGAAAAGGAAAACATGCAATCTGGAAACCTGAAGAAATGCTCGAGTGGTATATCAGATGGGCTTCATCTGCACTTCAAGGAGAATTTATGTATCCTCCAAATCTCAAGACTCGTTCACATGATTTAGTATATTGTGCAGATTAAGAACCTCTTCCATTTTTAAAAAGATTCCTATACTCTGCCACATATAGTTATCTTTTTATTATGAAAAAATATTTCCTTATTCTCCTCACACTTCTCTCTATCTGGATAGCAACGCCTTGGGCACTTGTTGGACTCCCCCAATTAGATGCTAAAATTGGTGATTATAAACTGGGTCTCGACCTTCATGGAGGTGTCGAGCTCGATTATCTCGTCGATTTCCCAGCTGATATGGATGCTCTTCGTCGTACCCAGGTTATCGAAGATATGAAGACTATTCTCGATGGTCGTGTACGAAGAATCGGTACGACAGAACCAACACTCAATACGGCTCAGTACGGTGATGAAACACATCTGATTGTCCAAATACCCACTCCGAGTGAATTTAGCCATCTCCCTGCTGATGAACGCGCCAAAAAAGATGCTGATTTTATCCGAGAAGCAAAAGAAGTGATCGGTCAGGTTATCAAGATCCAATTTCGTGAGATACGACCAGAAAATGAATTCAATGACCTTCTCACAAAACGTGGAGAAGTGATAGCAACGATTCAGAAAGATTTCAAGAATAAGACTATTCCTTTTGATTCATTTGCACAAAGAATCACCGATTCGTATGAAAATGTTTTTTATTACAAAAATCAAGACATCAAATCCTTCATTCAGTCAGAGAATGTCACTCTTGAGACACTCAAAACTCTTGTGGGAGATGTCGCAATTTCTGGAAAACAATTCGAGCAGACTGTTGATACGGTTACTCTCGGTACCTTTACTGGTCACGGTATTATCGCTGTAGAGGCTCTCGATGGCGGTGATATTCTTCCTGGAAAACCACTTGATGTCCGTATGATTTTTATAGATCGTGAACCGCTTCGTTATCGTCTTGCTCTTGGTGCGAATAAGGAACCACTCAACGAACGTTATCTAATTAACACTGTCGCAACGCCTGATCCTACTACTGGTCAATATGTCGTCAATCTCGTCTTCAATTCTGAAGGACAAAAAATGTTTGGAGATATCACAGAGCGCAATGCTGGAAAAGTGATAGCTATCTTCCTCGGAAATAAACTCCTCACAGCTCCAAATGTTTCTCAAAGAATCGATGGTAATGCTATCATTACTGGCGGTGGTGAACAAGATACCAAGGTGTGGGCGACAGAGCTGAGTAAGAATATCAATGAAGGTATTGTGCCGGTAGCTATTTATGAGCACAGTGAACGAACGATTGGTCCAAATCTCGGACAAGCGTCTATGCACGAATTAATTTTGAGTGGACTTATTGGACTTTTCTTAGTCGCAGCTTTGATTTTTTGGAGATACCGTTTTGATGGAGTGATAGCGATAGCTGGATTGATTATTCATTTTATCTTTCTTCTCGCTATGGTTCGATTATTAGGCATGACTCTTACGCTCTCCGGTATTGCTGGTATAGTCCTCGGGGTCGGTATTGCTATCGATGCAAATATTCTCTTACTTGAACGAGTCAAGGACTATATCCGACAGGGGAAAGACCTCAAGTCATCACTTCGACTCGGTTTCGAAGGAGCTTGGGCGACAGTATGGGATAGTAACATCACAGGTCTTCTCGTAGGATGTATCCTTTGGTGGCTCGGCGTGAGTCTCGTGAAATGATTTGGACAGATGACGGTCCTCGGTATTATCATTAGTCTCTTTGTTATCAAGCATATGTGTAATCCTCTCACTATCTGGTGGAGAAACAAGATGGAGAAATAAGAATTTCAATAAAAAAACATCCGCCTCAGGCGGATGTTTTTTTATTATAGTTCTAACTGTTAATCTATTCCAATGGTTGATTCAATAGCTTTAACTGTTGGGTTTTGGAGAGAGTCTGCTTCTATTTTTACGCTGTAGGCATTATCGATGAGGAGGAGAATATATTCCCCACTTGGATCGACATACCTCTTAGTATTTTGTAGTTCTGGGAGAATTTTCTTACCATAAAAAGATACTCGAACTGTTGCATCTCAGAAAGTTTCTGGGAGGGTATCTGCTTGTATTCCGAGAGTGTGGACTGCTCCATTTCGTGTGCCAAATCCAGCATAATACATTTTCTTTGGTATTGAGAGATGGTAGCCATAGTTGGTATTTCTGTATTCTATCAGATTTGGGTCAGTTTTTTCCTCAGTTGTTTCTGAGGCAACCTCATCAAGAGTGACGGCAACAGTTATTTTTGCTTCTTCTGCGACAACCGGGAGTGTCGTGGGAGTTTCAACAATTGGAGCAGAAACAGTCTCAGTGACTGGCATGATAGGTTGTGTCGGAGGAGTTTTTGTATCTTCTTTTCAGAGCCATTGCATACTGATAAGATAGATCAGAACCAAGATAGCAATGATGAGAACTAATTGTATATTTTTCATACTTATTTTTTCTTGGTTTTAGGAATAGAATCAGTGATTTTGCGAATCATATTGGTCGGAATATCGTCGATGATTGCAAAAACATCTTGGAATTTTTCCACGGTTTGTGCAAATCGGTCAGCGACACGAGTCATATGTGCGACGCGGTGAAGAATGATCACCAGGTACACTCCAACACAGGCTATTACCAGTGTGGAAACGATAATAAGGATATCGAGAGAAGAAAGAATAGTCATAGTGCGCTCAGTATATTTTTATATTCGCTCTCTGCAACAACACTTTCTTGTATTTTTGTATATTGGTTTGTTCTATTTTTTTGAAAATTATTTTTTCCTTGATTCTTCGCTAAAAATCCTACAATACCTCGTATGCCTGGGTGGTGGAATGGTAGACACGAAGGACTTAAAATCCTTTGCTTTCGGGCGTGCGGGTTCGAGTCCCGCCCTAGGCACCAGAATTTACTTGCGGGACGAGAATCGAGTGAGAGAAATGACTTTTGTCATTTCGAGCACGAGAGAGTCGGCGCCTGACGGAGAAGGCGGAGTCCCGCCCTAGGCACCAGAAAATAATGATGAATGAATAATGAATAATGACGAATGTAGGATTGTTTTTTTCGGTAACAACTAAAACCAATAAAACATATAAAACGAATTAACTGTTTTACCTATGAATTTTCTTCTTCTTCCTTTTATCGCTCTCGCAGCTGGACTCACGATGTGGGTTCTGACTTGGGGAGTTTTTGCTTTATTCCGTCGATTTGGTATTGTCGACAAGCCTCATCTCTATCCTCATGAGAAGGGACGAGCACCGCTGCCATATCCAGGAGGGATTGTCCTGATGCTCAATACTTTTCTCTGGTCTCCATGGATTTTCTCAGCTGTTGCAACCGCTGATGCCAAGAAAGCACTCTATGTCGTACTGGCTGGAATATTTACGAGTATTCTGATGGCGTGGGATGATCAGAAGCGCTCACTCTCTCCGGTGCTACGACTCGGATTTCAAATTAGTCTCGGCGCTTTCTTTGGACTCACGGCCATTAAGATTGGCTACATCAGTAATATTTTTGGAGGCATTATTTCTCTCGACCAATTCGAGATGCTGCAATGGGATATAGCAGGGAAGACTCTCTACCTCATCCCGCTCATTGTCACGATTATCTGGTATGTGCTCGTGATGAATGCTATTAATTGGAGTGATAATGGTCGCGCGATGACCTCCAGCGTGAGTCTTGTAACGCTCATTATTCTCTGACTGCTCTCTGTAAAACTCTATCTCACTGATACCTCATTCGCTTCCCGCAATAACTCTGTGTTTGTTTTCTCATTTCTCGCAATTCTTCTTCCGACACTGTTCGTCTTCTGGCGGTATGATACTCGTCGAGCCTGTATCGTCGGTGATGCGGGGACGATGTTTCTCGGCTATATCATCGCGACTCTCGCTATCGTATCAGGTGGCAAGATAGCCACAGCATCAATTGTCCTTGGTATTTATTTTATTGATGCGTTTTATGTTATCCTCGGGCGACTGCGGGCGGGTAAAAATCCTATGAAAGGTGATCTCACCCATCTCCATCATCGTATGACACTTCAGTGAGTTGAAGATCGCTCTCAGCGCTACCTCGTCATGGCACTGTCATTTTTCTTTGGTCTTGGAGCGATATTCCTCGATACATGGGGCAAGATTATTCTCTTTGGCATTATCTGTACTGTCGTCGTCTATATCTCACAAATAGCGAGTCTACTTGAAGGGGTGGTGAAGAAGAAGTAATTTAAAGACTCTCAATATACTCCTTCACCAACTTTCTTTCGCCCTTGTGTCGCATATCGACGAGAGCATCTTCTATTTTGACCCAGAGAGTTGCTTCATCGTGAAAATGAGCGTGTTGTTTCCCCGGTTTTTCTATTGCAAAGAATGTTGTTTTTTTTCGGCGTTTTCTATCTCGTACGATTCCGATTTTTTCTCCGAGTTTGAAATCGTAGATACCCGTTTCTTCTCGGAATTCACGAGTAGCGGCTTCTTCGACAGTTTCTCCGACTTTGCATCGTCCTTTTGGGAGCATAATGCTTCATTTTTTATGACAAACGCAGAGGAGTTCTGTCTTTCATTCTCTTTTTCGGATGCAGAGCCCACCTGCACAGGGGTCGAGCCAAAAAAGTGATGATATGTATCGTTTGCTCTGGGATATAAGGGCGGAAAATCTGTTCTTTTTCTTTTTCATAGACGCATTGTATGAGATTTTTATAAAAATCGAAGAAAAAAATTTGCATAATATCATATTTTATTTATACTCCCGCTACTTTGTGTAAAGAGGGGGTGTAGCTCAGCTGGTTAGAGCGCCGCCCTGTCACGGCGGAGGTCGCGGGTTCGAACCCCGTCGCTCCCGCCAGATACTCACCTATCTGGATCTCTTTCTCTACACAGGTATGGTATGGGGTCTTAGCTCAGTTGGCTAGAGCGCCTCGCTTGCACCGAGGAGGTCAAGGGTTCGACTCCCTTAGACTCCACCAATTTTATTTACTGAAACATAAAGGAATATGATTATTCTTTTTGTTTCATTTTAATTTCGTTTTTATGACTGGATCAGGAAAAAGACCACGAAACATGATATACATCGTCAGCAAACGACGAGCTATCACTGGTGATAAAATCAAGAATGCTCAGAAGACCTACGAGAAACTCGTTCGTCGTGAAAAGCATGAAGGTATGACACCTTGGCTCGTAGATGCTTTCGCAAAAGCAACAGCACGACTCAAGAAGATGGGCTTGTCACACCTTACAAAAACAAAAGTATAATATTTACCTTTTTTCTTATGCCACGCATCGCATTTAAATGACACAAAAAACTCCGAAGAGCTCTTCTTATCATCGAGAAGAAAGTTCGAAAACTCAAGAAGAAAAAATAAAATTTGAATTATTCTTGTTTTTCCTATAATACCGTTACTTATTTTTATTTCCCTATTTCTTTTTTATGGCTGAATTTGTACGCAACAAGCCTCACGTCAATGTCGGAACAATCTGACATATCGACCACGGTAAGACAACCCTTACTGCTGCTTTGACAGCTGTAGGAGGATCTGCAGTTACTTACGCTGATATCGCTAAAGGTGGTACAGCTCGTGCTGGATCTGACAAGATCATTACTATTTCTACGTCTCACGTAGAATACGAGTCTCCACTCCGACACTACGCTCACGTAGACTGTCCAGGACATGCTGACTACGTCAAGAACATGATTACTGGTGCTGCACAAATGGATGGCGCTATTCTCGTAGTATCAGCTGTTGATGGTGTGATGCCACAGACTCGAGAGCACGTACTTCTCGCATCTCAGGTAGGTGTTAAGAGAATCGTCGTATTCCTCAATAAATGTGATATCGCTGATCCAGAGCTTACTGAGCTCGTAGAAATGGAAGTTCGTGAACTTCTCTCTAAGTATGGATTTGACGGAGACAATGCTCCAGTTGTTAAGGGGTCTGCTTTCACAGCACTCAACAATCCAACTGATGCTGAAGCTTCTAAGGGTGTTCGAGAACTTCTCGATGCTCTCGATACATACATTGAAGAACCAGTTCGTGATCTCGACAAGCCATTCCTTATGCCAGTAGAAGATGTCTTCTCTATCAAGGGACGTGGAACTGTTGCTACAGGTCGTATCGAACAAGGTATTATCAAAATCAATGATGAAGTAGAAATCGTCGGTATCCGAGACACACAGAAATGTGTCGTTACAGGAGTCGAAATGTTCAAGAAACAACTTGGTCAAGGTCAAGCTGGTGACAACGCAGGTCTCCTCCTCCGAGGTATCGAGCGTGAACAAATTGAGCGAGGACAAGTTCTTGCTAAGCCAGGTTCTATCAAGCCACACAAGAAATTTGAAGCTGAAGTTTACATCCTCAAAAAAGAGGAAGGTGGACGACACACTCCTTTCTTCAAGGGTTACAAACCACAATTCTACGTACGTACTACTGACGTAACTGGTGCTATTGA
>CAZFTF010000013.1:0-26099 GCA_964521495.1 uncultured Candidatus Peribacteria bacterium | reverse complement strand
AGATATCAGACCCCTCGGAGAATACGAGGTTGATAGGTCGCAGGTGTACGGACAGTAATGTCTTCAGCCGAGCGATACTAACGGTCTAACTTTGTATTTCTTTCGCTTTTGTGTGCATTTAAACTTATGCATTGCTCTTTACTCATCTCATCTTTTTCTTAGTGTATAAACCCAAGACCTCCGAGTTGTCTCGAGTGTCTTGGTGCCTTTAACGCGGGTGGTCACCTGTTCTCATTCCGAACACAGAAGTTAAGCCCCGTCGTGCCGATGGTAGTGCTCCTTGAGAGTGCAAGAGTAGGTAGGTGCCAGGACTTTCGAGATAACTATCTCAAAAGATTATCCCTCCAGAAATGGAGGGTTTTTTGTATCTTCGCCCAATCTTCACAGATGCTCCTTGTGTAGTATTTTTTCTGACTATACTCACTTTTAGTTTATTTATTATCTATTTTCTATGAGATATTTTCTTTCTTTTGTGGCGACTCTCCTTTTTGGAATGACTGCTTTTGCAGCTGATACTACCTCTCTTGCTGGTACTTCTTGGGGTCTTGTAAGCTTTAATGAGAGTTATGCTACCGGTACAATCTCTTTTACCCAGGACACAGTATCTACTCATTTTTGTAATAATATAAGCCAAAAATATATATATGATGGTAGCACATTAGTTGCTACGGATGTAGGCATCTCTACGATGATGTATTGTGAAGAAGAGCTTCTTAGAACCTTGGATACTGCTTTTAAAATAGATACTGCAGCTAATGTTCTTCTCGGTACAGATACTATGACCATGATTCTAGATGATGTTACTCTCGGTACAGATACTATGACAATTACTACTGCAGCGAAAGATATTTTTGTTTTCAAGAAAGTGATACCTGTTACTCAAATAGATCAATTATCTAGAAATTGTATAGATGCACTTGATGAATGCAAAAATGTTTGTCATCGAGGAGATAATGAAGCATGGGCATGTACGAAAATGTCATGTGAAATCAAGGTTGCCCCAGAATGTACGAAAAAAAAGATGAGAGATATGATATATTGTACTCAAGATTATGTTCCTGTATGCGGAGTAGATGGTAATACTTACAGTAACGTATGTTCAGCTGGTGATGTCGTCATTGCTCATACTGGTGAATGTGCATCTATTGTAGGCAGTGATTCGGATGAGCATGGTTGCAAGGCATCAGCTGGGTACACTTGGGATGCTATCTACGGTCAATGTATTCGTCCATGGGAGAAAGAGCAGGTGTTGAATTTTGCTGTGAGTAATAAAATTACGAGCGCAACAACATTGGAGCAATTCCGCCCAGCAGATACTATTACACGGCAGGAGGCTGCAGCCGTATTCGTACGCACTGCGGAGCGTCTTTTTAATAAACGGTATGCTTCTTTCCCTGATAACTGTAATATCCTTTATAAAGATGATACTATCATCTCAAAAGATTTCAAAGAGATAGTATATAGCGCTTGTGCATTTGACCTGATGGTGGGTAATCAAGGGCATTTCTCACCTCAATGAACCTTGACCCGAGGCCAAGCCCTGAGCATCCTGGTCAAGATGATTGATGGACCTGCTCAGGTTCCTACAGAACCAATATGGTTGCACTATGTTAATCGAGCCAATGAATTACGACTTATTAGTTTTGTAAATTCTGAATGATTCAATGAGGCAATTACACGAGAAGAATTGATAGAATGGATTCAGGCTATTTATTATAATCGTAAGATGTAGTGTGAACCTAAAGCCCTCCAGAAATGGAGGTTTTTTGTGTATTTTATTTGTAAAATTACTTCCCGTGTTTCTCATAATTCTCTAGAATCGTCCTGAGTTGTTCTCTGTGATTTTCTGGGAGATTCTCCATATCGATACTTCTGAGAATATCCATAATGGCAGCATGGATTTCGGGAATATCTTTTTCTTCATCACCGATATGAGAGACGCAGAGATAGGTGCCGGTCATACAGCCAAATGTTCCGACCACTACGGCTGTTCCTGGTATCCTCTGAGGTAATTCATGTTCTATTTTTTTTGAGAGATAATAACTGAATTTTGGATCCAGTGTGATACGATCATCATGTTCATCTGTTTTTGGTTTGAGAAATCGGAGGTCACAAACGACTGCTTTTTGGTGTTCCACTGATTGAGTGTTTGAGAGTATCTCTAGAGCATCTGTATTGACCGTTTTGAGGGCCTCCTGTGCATTTTCTGGGTGATGATAGGTAAACTGTCCACACTGCTTTGCTGTCGCAAAGGGGATGCCAAGAAATCATTTTGTATCACCATTACCATTTTTGACCTGTTCCAGATATCCTATCGCCTTCTCGACAGAGATTTTTGTGGCTTTTTTAAGCGTCTCTGCTTCTAGCTCTACGAGAGAGGCAATGCGGAAACCATAGCTTCCATCCTCGAATTCAAATGGAGAGACATCGAGAATCATCTTGGTATCCAGTCCAGGTATTATCTCTGCGAGACTTGCTCGGAGACTTCCTGTATCAGGAGTGTACGCCAAGAGATGCTCATTGGTGTGCATTCCTCGATGAAATGCCTCATATTCTGTCTCCCCTGGAGTTCCAAAGAGGTTGAGGGCATAGGTGTGTATTTTGAGAGGCTCTTCTGAATATATTTTTTTATCGACAAAGAGTGTGCCTCCTGTCATAGCTTTGTGGTCTTTTTCACTTGAGTGAAGTCCTGCTTGGATTGTTATCATAGGTATTATATTTATAGTGTGTATTATATTTTATTACCCAAAAATACTAGACTTCCGCTTTGTACTTTTCTGTTTATCAGGCTAATTCCCAGAGAGGAATCCTAGAAGAAAAGGCAAATGTTTCACGACTCGTTCACCGGCGTGGAGATTGGTTTCAAAATCATCACCAGCACTTTCATCAGCATGGTCAGAGATGACCTTGAGAGCAATAAGTGGAATCTGATAGTGGTGAGCGACTTTTGCGAGAGCAGCACCTTCCATATCGACGAGTTGTCATCCTTTTGCTTGGAGGGTTTCTCGGACGCTTTCTGAATTCACGAATTGGTCCCCTGTGACGAGAACTCCCCGCTTCAATTCTGGATGCTCAACGGTGGTGAGCGCAAAGAGTGGATAGAGTCTTTTTTGTGTTTCAGCGTCTCCTTCTATGAGCCCATCGTGTTCGACGGTATGCTCGACCATCACGACATCTCCGAAAGTGAGATGGGGCGAGAGACTTCCAGCGAGACCGATATTGATAATTGAGGAAATTTGGTACTGTTCGAGAACTTTTGTGAGCATCATAGCGGCACTTACTTTACCAACTGAACTGATGGCGAACACATAATCTTCATGTTCTACTATTTCACCTACCTTCATTTTCTGTGAAAGTCCGAGGGAGTGGGCAATAGGCGCCATCTCTTCTGCAAGAGCGGAGATGATTAAAATCTTAGTCATATTGGATGGTTGAAAAAATATCTATTGGGGCTAATTTTTCTCGTCATTTCAAGAAGAGTAATTCGACGAGGACGCCCGTGTACACGGTCTGTACTCCACATTTTTTGACGAGTTCGATGGCTGCCTCGAGTGTCCCACCTGTTGCGAGGACATCATCGACGATGAGGACAGTATCATTTTCTGAGAGAAGATCATTGCGTATTGTGAGCGTTGCTTCCCCATATTCGAGCACATAAGAGGCTTTGAGGACTATCTCATCAGGGAGCTTCCCCTCTTTGCGTATCATCACGAGAGGGAGTTGGTATTTTTCAGCGAGCATTCATGCCAGCAGGAATCATCTCGCATCAATACCAGCAACCGCTGTGATATTTTTGCCTTGCATATATTCTCCAAATGCTTCAATAATCTCCCTGCGTGCTGCTACATCAAAAAGAAGTGGCGATATCTCGCGAAAGAGTACGCCTGGTTTGGGGAAATCAGGGTGGTTTGAGATGAGGTTTTTGAAATCGGAGAGCATAGACGGAGTATACTCAGATGTATCAGTTTTACCAGAGCGTTCTTTCTGTATCTGATGAAATATTTGATAGAAACATATTTGTTATAAATCTATTAAATATATTCGTTTGTATTCATGCTTTGAATGATAGAGGCATCGCTGGGAGGGTTTCATTTTTTGGCTCTGTCTTGCCCGGGGTTGTTTGTGATAAATACATTAAATTCATCTCGGATATAAACAACATAATTTCTCTCATGTCGATATAAAATTGAACAAATCATCAGAGATTTTTAGTAATATCATTATGGGTGTCCATATCAAGATAGGTTCACGTGATAATTCTTTTGATATACATGATATTTTCTTGTAAGAGAAATTCATATCTGTTGCCAGTTTTTTTTGTGAGTTGCACAATACGATCCATAAATGCTGGCGTAATAATCATTCTGCTTGTAATAACATCACGACATTTGACATCAAAAATTTTTTCAAACTCAACATTTTCAAGTTCTACTCTGTGCTTTTTTGATCATATTCTCGGCACCATAAATACGACTGCTCATATACATATCCCTATGACAATTCCGAGTAATATACTTTTGAGAGCTATTGCCATGATTACTGCAATTGCTAGAGCACTTATTGTTGGTGCAAAAAGATTTGTTTTTGAGAGAGTATCAAGCGTATCTTGTTGAATCAAAATATCATCTTGAAGCGGAATACGAGCATGTGGAAAATGAACTCTCATTAAATAACAATGATTTGTCATGACCTTTCTTCGTCTTTTTCCAGTTCCTGTCTCTTCTGATGTTTGTAATTCGAAGCCATGAACACTGAAATTTTTATTATCCTTGGCTACATCAAAAAATATCGAATCCTCCACAATATCTAGATCCGTATACGGTTTCAAGAGTCATCTATGTCGTAATATATCTATCTCCATAAATGAAAACCGAGCATCATAGCTATATTGTAGCTTTGAATACAGCATCGGGCATATATGAGAGAGAATATCTTTTTTGAGCGGGATTTCTATTTTTGAAGCAAATACGGTATAGAGAAGAGTCATTCCTCCCCCATATGTCACAATAAACGTCCAAAATACTGGAGAAAATATATCTTCACCAGAGCCAATATAGTATAGTATTCCATTCATGATATTCCCTTTTCAGAGGAGTAGTGCGAGGCCTAAAGATAATACAATACTTCAAATAGTAATCCCTAGCTTCAGTTTATGACGTTTCTTCCTATGTATTTCTATTTCTTCGAGTTTTCTCTGTACATCAGGTTCTCGAAAAAGAGTATTCAAATTTGTGACTTCGTTTTGACTAAGTTTTTTAGAAATATCTGGCAAAGAAGCAAAGTCGATGGAGAACATATTAATATGCTATTTTGCGAAGAGTTCTTTTGCATCAATTTTCTCTGCTTTTGCACTCTCATCAGCCTCAAACATAGTGTATTCTGGGAGTGTCATCATTTTTGCAACAATATTTGAAGGAAACATCTCTTTTTTATTCATCAGCATTTTTACAGCTGCATTGTAGGCACGGCGTGCACCCTGGAGGCGATCTTCGAGTTCGCTCCATTGTGTTTGAAGTTCGAGAAAATTTGCACTTGCCTTGAGATCTGGATAGTTTTCTGCAACAGCAAAGATGGATTTCATGCCATTCTGAAGTTCATTTTCTTGCGCAAAACGCTCTTTGCCTGATTTGTTGGTATTTGAAAGCAGCTGTGCTCGCATCTCAGAGACGTGCATCATAATACTGGATTCGTGTCCCATATATTGTTTGACGAGTTCTATAAGATTTGGAATGAGATTGTATCGGTTTTGCAAAACGGTATCAATTGAAGAGAATGATTCTTGTGTGGTATTTTTTGCATGAATGATAGAGTTATAGGTAACTATCCCATAGAGTACTGCGATAATAGCAAATCCTCCAATGCCAAATAAGATATTGGCAAATTCACCAAAAAGACCAAAGACCTGAGTATCCAAAAAGAGAATAAAAAATAAATACATGTGTATTGTAACATGTATTTATTTGAATGTCAATTCTTTACTGTCCTTGATATGCCCCCGTCTCATCTTTGCTATAGTTTACAGTTTTTTTGTTGGTATTTGTTGAAAAAGCTTCTTTGAAATTTTTGAAAAAGCTATTCGTTCTTTCGCCAATATCTTTTGTTGCAATTTCTTCGAGAGCGTCGAGCTTTGTATTTTTTGTTTGTTGTACCTGAGGTTTGTCTGAAACTATCTCCTTATTTCTCTCTATCTCCAGAGGATACCAATGCTTCACCGTGAACCCTCCCGTATATCGGTGTGTTGTGAGTGCCATCGAGCCGTATTTTTCTGAAAGAAGAGGATAGAGAACAAATCCTATCACCCCTACAGAAACCATGATGAGTATCCAGGCAAATGTGTAGCGTAAGAAGATTCGTATTTTTTGAAACATACGGAATTATTCTCCGAAAAGATCTGAGATGGAAGTATTTTTTTGAAGTGCTTCGTGGATAGCAGTTACATCGTTATCATCTATTTGGCGTGTGGTAGTGGTCATTCCATTTCCTGTAATAACTTGATTATTTACTGTAGGTCCATTCATAAAATTTACTTCTGCGTGAATGCGAATTTCTTTTTGTGTGTGAGGACAACGTATCAAAAGATCAATACCGTGCATAGTCATATTGGTAAGTGAGACATGACTTTCTGTCACTGGTTGAGTTGGATTATTTTGATTATAATTTTGGATAGTGGAGTCGATGATAGTTTTGAGGATGGCGTAGTTCATAAGAAGGAATAAATTGCGTTACGTTAGAGGTATTATATTCGGCTCCTCTTTGAATTGCAAATTTTTTCTTGTCTTCATAGAATACAAATCGTCGTTTTGTCCTCTCATATACGATTGATAGATTTTGTCTCCTCATCTTTGCTCTCAGGGCACTTATCTTTATAATGAGAATATGTGATTTTATTCAACCTGATTTTTTATTACAGAACCTATCAGTAACAATCGATTTGATTATGCTGAGCGGGTTCATTCTCAGATTTATGTTCCTTCTTTGATTGAGGGTGATCTGGATGATGTGCATATGGCCGAGACGACTGCTATTGAGACCTATGTTGGTGAGACATTGCACTCAGAAAAAGGATTGCAGCATTTTGTATTTCTCAAAAATGCTCATGTACCTACCTGGATAATGGATAATCATAATCATGCCTTCGCTTTTTGGCATGAAGCACTCCAGAGAGGACTGATTCAGCCGGGAAGCTTCCTCGTTCATATTGATCAGCATACTGACCTTGCGACACCACAGTTATTACCAAAGAAGAAAGAAGAAAGAAGAGATAATAAAGCGGGATTTTTATTTTTTGAAGACCTTGAAGAAGTTCAAGAATATACCAATACTGTCCTGACTATCGCGGATTTTATTGTTCCTGCTCTTGCTACTGGGCTTCTCTCTGAAGCATTGATGGTCACTGGTGAGGACAGAAATGGAGCATGAACATTTGTCTGGGAAAATAATCAGTTGGTAAAAACCCACAACTCACAACTAAAAACCCACAACTCTCTTATTGTTGATCTTGATTTGGATTATTTTTCACAGGGATTTGATGAAGCGAAAACATTTGCGACAGTGCGATATTGGCTTGCACAAGCAGATATTATCACGATTGCCACGAGTCCTCTCTTTATAGAACAGGAGAAAGCTTTGGAAATTTTGAAAAGTTTGCAAAAAGACCTCCTTTTGCTATAATCCCATTATTCTTTTAGTCAGGGCGCCATGGTAGATCGGTTATACAGGAGCCTGCAAAGCTTCGTAGCCCGGTTCGACTCCGGGTGGTGCCTCCAAAGAGAATTTTAAAAGCCCTTTTCAGGGCTTTTTTGATGCTTTCATAAAGTATTACTAGTACTTACCCCCTGTTCGTGTAGATGAATGCGATGGAAATAAGGAGGCAAAACACGAGAAGGATAGGGATACTTCTCTGCCAGAAATAGTTACCTACTGTTAAAATTTTAAGTTTTGTTAAGACAAGTAATATCAGGTGTAATAATCTTTCGTGATTTTTTACGAATTTTTTTGTATAAAAAATTATCTTTTTTTCTAGCCATCAATAGAAGAATAAAAGCATTATCCCAAGAATTCCACAAGTGTAAGCAAGATAATTGTAGGGTCTTTTTCCATAATAAAGAGTTACTTCATTTTGTGTTGGTACTACTATCATAAATGCTGGCGTGGTGAGATAGACTCCATTTGCTCCAGTGACTTTCCAATTCTGATGATAGGCAAATTTTACGAGAAGAGGCCTCCCGATACAGTTGGTAGAAATTTTGATTATTTCCCTCTGGACAAATTCCTGTACTTTGCAATCGTCTTGATAATAAGCTGGGGGTATTTTAGGGTCATACTTTTCAAAAATTGTCTGATTTGAATCTGGGTTATAGACGATAAATGGTGATTTTTCTGAGTACTCTCCGTACCATTTATCATTTATTTTTCTCCAATCAGCTCAATTATTGATGGCGTATACTTTTTTCTTCAGAGGTATGACATAAGACTTGGAAGTATTTTTTGTTTCAAAGATTTTATAGAGATCGAATGTTTTTATGAGAGAAAAGTATGGTGTCTTTTCGAGATAGTCCGCGAGCTCTTTTGGCGCGATAATAATCTTTGTATTGCTGAGCTCCATATAGTCCCAGAACTGTTTGGCGGATATTTTTTGTTTATCTATTTGTCTTCCTGTCCAGATCCCTCGAGAAGTAAAAGATGAGTGAGAGAAAAGACTATCATATATGCTTGCTCGAGAAGTAACACGGAAAAGATCACCCTTGAAATAGGAGAATACTCTTGGCGGATGAGAAGTATTTTTATTTTCCGTTTGTGTATCAAAGTTTTTTGAGAGAAATTCTGATGTGAGTTGTACAGATTTCCATTCTCCTCGACTCTCAGCGCCGATAAAATTGTGCCCAGATGTACCTCTATACCTTTGAAAGATGTTATTACTTTCAACAAAATAAAAAATAAATGCAGCACTTGCTATAACGAGACAGCAGACCAACACTCGTACCACTTCTCTTCTGGTATTTTCGTAGATTTTTCCTGCTGTTGTTGCTAGGAAAAACATCACAAAAAGATAGATAAGTGGAAGAAACCGAATCGCAAACCCCATAAATCTGAAGAGAAAGAATCCTATTGAAATCAAGAATCACCAGAGAAAGAACCCCTGTAGTGTGGAAATCTTTTTCCACTGAAAAATAGAATAAATGATATATATCAAAAAGAATACTGCGAACGGTAAAAGAAGTTTGGGTATAAGGTAATGAAATGTAAGCCCCCAACCATAACTATCGCCTACTATTTGCGTCCCTCATATTCCCATAAAACTCTGATTGACATAGTATCCGATAGCCCATGTACAGAAGAGGAGACCGCTTACCAGCATAATTCTCAATGCGATTGAGATTTTTCATGAATACTTGAGTGTATCGAGTGATGTTTTTTCTTCGGTATCATTTTTCCTATTTATCAAAAATCAAAGTGGCAGGAAGATCGCAATTGCAAATGATATTGGGTGAGAAAAACCTATGAGTGCTAAAGTAATAATCGCATGAGGAATGTATTTCTTATTTTCAAAGGCCTTGTAGAGAAAGCCACAAAAAATCACGAGCAAAAGTATCGAGAGGCTATGAGCGAATTCTCACGAGAAAACACTTCGGAGATTTCCTCCAAAGGCAAAATGATCATCGTGAAAAAGGTATGCGAGAGAAAGAATGGCTCCAAATATTGGTCCAGGTCGTGCAACTCTTGACTGCAAAAGTGTCCAGTAGGTTGCCAGGGGAAGTCAAACTGCTCCAAGTATCAAAATAGCTTTAAAGGCTACTCATGATCCGATGAAGAGATCCAGGAAATAAATCAGTACAAAGGGAAAAATTGGGTAGGATTGGAACAGTTGAAATCCTGCAAAACTTGCATCAGACCATCATGAAATCTGAAAACTTGGAAGGAGTATTTCCTTGAAATCAAAATAGTTAGCAACATGATAAGGAACATCACCACCAATAGGGATAATCTCTTTTAGAAACCATTCCATTTTGAGACCACTGAAGAGGAAGATATACACCAGTATGAGCATGATACTATCCCAGATAATGGCCGAGTTTTTCTCGAGCCAATTTCTTGGTATCTTTTTTTCTTCTTCTGGCGTTTCTTTTAAAAAATCAGTGATAGATTCTCATATATCTTTGAATGACCTTTTTTTGCGAAAAAATCTCCAAATTCATCATAAAGTTCATTTTATGTATCAGTATATTCTATCGATACCGAGAGCATTTGGGATTTCATCAAAGGTTCTCCTTTTATGAAAAAATATATCTATCTTTTTCAGAGTAGTGATCGCTTTGTGTTTTTTGCTATTTTCTTTCCCTGTTTTTTTGATTACCATAATGGGTATTATTTTGAGAGTGTAGAGAGTATAAGAAAAGCATCACACACTCCAAACCTTTTCTCTAATTTGTATAATTGACAAAAACTCCTAGAATCCCCTTATTATTTTTCACTCCCTTTTTTTATGAACCCATCAGTCACTCTCCACACCAATCATGGTGATATCACACTCGAGATATTTGCGGACAAAGTCCCAAAGACCGCGAAAAACTTCGTCGAGCTCGCGAAGCGAGGCTACTATGATGGGACGATTTTCCATCGTATTATCGCTGATTTTATGCTCCAATGAGGTGATCCGACTGGTACAGGACGAGGAGGAGAGAGTATTTATGGAGAAAAATTTGAGGATGAATTTCATCCAGAACTCACCCATAAAAAATGAGTTATCTCTATGGCCAATGCTGGTCCTGGTACCAATGGAAGCCAATTTTTTATCGTCCATGCACCAGAGACATCTTGGCTCGATGGCAAGCACAGTGTTTTCTGAGAAGTCATCGAGGGTCTCGAAATAGCTGATATCATCGCTCGTGTGCCAACTGATAGCGGAGACCGCCCTTTCAAAAAAGTAGAAATTGTACGAGTGACGGTTAAAGATTAAGAGAAGAAGGAAAAAGAGGATAGAGAAAGGAATTGGTTTCTGTCATTCCCGCGAAGGCGGGAATCCAGGTCATCAAACCATTTCAATTCCTGGTGGCTTTCTGGTACTTTTGGCAGCAAAAGTACCCAAAACTGCCGAAAGCAAATAAACTCGCTCTCCAGTTTTTCAGTGTATTCTGTTTTTCGGGACGCTCAAACAGTATTTGCTCTCGGACTCTATTTCCAGACAGCAAGAAAATAAAACTATTTCCTCTACCAATGAATGGTAAACAAAAAACCCTCTCTGTTTATAAGGAGGGTTTTATTGTTTGAGACGTGTGGTTTAGACTGGTGTCGTCGCAGCAGTTTGAGCGGATTGTTGGATCATTCCTTCGATACGGAGTGTGATATGGTCGAGGATAGCAATCGTGATATCTCGTTTCATAGGATCGATATTTTTCTTTGCGAGGACAAGTGCCTTTTTCTCAGCGATACGTCCTTGGACTTCTGTGAGAGCCTGTCTCTGGACTTCAGCTGGTACTCCAGCGAGTTTTTTGGTGAGCTGCTCCATGACTTTGTCGAGACGGACTTGGTATTTCTCGATGAGCTTCTCTCGGATCAGTGTCTGAGCGTCAGCGAGGAGAGCGTCCTCAGAAGGCGTGACATCTTCATCGACGACAGCGACTTTATTAGTTTCTGGTTCTTCTGTCACGACAGGAGCAACTTGTGCTTCTGCAGATTTAGAAAATGTGTAGACTTCCTCTGGTACGGGTGAAGTCTCGGCAAATGACTGGGAAGCACAGAAAAGGCTTACAATCAGCATTGCAGCAAGTGAGATTTTTTTCATATGCCGGCAGTATAGGGATTTTTTGCCACTTGACTAGTCCTGATTTGTGAGGATTGTGTGAAGAATGCAATTCTTGGTTTCGAGAGAAACTCTTGATTCTGACCATTTTTTGCCTATACTCTTCCAATACATTCTTTTATTTCTTGATCTATCCTGCATTTATAGGATTTTATTTTTCTTATGGAAACTCCACAAAAGGTACGCGGCACACAAGATTGGTTTGGCGAACAACAACGATATTACACCTTTATCAAAAAAGTTTCTCGACATATTTTTCGACACTTTGGTTTTACTCGTATCTCGACACCTGTCATAGAAATGCGTGACCTCATCGTGCGTTCTGTCGGGGCTGATACGGATGTGGTGAGCAAAGAACTCTACGAATTCCAGGATAAAAAAGGTCGTGATATCGTCCTCAAACCTGAATCAACCGCTGGCGTGATGCGTTCGTATCTCGAAAACTTTTCTCAAGAACCACAGCCCGTCTACCTCTACTATATCGAGCCACACTTTCGCTATGATCGTCCTCAAAAGGGTCGCTTCCGACAGTTTCATCAGCTCGGTGCGGAGATTATCGGTGAGCGCGATCCAGTCCTCGATGCAGAGAATATTCATATGGCCGTTAAGATACTTCGTGACTGTGGTATCGGTGAAAAGTTTACTCTCAAAATCAATACCCTCGGAAATACCAAAGAGCGAGAAGCATATGTCTCTGAACTCCAAATCTATTTCCGCGGTAAGTCTCATCTCCTCGATGAGATTGACCAGGCTCGTGTAGAGCGAAATCCTCTCCGTCTCCTCGATTCAAAAAATCCTGATGTTCGCGAGATTCTTCCCTACGCTCCACAACTCAAGAACTTCTTCAAAAAAGATACCCTCGCTTACTACGAATCTGTCAAAGAATATCTGGATATCCTCGGTATCCCGTATGTCGAAGATCCAACCCTCGTTCGTGGACTTGATTACTACTGTGATGTCGTCTTCGAATGTGTCGATAATTCTGGTCGTACGCAAGATGCGTACTGTGGTGGTGGACGATATGATGGTCTCGCAACCAGCCTTGGTTCAAAAAATGTCATTCCTGCCGTCGGTTTTGCGATGGGTGTCGAGCGACTGATTGATTCTATGAAAGAAAAAGGACTCTCTATTGTGAACAAAGATATCCTCGATCTCTACTTTATCCAGGTGGGTGAAGAAGCGAAAAAAATCGCCCTTCCACTCAGTATCGAAGCACGGGATCGTGGTCTCAAAGTCTCTGCATCATTTGGTTCTCCATCGATGAAAACACAGCTCAAAAAAGCCAACCAACTCAAGGCTCGCTATGTCGCCATTATCGGTATCATGGAAGCTCGCCGAGGTGTCTGTCAACTCAAAGATATGGCAACAGGGATTCAAAAAGAAGTGAAACTCACTGACCTGATTCAGGTAATGTCGGACATTGTCGGAGAGAAGAATCTCGATTTCTATGATCCATCAAAAGAACTCTTGCTCACGACGCCAGTCGAAACGATATAAACCATATTTTGAAAAAGTCCCCAGCAATGGGGATTTTTTTGTTGCGGAACAAAAGGAGTTTGTATAATCTTTTTATGTCTTCTCAAATTGCATCGTATCTCTCAAAAGTCTCTCAATCGCTCGTTTCTGGCCATGCAACAGAACACAGCTATCGTCCAGAACTTCGTGACCTCTTTGTAGCTCTGACAAAATACAATGTCATCAACGAACCAAAAGGAAGTGAACACGGAAAACCTGATTTCATTTTCCTCTCAGGACAATGAGCTGAGCTTTTTCCTGTGGCATATGGTGAAGCAAAAGATATCCATGTGAATCTTGAAAAAACAACAAAGAGTGAACAGCTCGCAAGATATTTCTGATATGCTCGTCTCATTCTCACCAATGGTATAGAATTTCGTTTTTTCAAAAATGGTTCCTCTTACGGTGAGCCAGTTGTTCTTGCTATAAAAAATGGGAGTACCTTAAGTCTGTGTGAAGAAAATTTCACTGTATTCACAGATACGCTTGCAGCATTTTTGACTGAGTCGGTTGATTCTATTCGTTCTTCCAAACATCTCGCACAAATCATGGGAGGTAAAGCTCGCCGTATTCGTGATAATCTGCGCGAAATGCTCACAGAAGAAAATCGTACAGCAGGAAAATATGCCGATATATTTGCACTCTATGATATTTTCAAAAAAGAAATTCTTCATGACCTCGACTATCATAATTTCTCCGACCTCTATGCTCAGACACTTGTCTATGGTCTCTTCGTGGCACGATACAATGATGAAACGCCTGATAATTTCACCCGCTCAGAAGCTCGTGACCTCGTTCCAAAGAGTAACCCACTTCTGCGAAAATTCTTTGATCATATAGCTGGTGAAGGATTTGAAAAGAGACTCTGATATATTGTGGATGAACTTTGTGAGGTTTTCGCTCATGCAGATGTGCGAGCATTGATGCACGGACTGTATCAAAAGACAGATATTGAAACGCACGATCCTGTGATTCATTTTTATGAAGATTTCCTCGGAGAATACGATGCAAGCATGCGAAAACAGCGATGAGTGTTTTATACCCCTGCACCAGTCGTGCGATTTATTGTACGAGCAGTGGATGATATCTTGAAGACGCATTTTTGACTTAAGCGAGGACTTGCTGACACGAGCAAAATCAAACACGAAACAATGGGTCATGTGACGGACAAGCGAGGGAATATGTCGACCAAGTCAATCACTGAAGAGGTTCATCGTGTGCAAATTCTCGATCCTGCCACAGGCACAGGAACATTTCTCAATGAAGTTATCCGACACATTCATGCGAGCATGAGGGGCCAGGCGGGTATATGGCCATCGTATGTCCAAAATGACCTTATCCCACGACTCCATGGATTTGAGTTGATGATGGCGAGCTATACTATCGCACATCTGAAACTCGGACTCACTCTCGCTGAAACAGGTGTTCCTGAACTCGATCAGCGTCTCCAGGTCTATCTCACCAACTCTCTCGAAGAAGCAAAAACCAATCGTGAAACTCAAGGAACACTCTTTGGACTCGCTGAGAGCATCACACGAGAGGGGCAGTATGCTGATGAGGTAAAAGCCGATAAACCCGTGATGGTCGTTGTTGGAAATCCACCATATTCTGTGAGCAGTTCAAATACTGGCGATTGGATTCTGAATCTTATCAAAGATTACAAACAGTGACTCTGAGAAAGAAAAATAAACCTCGATGACGACTATATAAAATTTATCAGATTCGGAGAACATCTTATCGAGAAAAATGGAGAATGAATTCTAGCATTTATCACAAATAATTCATTTATTGATGGTATTACTCATAGACAAATGCGCAAACATCTGATGGAGACATTTGACTATATCTACATCGTTGACTTACATGGAAGCTCAAAGAAAAAAGAAACCACTCCTAATGGCGAAAAAGATGAAAATGTCTTTGATATCCAGCAAGGAACTTCTATATTTATCTGAATAAAAAAATCATAATTATTTTTCTATGCCCCAAAGAAATAAATATTTTATTTTTGTAGATGAAACATGAAATAATGATCAGGAGCAATTTTTTGGTCTTTGACTCCTTATTGTCCCTTGAGAGATTATTGGAGAACTATATAATATTTTGGATAGAAATTATCAGAAAATAAAAAATCTCTCTAACCTCAGAATGCTAGAGAGAATCAATAATCATTATATTGCTGGCGAGTATGAAGATGTCCTTAAATATGCTAAATCTCTCAATAATTTTGAGCTAAAATTTAAGAATATAAATAAGGAGAATTTCTCACTCTATATCCAGACCGTTAAAGAATGCCTTACTCTTTCAGGGCTACATTTCTCTTCTATTGTTTTTGATAAACAGGAGTCATGATACAACAAAGAATGAATATCTCATTGGGACAGATATCTCAATAATCTTGCCATGCTTGTTGTGAATAATATGAATAAATTTCCTGAGAATTCAGATTTTGTCATTTTAGCTGATCAAATCTCACAACCAAAAACAGAGTGACTCACCTATGAGGCATCTCTTTATAATAAGATTTGTAAAAGAATGATAGATAAGAGTATGAAACAGACGATATTTGGTATTACACGGATAGAGTCTCACTCTGCACCTTTTGTACAGCTCGTTGATTTATTAGTGTGAGCAGTTGTATACGATTTTTATGATCATGAGAAAATCAGGAAAGAAGAATTCCTGCGTGAACTCCGTACACTTTTCTCTGTCAGTTCTTTCAATGCCAATGTTACCAAAAATTCTCCAGCGTATTTCTCAGTTTGGAAATATAAAAAGCCATAAAAAAAGAGGTCATGGCGACGAACCACACCTCTTTTGTAAACCTAGTATAGCATACTTACAAAAACAATCAAATTATTTTTACTATTTTTCCTCTTGACATCATATTTTATGCCCAAACCTCTCGCCACCATCTATCATCTCGATCTTTATGGTCGCCGTAATGAGAAATATGATGCCCTCGAAAAACTCTCGCTACATGAAGCTAAATGGGTCGAACTAGCACCAGTGAAGCCATATTATTTCTTTGTTCCGAAGGATTTTTGAGGTGAAGAGGAATATAAAAAAGGTTTTTCAATAAATCAGCTCATGAAAATTAACAGTAATGGTGTTGAAACAAAATGTGATGAATTAGCAATACAATACCAAGAAGAGTATCTGGATAATGTTTTAGATAATTTTATTAATCTGGATTTGCCCGAACTTAAGGTAAAATATTCAAATAAAGAGGATTCCAGTGGATGGAATTTTAAAGACGCAAAAGCAAATATAAAAAATACTACTTTTCTAAAACAGGTAATTCAATACAGACCTTTTGATTATCGGTATACAATTTTGACCCAAGAATCTGGGTGATTTATCGGTAGATCAAGATATGCAGTTATGAGAAATTTCATAGCTTGAAATAATTTATGATTGCTAGTATGTCGTCAGACCGCGCAGGATTTTAGACATGTATTCATAACAAAAAATATTGTAGATGGAAATATTACAGCGAGTGCAAAGTTATTCTGAACAGCCAATATATTCCCTCTCTATCTTTACTCTGATTCAGAGAATTTAACAAATCAAACACGGACACCAAATCTCGATGAGACGATTTGGTCAGCGATTAATACGATTGTGGGCGAGACGACACCAGAGCAGATATTGGATTATATTTATGCTGTCCTTCATTCACCATCGTATCGAGAGAAATATAAGGAATTTTTGAAGATTGATTTCCCACGCGTGCCATATCCGCGAGATCGTGAGAGTTTCCTTGCATTGGTAGCTCTTGGTGGAGAGCTTCGCTCGTTGCATCTCTTGGAATCTTCGAAAGTAGAGGACTTTATCACTTCTTATCCTGTCGCAGGTGATAATGTCGTGGAAAATGTGAAATATATCGATGAAAAGGTATTTATCAATGCAACGCAATATTTTGGTGGTGTACCAGAATTGGTCTGGACTCACCCAATAGGTGGCTATATGCCTGCTCAGAAGTGGCTCAAAGATCGGAAAGGTCGTACCCTCACTAATGATGATATCATGCACTACCAGCGGATGATTGTCGCACTTACTGAGACTGCGAGAGTAATGGCGGAAGTGGATGGGTTTATTAATATTTAGTCTATGAATCGCTGAAAAACACTTATCACATATCTTGTTCAATGAAGTTCAGTATGAATAAAAACCATTGAGCTCTCTAATTGGATTGGTAAGGGTATTATTGTGCCGAGAGCTAGCCTCAAAGATATAAAGGAGAGAAAAGAGAGCAACACTCCGGCTGTGTATTTTTTGTTTGGAAAAAATCTTCACAATCAAGATATAGTATATATTTGAGAAGCAGAGAATCTCTATACTCGATTAACAACTCATGATAATCAAAAAGATTTTTGGAATTTTGTTATAGCATTTATTTCAAAAGATAATAATCTGACAAAGGCTGACGTGAAATATCTCGAATCTCGTGCTGTTGGGAAAGCGAAACAATCTAAAGTTTTTCTAGTAGAAAATTCTGTTACACCTAAACTCAATAGTCTTCCAGAATACCAAATTGATACAATGGAAGATTTTCTCGACAATATAGAATTGCTCATCTCTTTTTTAGGGTATCCGATTCTTACAGAAGTGAAAATATCGTGACTTGAAAAACAAAAAACATACACTTGTAAATGACCGTCTGCTCTTGCAAAATGAACGTATACAGCCGAGGGCTTTATTGTGTATAAGGATTCTATAGCGAGAAAAGAATTAGCACAAGCATCGACAGATGGCTGGGTCAAAAATATACAAGATGAATTGATTGCTAAAAAAATTATTCAAGATAAGGATGAAAAAAGTTTTATCTTTGCTGAAGATTATATATTTAATAGTCCGAGTGCAGCTGCTGCATTGGTCCTTAGTCGTCATGCTAATTGATGGAACGAATGGAAAACTGAAGAAGGGAAAACACTCGACGAAGTAGAGCGAAAAAAGGTGTAATATTTACTCCGCCACTTTTAAAAAAGTAAATATCTTTTATTCATTTATGAAAACCTTAAAATCTCTTGATATAAATTTCCGAGATAGTCTCCTAAATACATATGACCAGTTTGAGAAAACTTATAAAAATATCCAAAAAATATATCAGTTTGATCTAAAAAAAACAGATATATCTGAAGCGATATTAGAGAGACTCAAAGCGTATTATCTTACTCAAGGAAAAATTAAGGATCTTCTTGAGAAAAGATATTTAGCAGCAGCTTCTGATTTTTTTGTCGAGAGTGTGTTGTTTTTTCTAAAGCTCTATCTTCATTCCCAGGGTTGAGTGCTTCACGCTCATTCAGAAAGACAAATAAAAAAGACGAAACAATCAATCAGGCCTGACATATCAATCTGGAGGGGTGATGAAGTTGTCGCAATTATAGAATGTAAAACACAGCTTGGTTGGAGTCGTTGAGATTGGGAGGAACAATATATTCAAAGAAGTAATAAACTAAAAGAACTCTATCCAAAAGCTCAATCATTCTTATTAGTTATGACTTGAAGTAATTGGGGATGATTTGGCAACAGTGTTCATCTTAATAAGAAATATTTTTGCTTGCTCAATACAATCTGGCCAAAGGACTACACTTGACCCGATGAGATTTTTTCGCCAATTGAAGATCTTTTCAAACAATTAAAATAATCTATTAACATAATTTGCTTTTTCTTCCAAAAGTCATAGATCATGATCGTTTATTTTCTAACGATTTTTTATGGAAACAATAGTTTTGGACTATGAAAAATGAGAGACAACCACCGTTTCTCATGATAATGATGTGGATATAGAGACAATGCTTTTTTCAGAAATGTGATATAGTGAATCGGCAATTGAATGGATGACGGCAGAAAAGATATGTATTCATTCAATTTCTTATCGAAAAATATAATTCTCCCCGGCGTGAGATATTTGACAAAAACTATATTATTATATAGTAATAATATATTTTTAAGTTATTTATTCTATGTCTCTCGAACAAACCCTCGCATCTGGTCCTTCTAGACGACCTCATCACTCTCTGCTTTCTGCTTCATTGGCATGAGCGATGTTACTTGCATTGGCTGGCTGCGATAAACCAGCAACTTCTGCTTCAGAAGAAGTGAAAGCACCTGTTGTTTTACCGACAGGGACTATGGGTGATACTATTCCGACTGGTTCCACAAAAGATGCTCGTGAGGCAACACTCGGTGAGATCATTCGTCTGGTCCTTGCGCACCAGGATACAGTCACTTTCCCAAGGGTTTTTCCTCAGGATCCAGAGAACCCAGATAATTGGCGTCTTGCTGCATTGACACTTGGTTTTTGACCACAAGGGAAAGGAACACATATGGTGACTGTAAAAAAACAGGGCGACACAGCTTCTGTCTATGAGATACTTGATGCTGATAGCGATGGCAATCCTGATCGTGTAGAATTTTCCACTTCTTCACCTTCTTTCGCTGCAGACGGGACTCCAATGTCACATTCTGATAAGTCTTACGTGATAGATGATGCAACAAATGATATGTATGCTGCTGGTCTCAAAAAGGCAGAAGAATTCTATAGAGCACAAGTACAGAGTTCGCAATAAGGAGGAAAATAGCTTCTGATTCAATATTTTACGAAAAAAATAATTTTCTGTAAAAAAGATTTGCTTTCAAGGTTTTACGGAATATAATGCTTATATGAAATCCTCTCTTATTTCATTTGAATCGCATGATATCCGCAAGATCTGGCACCAAGAACGGTGGTATTTTTCTGTTATCGATGTTGTAGAAGCATTGACCGAGAGTGATAATCCTCGTCGATACTGGAGTGATTTGAAGATAAAACTCCGAGAAGAAGGCTTGCAGACTGAGTTGTACGAGAAAATCGTACAACTGAAATTACTTGCTTCAGATGGTAAAAATTATATGACAGACTGTGCAGATACTGAGACAATGCTTCGTATTATTCAGTCCATTCCTTCACCAAAAGCTGAACCATTTAAGACTTGGCTTGCGAAAGTTGGGTATGAACGAATGCAAGAAGTGAGTGATCCTGAGATTGCGCTCAATCGTTCGCGAGAGCTCTGGCAAAAACATGGTCGTAGTGAGCAATGGATTCAGCAACGTATGATGTGACAGGAGACACGCAATAAACTTACGGATTATTGGTCCGATCATGATGTTCAACAAGGTTCAGAATTCGCAATTCTTACCAATATTATTCACGAAGAATGGACAGGGATAGATGTCAGCAAACATAAGTCTCTCAAGTGACTCACGAAAACACATAATCTCCGAGACCATATGAGCGAGGAAGAGCTTCTTTTTACCGCACTTGCTGAGCTCTCGACACGACGAATTGCTGAGAGTATGCAGACGCAGTGACTCGAAGAAAACAAAATTCCTGCCAAAAAATGAGGCAAGATCGCACGAGATGCGAAAAAAGCTCTCGAACAAAAAACCGGAAAAAAAGTGGTCACTAGAGCCAATTTTCTCCCACCATTCAAAAAACGTCTTAAATAATATTTTCTCACCCTTTCTTTTATGAAAATACTTGATTCCCGCCACAGAGATATCCTCGATTTCCTCGAGAATAACCAGGAATACACCGTGACTCTGATGGATATCGGTCATGCGGTTGGTCTGGATCATCCGCAAAAAGTATTGGACAAATTGATGCAACTCGAGCGACAGGGCTACATTGCGAAAAATCCTTTTGGTGGTTACCAAGTACTCAGAAAATACGATGAGACCAATCAACTCGCATTACCATTCTTTGGTTTTGCGCAGTGTGGAAATGCGGGCAAGGCGATCCTCGAGGAATATCCTCGCAAGAAACTCATGGTCGACACGACTATTGTCACTCCGAGCGAACAACAGAGTTGTTTTATTACTCGTGCCAAGGGGGACTCCATGGAGCCATTTATTCATTCAGGCGATTTCGCTTTGATACAAGTCCAGTCTATTTTTAGCCCAGAAGATAAAGTGCTCGTGGTTCACAATAGCAAACCAAAGATCAAGAAAATCCGCGCAGAAGGTGAGCGATGGGTACTGCATTCTCTCAATACAGAACACTCTGATATTGTCGTAGAAGAGTTTGATTCCACCAATATTGTGGGAGTGGTGCGAAAGGTGTTTCCAGCGACTGCCTTTGATGTATAAAATGTGGAAAAACTTCGCCTCTCTGCGTCAATTCGTTTTTTCGTCTCGGTCATTTGCTAGAGCAAACTCCCTTCGACTCAAAAACTCTTTCCTTGATAGGCTCGTTTTTGCACATTTTCTGAGTGGTTTTTTGCTCAAAAATACAGACATTTTTTCAGACAAAAAATAAAAATACAAAAATCTCTTGCATTTATAAAAACGTCACTATAATCCCTGACATATCACATATCCCCTCTGTCTTTCGTGCACGAACCTACTAGATAACCTGTCCGTGTATGCCGTATAGCCTGTCTATGCGGTTTTCTTGTGTCTTTTATCTTCTTTTTTTTACGCTATGTCTGCGAAAAACACCCCAAAACCTGCTAAAAAAGCAGGCGCTACTGTGTCAAAGAAACCTGTGACCAGCAAAAAAGCAGCTCCCACAAAGAGCGCTAAACCGGTCAAAAAGGTAGAGAAGATAGTCAAAAAAACTATCGCTCCTAAAAAGGTTGCGAAAGTTGTTGCTAAAAAACCTACTCCAAAAAAAGTAGCACCAGCAAAAAAAGTGGTGTCTAAAAAACCTACTCCAAAAAAAGCCGTCAAAGTTGCTGCTCCCAAAAAAGTTGCAGTGAAGGCAAAAGCACCTGTTGCAAAAAAGCCCGCTCCAAAGGCAAAGGCTATGAAGAAGGTTGCTCCTGTCAAAAAAGCACCAGCTCCAAAGGCAAAAGCTCCTGCAAAAAAAGCAGCTCCTGTCAAAAAAGCACCAGCTCCAAAAGTTGCTAAGCCAACTCCTGCTCCTAAAAAAGCACCAGTGAAGCCAGAAGCAGTGTTGGTTGCAAAACCTCGCAAGGCTCCTGTCATGCGTCATGAGACTCCTACTCACGGAGCGCTCTATGTCCGTGCAGGTCGACATTTTTATACAGAAGACCGATCTATCCTCGATATGCCTGAGCTCATCGCAGCACAGCTGGATTCTTACAAGACGTTTATTGAATACGGTCTCCGTGAAGCACTCGAAAGCGTGTTTCCTGTTTCTGATTTCTCTGAAGAACGTGTCGAGATTCATTTCAAAGATTTTGAAATCGAAGAACCTCGCTATGCTCCAAAAGAATGTCGCAGGAAAAACCTCAATTACGAATCATACCTCCGTGTGAAGCTCCAAATGCTCAACAAGGAAACGGGTGAAATCAAAGAAGATACTGTCTTTCTCGGGGCTATTCCTGTGATGACAGAAAAAGGAACATTTATTATCAATGGTGTCGAGCGAGTGATCGTCCATCAGATTATCAAAGCGGATGGTATCTCATTTGAGGCAGATTCTGGTGTCTACACAGCAAAGATTAAACCAAAAAAAGGCGCTTGGCTCGAATTCACTGTCGACAAAAAGGGTGTTATCACCGTCCGTATCGACAAGAAACGCAAGATGTCAGCGATGACACTCCTCCGAGCATTTGGTCTCGAGAGTGACGCAGCGATTATTCGTGCATTTAGCGCAAACAAGGACATTGTCGCAAAATATATCCAACCAAGTCTCGAAAAAGATAAGACAAAGAAACAAGTCGAGGCATGGCATGCGCTCTACAAACTGATTCGTCCAGGCGACCTCGGTACTGATGAGCGTGTAGAAGACCTCTTCCGTACGATGTTTGCCAATCCAAAACGATTTGATCTCGGTGAAGTCGCACGACTCAAGATAGCACGCAAGCTCGAAGTGAGCGATGTCTATGAAGGTGACGGACGATTTATTTCTATCGAAGACCTCGTCGCGACTATTACCTACCTCCTCAGGCTCAATATCGGAGATACTACCGCAACACCAGATGATATTGACCGACTCGATAATCGACGTATTCGTTCTGTGGGTGAATTGATTCAAGAGAAATTTCTCGTGGGTCTCGCTCGTATGGAGCGAATTGCCAAGGATCGTATGACCGTCCTCAATCTCGATGAATCAAGCGCTCGAAGCTTTATCAATCACCGTCCTGTCGAAGCTGTCGTAAAAGAATTTTTCTCAAGTTCTCAGCTCTCACAATTTATGGACCAGAGTAATCCACTCTCAGAGCTCGCTCATAAGCGACGTATCTCTGCGATGGGTCCTGGAGGTTTGACTCGAGAACGAGCATCGTTTGAAGTCCGTGATGTCCACCCAACACAATACGGTCGTATCTGTCCTATCGCGACACCAGAAGGACCAAATATCGGTCTTGTCTTGCATTTTGCATCATTTTCTCGTGTTGACCGACATGGATTTATCCAGACTCCTTACCGTGTGATTTCTCACTTTGTCCCAAATGATGGCGTCTCTGCTGTGAACCGAATTACTCTCGAAGATATTGTTGATAAAAAAGGCAAGGTGATTGTTCCAGAAAAAGTACTCATGAAAAAAGAACATGCCGAACTTTTGAAGAAAAACTATACAGAAAAAGAAGTCCTCGTCCGAGGATACCTCACTGACAAGTATGAATATGTGGATGCTTATGTAGAGCGCAATTTCACTATTGCTGAAGCGAATTCTCCTATTGATGACTTCGGTAATTTCGCAGAAACTCGACTCGGTGCTCGTCAAAATACTGATGCAACCTTTGTCTACGTTCGTGATATTACTCATATCGATATCTCTCCAAAACAAATCGTTTCTGAGACGACGTCTCTCATTCCATTCTTGGAACATGATGATGCGACTCGTGCGGAAATGGGATCAAACATGATGCGTCAGGCTGTTCCACTCGTGCGCTCTGATGCGCCAATTGTGGGAACAGGTAATGAACGAGCGTTTGGTGAAAAGAGCGGATACTGTGTCATCGCAGAAGACGACGGGGAAGTCCTCGGTGTCGATGCAAAACACGTCACAGTACTCTATGCAAATGGTGAAAAGAAAACATACGAACTTATCACATTTGAGCGCTCAAATCATGACATGGAGCTCCACCAATATCCACGTGTTTCACATGGACAAAAATTTCAAGCTGGTGACGTCCTCATCGATGGTCACTCAATGGAAAATGGTGAACTCGCTCTCGGACGAAATCTCCGTGTAGCGTATATGCCTTGGAATGGGTACAACTTTGAAGATGCGATCATCCTCAATGCTGATATTGTCGAAAAAGAATATTTCACACACGTCTCTATCGCTGAATACACGATGGATGTCCGTGAAACAAAGCTCTGACCAGAAAGTACAACGGCTGATATCCCAAATGTTTCGAGTGTGAAACTCCGTGATCTCGATGAAGATGGTATTGTCCGAGTGGGTGCCTTCGTCAAAGGAGGTGATATCCTCGTCGGTAAGATCACTCCAAAGGGTGAACAAGAACTCTCTCCAGAAGAGCGACTCCTCCGAGCAATCTTTGGAGACAAATCAAAAGACGTCAAAGACTCTTCTCTCTATATGCCATCAGGAAGTGGAGGAAAGGTCATCGAAGTACAAACACTCAGAAAAGAAGAAGGTGATAATCTCGCAAATGGAGTTTTCAAACAAATCAAAGTCCTCGTCGCACAAACACGAAAAATAGAAGTCGGAGACAAGATGGCGGGCCGACACGGTAACAAGGGTATCGTCGCTCGTATTGTCCCAGCAGAAGATATGCCTCATACTGCATCTGGTGAGCCAGTTGATATCATCTTGAACCCACTTGGTGTGGTTTCTCGTATGAATATCGGACAAGTCCTCGAAGCACATATCGGAGAAGCGGCTCGACAGCTCGGTATCACCGTAGCGACTCCAGTCCTCAATGGTATTGGTATTGATACAATCCATGATCTGATGCGACAAGCTGGTATGGATGAAACAGGAAAAGTACAACTCTATGATGGACAAACAGGTGAACCGTTTAAAGAGCATACTATGCTCGGAACCGTGTATATGCTGAAGCTCCACCACCTCGTAGAAGACAAGATCCATGCTCGATCTGTATGACCATATTCTATGGTGACACAACAACCTCTCGGAGGACGTGCACAAAACGGAGGTCAGAGATTCGGAGAAATGGAATGTTGGGCTATCCAGGGGTACGGTGCTGCAAATATTCTCCAAGAAATTCTCACCATCAAATCAGATGATATCACCGGTCGTACTCAGGCATACCGTGCGATTGTCAAAAATGAACAAATCAAACGTCCCAGTGTCCCAGAGTCATTCCACGTCCTCGTGAAAGAACTTCAGGCTCTCGGTCTCAAGATGGATCTTCTCGAACAAGGCGATCTCGATATCCAAAAGCAACTCTATACAGATCGTATGAGCGAAGTAGAAACTTTGTCTGCAGCGAATAGTATTGTTACTGAAACTGAATAAAATTTTTTCTAACCTTTTTTCTATGTCTGCACAAAAAGATAACGACGAAGACGTTTTACCACTCGATGAAGCACTTGAAACAGAGCTCGATACTGAGCTTGATGTTGAAGAAACTGACGATCTCCTTCTCGGTGACGAAGAAGAGGGAACGCCTGTTTCAGAAGATGCCCTGCTTGATGATCTCCTCTGACCAGAGGAAGGAGATAATTTCTTGCTCGAAGACAATCTGAATCCATACCTGACAGATGAAATGACGGATTTCTTGAATGATAGAATTACAGATTATTCAGCTATTTCAAAAAATGCTGGTAAGCAAAATGTCACTGCCGGTAAGAACCTCAACAAAGTTCGAGGTATCGCTATTAGTATTGCAAAGAAAGA
>CAZFTF010000012.1:18506-29418 GCA_964521495.1 uncultured Candidatus Peribacteria bacterium | reverse complement strand
CATTTCCACATATTGGCAATCTCCTCGGAGCGATGCTCCCTCTGCGTGATAATGCGAGCAAATATGATACCGCACTTTTTATCCCAGATTTGCACGCTTTGACGACGATAAAAGATGGGAAAACGCTCCAAGAAAATACCAGAAATGCCCTGATTTCATATCTTGCGGTCCTCGGTCGCGATACGAAAGTGACGATTTTCCGACAATCAGATATTGTCGGTATCCCAAAACTCGCATGGATTCTCTCGTGTTTTACGCCATATTCTCTGATGCTCCGAGCGCACACTTTCAAGGATGCAGAAAACAAAAAAGATGACCTGAATATGGGCACCTTCAATTATCCAATTCTGATGGCAGCGGATATTCTGGGATATGATATTGATGTGGTGCCAGTGGGCAAAGATCAGCTTCAACACCTTGAAATGGCTCGCGATATTGCTCGTTATGTAAATCATCATTTCAAGGCAGATATTCTCATCGAACCAAAACCAATAATTGATGATGCGGTGGCGACGATTATTGGTACCGATGGTCGCAAGATGAGTAAATCCTACAACAATACGATTAGCATGTTTGAGAACTCAGCAGATTTGAAGAAAAAGATTGCCACGATTCCGACGGATTCTCTCGGACTCGATGACCCAAAAAATCCAGATACCTGCAATGTCTTTGCGATGATAAAAATGTTTGGAACACGCGATGAGGTTGAGGCGATTCGAGCGAAATATTTGGCAGGTGGCTATGGTTACTGACACGCAAAGCAAGAACTTCATACGATTCTTGACCGATTTATTGCTCCATATAGAGAGGCATATGAGGTGTTGAGTAAACTCTCTGATGAAGAACTTTTTGAACCAGTGCGACGAGGCAATGCTGTGATGCAAGCTCGACTTGATGACGTGATGAAGCGATTAGCGGGATATATCGGCGTCTAGTTTTTTGAAATTTTTATCATGGAATGAGTTGCTTCCGCGCCTACCCTTTCACTGTATCAGCGAATAAGAGCCTTGATTCTCAAGGTGGGGTGTGAGGTATGACTGACGCTGTCTGGACAAAAAAAGAAGGCAAAAAAATGCGCACAATCGATGCAATATAGACAAGAAAATTGTGATTTTTCTGGTTTTCCTGATGCTCTCAAGGGGGTGAAACTTCTGTTTCTCACAGATCCTCATGTTGGTGGCAATATAGACACGATTGCCACAGAAGTGGCGACACAGATTCACATACTTCTTGATGGAGCAGATCCACAGAAGACAATTGTTCTTCATGGTGGCGACTTTGTCTGCAGTGCTTCGGGTGGTGGTGAGACATCAGTAGAGAATTACCGTGCAGTTTCCAAACATCTCTTTCGAGGGCTTTCAGACTACCAACAATTTGGCGTTATTGGTAATCATGATGAAGAGAATGCTTCATTTTCTATCATACGAGAACACCTTGAAACCCGCCAAAATATTACCATGTTGGAGGTGCCAGAAGACGTCCAACATGTCGACATTGAGGGGGCAACTCTGTCGATTCATGGCATTCATACGCTTGCTGACGCACTTAACGCCATGGATAAAAATGACAGAGATATACTGATGAATAAATATATTGATTCTTTGAATGTAGAAAAAACTGATTGCAATGTGGTCCTCGTGCATAATCCAGATGGTCTCGAATTTCTGCTTCGTCGACTCCGAGAAACTGGTAAAAAACTTGTACACCCAACACTTTTCCTTGCTGGACATACGCATGGATGAATGTTTGATATTCCATTTTTTCGTGAATTAGGTTTAATGGCGTGCAAAACTCGATATGGACGATATAAGGGTTGGTATTGACCAAATGGAAAATATAGCGATACTGGGAATTGGCAACTGTATGTCTCAACCGGTATGGGGAATTCCAAGAGCCTTGATTATCGTCTCAATGCAGAACCAGAGGTTGTAATGTTTACGCTCTAATTTCTATGAAAATTGCTGTTTTTCTATGACGATTCCAACCCTTCCATATCGGGCATAGGAGTATTGTCGAGAAGATTCTTGAGAGCTATCCGTCTATGACTCTGATTATTGGATCTTCCAATGTTTCAGGTACTGAAGAAAATCCATGGAGTTACCCAGAGCGCCTCTCCATCATTGCTGATAATATCCCAGAAGAACTCCTCAGTAGAATCACTATTTATCCGCTCTCAGATGTACCAGATGATGATGCTTGGTGTGAGAATTTGAAAGAAATTATTCCTCATAACAGCATTCTTTTTACTGGTAATGAGTGGGTGCGAGATCTCTGTGAAAAACACGATATTCACACTGATTGGATAGTGCCGACGATTGATATCTCAGCGACAAAAATTCGAGAAATGATACGAAATGGGGAGGATGTAGGTGAGTGGACCACAATATAATTGACATATTTTTTTCATTGGTATTATTCATACTCATGAGTCCACTAGAATCTCCTGTCAGTATTTCCTCTGAAGATATTTGAAGAATGTTGTCTTTGATTGCTCGAGATACTACAGTAGAAACATCAACGCTACGTGACTATATCACACATCGATTCGAAGATGTTATGAATTTTATAGAAGGACGCCCAGATCTTTGCAAGCTCGTCGCCATGGGTACAATGGCTGATAATCCACAGCTACTCTCAGAAGCACTCAGGAAAATATTCCAGAAATCATCAAACCATACTGCGGATGGGGAAGTAGTAGAAGATGAGCTAGGAATCATTTGAACTGAACTTCAAGGAATGTATTCAAATCAATGGTTTCATGTGGAAAAGGTATTTGATTTTCAAGAGACTGCTGTCAAATTTATAGATGCCCTCAGTAATTTTTACGATTCATCAGAAGACCAAGAAGATGAAATAGGATTTGGTGATTTGCTGGAGGAGGATGATGAAGATGGGGGAGAAGTAGGGAGGATGCTTGACATGGACGATATGAACAATCTCAAAATAATCGTATCAGCTGTTCAGACATATCTTGATTATATTGAGGCGAGGAGAGATCATATAAAAAGCACAAAAGATGAAAGAAATATATTTAACAAAGAAATGCAATCTGGTAGAATATTTCATATAAGGACTATTGTTGATGCCCTTCGTGCCATCCTTTTTGAATCATACCTTTGTGAATGCATTAATCGTAGATCATTTAAATACACTGATGATACCTTGAGGAAGTTAATTGTTCAATGGGATAAATACCGTATGGAAGTACATTTTGAGCTATAAAAAGACCCCCATTTTAGGAGGTCTTTTTTAGATTCTGGACTAAAAGAAACTACTTCTCTTCCTCCACCTCAGCTTCGACAGTTGGTCCTTCATCAGAATTCTCTGATGTTGCACCCTCTGAAGCATCTTTGACACGGACGCCATCATCTTCAGGCGTTGCACCAGGAGCCGCATAGATAGCCTGTCCGATTTTCATCATAATCTCATTGAGCGGTGCAGATGCTTCTTCGATTTGAGCTTTTGTTGCAGCTTCATTTTCGAGGACTTTCTTGAGAGCTTCAATTTTTTCTGTTGCTGCCGTCTTATCTTCTTCTGGGATTTTATCTGCATTGTCCTTGAGTGTTTTTTCACCCTGGTGTATGAGAGAATCAGCGAGGTTTCGGGCTTCGACACCTTCTTTCTTTTCTCGATCTTTTGCACGATTTGCCTCGGCTTCTTTGATGAGATTTTCTACTTCTTCCTTGCTCATACCACCACTATTTTGGATAGTGATTTTTTGTTCTTTACCGGTTCCTTTATCTTTGGCAGAGACAGAGAGGATACCAGAGGCATTGATGTCAAAAGTGACCTCTACCTGTGGCACACCACGAGGTGCTGGGACGATACCTTCGAGGATAAATCGCCCGAGAGATTTGTTGTCTGCTGCCATCTCACGTTCTCCTTGGAGGACATGGATTTCGACACTTGGCTGATTGTCTTGTGCTGTCGAATACACTTGTGATTTACTCGTTGGAATAGTAGAATTACGCTCAATCATACGTGTCATCACACCACCGAGTGTCTCGATACCGAGAGAGAGCGGAGCGACATCGAGGAGGAGGACATCACGGACATCACCAGAGATAATACCTGCCTGAACAGCAGCACCGATAGCGACCGCTTCGTCAGGATTGACACTGGCATTTGGTTTCTTCCCGAAGAATTGTTCGACCTTCGCCAAGACAAGTGGGACACGTGTCGAACCTCCGACGAGGATGACTTCATCGATTTGATTTGCCTGAAGTCCAGCATCAGAGAGGACCTTTCGACATGGCTCGATAGAGCGCTCTACGAGGTCACTGACGAGTTCTTCAAATTTTGCACGAGTGAGTTTGATAAGCAGATTTTTTGGTCCACTTTCATCCATCGTGATATAGGGGAGATTGATTTCTGTTTCTGTTGCAGATGAGAGTTCCTTCTTCGCCTTTTCAGCTTCATCACGGATTCTCTGCACAGCCATTGGGTCTTTTTTGAGATCGATACCCTGATCTTTTTGGAATTCAGAAATGATATATTCAAATATTCTCTGATCAAAGTCATCACCTCCGAGGTGAGTATCTCCATTGGTTGCGAGTACTTCAAATGTTCCTTCACTACCGATTTCGAGAATAGATACATCAAATGTTCCTCCTCCGAAGTCGTAGACAGCGACTTTTTCATCTTTCTTTTTGTTCAGACCGTAAGCAAGCGCCGCAGCAGTTGGTTCGTTGACAATACGTTTGACATCGAGACCAGCGATTTTACCAGCATTGATAGTTGCTTGTTTTTGGTCGTCATTGAAATACGCAGGCACCGTGATGACCGCTTCAGTGACTTTTTCTCCGAGATATTTCTCAGCGTCTTCCTTGAGTTTCATCAGGACAAATGCAGAGATTTCCTCAGGACGAGTCGCTTTACCATTGAAGGCGATCAGTGATTCACCATTTGGACCAGCTGTGACTTCGTAGGGAGCATTGATGACTTCATTGTCTACTTCGCTTCGTTTGCGACCGATAAAACGCTTCGCAGAGAAGATAGTTTCTTTTGGATTGGTCACAGCCTGACGCTTGGCAGGTGTCCCGACGATTATCTCGCCTTTTTTATTCGCAACCACTGAAGGAGTCGTACGATTGCCTTCTGCATTTGGAATAATTTTTGCTTCACCACCCTCCATAAATGCGAGGGCAGAATTGGTCGTTCCGAGATCGATACCGATGATTTTTCCCATAAAATAAAGATAAAAAGTAAAAATAATGGCAGAAAATTTCTTTTCTACCCTCTCATTATAGCAAACTTTTTTTGGATTGCAAATCTTTTTTAGCACGTAATTGGTTTGGGTGCTAATATTAATAAAAATGAAACGTATAAGGTGATATATAATACACATTAATCTATGAAAACATAGTTAGTCAATAGTATTTTTTACGTGATATAATGCATCATATTGCAATAAATCGTCAATTGGCATAATAGAGTGAGAGGTTTTATTTCTTATTTTCCTATATGGCACCTACATTTATCCGGCCACTAAAAAAGCGTATTTGAAAAATAGTCATTCTGGCTATGGCAATATTTGTAGGGGGGCTTGCTCTCTATCAGTATGATGTATTGAATCTCTGAACTCTTCTACGGTCTCGTTCCTTGAAAACTACAAACTCTGATCAGAATCTTTCCACGATACAGTTAGCATTTCCGATGGGTGCGGTTTCTGATAAATCTCCTCTCACAGGGCACCCATTTTTGAGCCCCTCCTCTGATAGTTTATTTGCTACATTGCTCACTGATGATACCATGCATCGATCACGTGGATCTGGAATGGTGATGCTGGGAGAGGAAACTCCAAATTCCACAGAGGATGACAAATGGCTTTTCTTTTGGAGAGAATCTAATGTGCACACCGCAAATAATCCAGATTCAGTTATAAAAATGGGAGAATTAAAAAGAGGGACTACTTATAAGATACAGAACATAAAGACTATCGAGATGGATAAAGATGACCGACGCAATGATATCGTGGGGACAGATATTCGGGCACGCCTTATGGGCAAGCTCGCTAATGGAAATTCGCGAATCGGTCTTATCGGATCACGACGCGACGCGAGCAAAGACGATAAAGCAGAAACCGAGGCACCTTTCTTTATTTATTCGGACGATAATGGAGAAAGTTGGACATCTAATAAGCTGAAAGAGAGTGCGCAACATGCCTGTTCTCCTTCTTTTACCTTTAATACGTATCCTGCATCTGCGGGAGGCGATGACACGAATGGATTTATATTTTATTGTCATGGTAAAAGTACTGCTAGCAATTCTGACGACCCTAAAAATTCAATCTATGCTATTTCTACTCGGGATAATGGAGAGAATTGGACTCAAAAAGAAATTATCAAAGATATGGCGTGAGAAGCTAAAACGGCCGAAGTTTCTGTCGTCCAGATCGGAACTGAAAAAAAATGGCTTATGTTCGGACGTAATGAATCTCGGAAGAATGTCATCTATAAATCAGAGGATATGATCACGTGGACAGGCCCCTATATTACAAACAAGAAAATCGGAGCCAATTCGAGCACGGTGGTGTACAATGGAGCTGATGATGGATCTGGATACATTACCTGGGTAACTCGCTCCTCACCATATCATTATGAAAATGATACTTCCCGTGCGATTCCAGTAGATGGCAAGATTTTTGAGGGTCTGGTATCAGTGACGAGAAAAGCTTCAGAAGTTTGGGAGAGCCTCACAACCGTCTCTCGGGAAACAGAGGATTGGCCTATTACATCTCAGTGGCCTGATTGGTCGATTTTGACCTATCTTCCAGTTCACTTTGACGGTACATTTTCTCAGGATAGTAAAGGGAATTGGTATTTATTGTTTGGGGCCATTGAAGGACCGTTGACGCCCACAGGGTCTCCGAGTGACAAGACATATTCTCGTTTAGGAATCATCACTTCTGCTCAGGGGCGTGAGGATAGCAGAGGGTTTTTGCCAGCAGCCCAGGAAAATATACTCGCAGAAGAGACAGTGCGCAGCGATAGTTTTTGAGACTTTGATGTGAAAGGAAACGGAGTTCGTATGTCTCGGGACTCTTCAGTCCATCCTTACCAGTATTATGCATCGGATAAACTCTTATCTCTAGAAAAGGTCGGTACTACTCAAGTTCTCAACATAAAAAATGAAACAGATAAATACCAATCGATTGTCACCTATTTTCCAGGGCAGACTTTGCCAGTGGGGTATAAACTACAAATTTCGCTCAACTTCTCAGGCGTAAACAAAACTAATACCCAATCGCTACGAATAGGTTCTTTTGATTCGCGGGGTGTACGTCCGGATGTAGGTAAAAAGGATCCTATCAGCAATGGTGCTGAAAAAAATTCAGAGAATGGACCGTGGAAAAACTATGTGGGGAGCTTGATGACCTTTAAGCCAGATACCGGAGGTATAAATCTGTATCGTCGTGAAGCTGGTGAAGATTCTTACCTTGTCAATAGTGTTTCAGCAGATAGTTATACGGAATTGGGTGGTGAAAACACCGTAAATAATGGGAGGGCGCTTAAACCAATTCCAGATGGTTTCCAAGGACTAAAAAAAGAGGATACATATACTATGACTCTGGAATTTGTAAACACTGGTGCTGGGATTTCACAATCCATGGAGATCAAGAGTGTGACGGGGCCAGATATCAGGTTCAGAAGCACATTTTTTGACCATGACGGTAGTTCACGGTTTGATACACTTGCTCTCGGTATACCACCGAGCGTTCAGGCTCTGAAAATACAGAATTTGATCATTAAGACCATTTCTCCGAAGCCGAGCTTTGATGCTCTGCCTCCGCAGGATAGACTCATATTTATAGGCGACTCCATCACAGCAGGTTGGACCAAAGCCAGAATACGAACCCCTCTTAATACGACTTCTCAGGAAGTTGTGGATCCAAGAGGAATTTGGAATAAGTATTTTGTTCCATATCATCCTCTTAATCTAGGCGTGAGTGGTGACACAATTCAAGATGTTCTGACGAGAATTGGCACATTTAAAAATGGTAAGGGTGGTGAATTAGATGGACTTGATTATAGCACAAAGACCGTAGTCCTTTTGATTGGGACAAATAGTATTGATGAGTCTGTTCAAAATATTACAGAGGGTATCGGAAAGACTATCAGTGTCATCAAGGAAAGACTCCCCAATGCTAAAATTATACTTTTAGGAATCCTTCATAGGTATGATAAAAAATTTATCAAAGATTCCAATGGAAATAGTACTGGTGAACTCGTGAATGACCGCATTAGTACAGTGAACGGGAAACTTGATTATTGTACTAATCATTCGAGCGAGGAAAAATGTAAAAATTTCAAAAATGTGAAATTTATTAGCACTGATACTGTTGGGGGGGATAGTTTAGCTGATGGCCTTCACCCAACAGTGTGAGGGTATGAAATATTAGCCGGGCTCACTAAGAACGCAGTCGACGAATCAATGAAGAGCAACAACAGCAATTAAATGGTTCCCTATAGACATAGAAGTTGAATATTTCATAAATTTTATAGGAGGAAAGTCATTTCATCTTCTCAAAAAACTATGAAGATAAAATGGCAAGCTTTTTGATGCAAAAAAAGGGTTTTCTCGGGTGTTTTTACTTGAAAAATACCAAGAAGTGACCATAATAAACACCATGAAAACACCACATACACAAAAACGCAGTTCAATTGCGTTATTACTCGGGGGAATAATCCTCGTAGTACTGGTCTCCATCTCTACGTATGGTGCACCTAAGATTTTAGGTTTCCTCCAGTCTCGTACTCTCTCAGCAGACTCAGTAAATTGCCTCGTGGATGATACTACTCAAAAAGCACGAACTATTCTTATAGGACCCGATTTTAATGAAGGTCCTAACACGTGCGTTTCCCTCAATCAACTTTATGCGAGATCACCAGACTTTTGTGTTCGACCCTGAGATCAGATTTTGTTTCAACAGTGAAAAACCTTTTTTGGTCGTCTCAAGCTCAGAGAGTGTAACAATGCTATTTGATCAGGAGAGGTCACTATTGGCACAGCTATTCCTGCAAAGATTAAGAAAGCCAAAAAACAACTTTTGGCTGATAATGCTACACAAGATTCAAAAAACATAATACTCCCAACAGAAGCTAAAAAATCAACAAGCACAGAAGATACCAAGGACAAGACGTTTCTCGTCCCCGCAAAACAAGCACAAAATTTCAAGATCGATTGACAACCACTCAAATGGGAAAGAGTGACTTCCACTGTCACTTATAACTGAAAAGAATTGCCTCATCTCAAGGACTGGTTTGTGTACAGAATGCAAATACCAGAGGATATAAAAATCAAACAATTTTATTATAACAACTGGATGCTCCCCGTTGCGAGACATCCGAATACTTCAACAGTACAAACAGGCGGTTCTGCCTATTTCCCTTATCAGGCTATTTCCCCGAGTGAGCCCCCTGCTACGGGAGAACCACTCATTACATCTCATAGTATTACTCCACGACCAGCAGACCAGGCTCTCTATGGTCTCAAAACCTATGGAATTGGTACCGATGCTGCCGTTGTCATTCGCAACAGTCCTTGGTCGTTGATTCGTCTCCCTATATCTCTTGATACGGGCGGACAAAGTTTTACCACCACAGGGTCTATAGCAAACGCTATGACAGGTATACATATCGCTGAGCCAGGGCATGGATTTATCTTAATCAATTCCCTCCCTCTGATGGATGAGCCAGGTGAATGGTATTTTGATCCAGATTCTCACTACCTCTATTTCTACTACTGGAACCCTCTTGATATAGCTCGATCTTTCCCAGAAAAAGAACCACAATTGGGTGCTACATGGTTTACGATTGATGAAGATCCTGTTTGGAGTCCAACAAACAAGGATCCATACATGAACGCCGGTATTGAGTTTGTAGGGAAACACAATTCAGATGGTACGCCTAGTGGAGCAATCTCGAAGATAAATATCAATGGTATACGAGTATTCACAAGTGCTGGAGCAGGAATTCGTCTCAAAGATGTGCTAGGGGCTGATATCCAAAATGTCCATGTATCGAGTACGACAGATCAGTGAATAATGATTAATGGGAGCACGAAAGTGAACATCGCAAATTCTTTTATTTCCAATACTGGAAATAGCGGAATCGCGGTAGGTCCTTCTTTTGTCGGAGTAAATGCAGTAGCCCCTGTTGGAGAAATCACAATAACCTGAAATATTCTCAATAAAATAGGACGTATCGCGAATCAATCAAAAATTGATTTGATGAGCGGAATACGTGTTGCTGTATACCTCCAAGCGGTCATTACATGAAATACTATTTCCAATACCGCCTATACTGGCATATCCGCAGGAGAACCAGAGAAAAACGAAGAGGCGTCTCTGAATATATCAGACAATATTATTTCATCCTTTCTTGGCCTTCTCAATGATGGAGGGGGTATTTATGTAAGTTGAAAATTTAAGAGTGATGAAGAGGTTATCCATGGTAATAAATTCATTTCAGGAAATACAATTTCAAATCCAATTGGAAATCTAGATGGGACACCTGCCACCACGGGTTTTCCTTGTTCATGGTTTGGCGGTTCCGAAGTTCGGATGATTGGTGCGATCTATCTCGATCAAGAAGCGGATTTCTATGAAGGTCACAAAAATACAGTCACAGGCCTATATGAACCGTATTCTTGGCTTGTACAAAATGGAGGTACGCACAATATCTTTCCTCTTAATGGAGATAATATTGCGACATCACTTGTGTATGAAAAAGATAAATATCCAAAATGTAGAGGGAAAAATCCGAGCAAGATGAGCGCAGCAATAAGAGCGGAAAGATAGGAGAACCACGAAAATAAAATAGCAAGACTTTTTCTGCCCAAAAAAGAGGATTTTTTCGGGTGTTTTTACTTGAAAAATATAAATAAACACTATACTTTTGAGGTATATTTC
>CAZFTF010000012.1:0-18406 GCA_964521495.1 uncultured Candidatus Peribacteria bacterium | reverse complement strand
GTCCTCGAAGGACTCGAAGCCGTCCGCAAGCGCCCGTGAATGTACATCGGGTCCACTGATAGCCGATGATTGCATCACTGTGTCAAAGAAATCGTCGACAACTCCATCGATGAAGCCTTGGCTGGATACTGTAAAAATATCACTCTCAAACTCCTCGAAGATGGCAGCTGTGTCGTCATCGATGATGGACGAGGTATCCCAACCGATGTTCATGCAAAAACAGGTGTTTCTGCTCTTGAGACCGTTATGACTGTCCTCCATGCGGGAGGAAAGTTTGGATGAGATAATTCTGGATACAAAGTATCAGGAGGTCTCCATGGTGTTGGCGCCTCTGTCGTCAATGCGCTTTCTGAAAGAACCGAAGCAACTGTATGGCGAGATGGTGTGGAATATAAACAGAGCTATGAACGTGGGAAACCGACAGGTCCTGTCGAGAACAAAGGAAAAACAGATCATATCAATGGGACTATGATCCAGTTCTGGCCAGACAGTACTATTTTTGAAGAAGTTGTTTTTGATTTTTCTTATGTCAAAAAAGATTTCCGAGAACGAGCGTACCTCACAAAAGGTATTATTCTTACAGCCATCGATGAACGAGCTGGCAAAGAAGACAGAATCCGCTACTTTTTTGAAGGAGGTCTTCGCTCGTATATCACGTATTTGAACCGACATCACGATACACTCGGTGATATATTTTGGACAGACAAGACAATGGACAATGTCGTCGTAGAAATAGCCCTTCAATATCGAAAGGATGATTACAACGAGCACCTCACAAGTTTCGTAAACAATGTGATTACACCAGGTGGAGGTACCCATATGACAGGGTTTCGCACAGCGCTGACTCGTACGATCAACAAATACGCTCGAGAGAAGAATTATCTCACAGAAAAAGACACCAATCTCACCAATGAAGACGTGGCAGAAGGGCTCACCGCGATTATATCTGTCAAAGTCGCTGATCCACAATTTGAAGGACAAACCAAAGATAAACTCGGTAACTCTGAAGTGCGAGGCATTGTCGACAAATCATTTGCCGAGAATTTCCTCGACTTCCTCAATGAACAACCAAAATCAGCAAAGTATGTGATTGAAAAATGTTTGCTCGCGAGTCGAGCTCGTATGGCAGCTCGCTCAGCTCGAGAGACAATTATTCGAAAAGGCGCTCTCGAGGGGCTGACACTTCCGGGGAAACTCGCTGATTGTGCGTCAAAAGACCCATCAAAATCAGAGATTTACATCGTGGAGGGAGATTCAGCGGGAGGCTCTGCAAAGCAGGGGCGTAACCGAGAATTTCAGGCTATTCTGCCACTCCGAGGAAAGATATTGAACACTGAGCAAGCGCGTATTGACAAGATATTTATCAACGAACAAGTCAAAAATCTGATTACCGCTATTGGATGTGGTATAGGAGACACGTTTGATATTACTAAGGCTCGCTACCACCGTATCGTCATCATGACGGATGCGGATGTCGATGGAGCCCATATTCGTACACTATTGCTCACATTCTTTTTCCGATTTATGCGACCATTGATTGACGCGAGCTATCTCTATATCGCTCAACCACCACTCTACAAGCTCGCGAAATGACGTGAGGTATGGTATGCCTACAGTGAAGAAGAAAAACTCGCTCTTATCGAGAAAAATGATATCAAAACAGAAGGTATTCAACGCTACAAGGGTCTCGGAGAGATGAACCCAGAACAACTCTGGGAAACTACGATGGATCCAGAGCGTCGAGTGATGGCACGTGTCGCTATCGAGGATGCTGAGGCAGCTGACGAGATATTCCGCGTCCTGATGGGCCCAGAAGTCCCACCACGACGTCGATTTATCCAGTCTCGAGCGAAGAGTGTCGCGAATTTGGATATTTAAAATCAAAGAAATAGAATCAGGGAGGTTAAATTAGTTGCTTTTATTTTGTTATAGTGTATAATATCACTATGAAATTGAAGCCTATCAGTAATTCCAATGATTTAACATCCTATCATGATAGCGTTGGAGAGATGGTTCGTTCGTCCACCAAAGCAACCTATCAGGATATATCTAGAAATGTAAAAGAAGCTCTAGGATCTTTATGAATTGAGAAACCACGAGTTTTGATCACATGAAGTGACGCTCGTTCTGAAAATCCAATTTTTCTGCGCCAACAATCTCCGTGAGAACTCATTATTACAGCAAGAACAGAAAGTGTGGTTCTAGCAAGGAATATGCAAGAAATTGAAGAAGAGCTGAGAAAGAAAGGCTTTAAGGTTTGAGAAATAAAATGACGGGGTGATTCAAGAATGCTCTATAAATGAGACTATCACGCTGTTTTTCCTACAAGAATCTATGATGCAGTTATTGCGGAAAATTTTGAGATCTCTCCATCAGAAAGAGGTATTCTATTTGAGGAACTTAGAAAAAGTAACCACCGTGCCATAGAGTATTTTTTTAAGAAATTAAAAACCGCACAGAAGGCTATGAAAACCGGAATGAGCAGGATTCGATGAGAGGACAGGAAAGAAGTAGATTTTGACAACAATATTTTTTACTACGACAAAAAGAATTTTCAAAATGGTGTCAAAACTTGACCGATCAGACTTGTCCAATATGGATTAATGCGATTTATTATCAACCGTGTTCGTAACGATCAAGCATGTGAAGTGGACTTGATGTTACCATCAAATATTCTAGACCGCATAGACGCACTCAAGTCTTCTGGAATTTTGCCTCTTACAAGCCAAGAAGTAGAAGACTTGAAATTTGCTTATTGATATCTTCTCTACATGCACCATATGATGCAATTAGGAAATATCGAATCAAATCAAACAGATTTTGAAGTTAGTCCCGATGAGATGAGAGATGTGAAAAAAATGTTTGTTGATCTGGAGAAAATCATCGACAAACTTTCCCATAAATAGTTTAGAGATCCTGCGGTGTCGGTATGAGATCAATAACTCTCTGATAATAGAGCTTGTTATTTGAAAGTCCGTCACCGATTACTACCGCATTGAGATCGGGGATTTGTCTATCAGAAATAAGCTGGAAATCGACAGAGGATGTAGCGGTATCGAGAATAAATGAGAGACTACAAATAGTGGCACTAGAACAATCATTGTCACCGAGAAAAACATCGAAAGATGTCGAAGGGGCAGATGTGACTCATCAGTTTGAGGCTATTTCTTGGATATTCCCAGGCGTTCAGTTTGCTCCCCCTCCTTTTAAAACAAGCTCAGTAACACCACTACTTAGATCATACTCTGCGGTAAATGTTTTGACGATATCTCAAGAGGGATGTAAATATTGCATTTTAACTATTATTTTACCACTAAATGGAGCAGTATCAGGGAATTTGAGTTTAAAATTAGTCATGCTACCGCTCGTGGTATTTACTCCCCTGAGATCAAATCTCAGACCTCCAGCATTGCGGGAGTAGAGGGTGTGATAAGTATTATCAATCTTGCTGGTCCCTAGGTTTTTGGTTGCACCATCTTGAGGAAAAAATTTGATCTTGAAAGGAAGCTCAGGCACAGCACTTATTACGACATGATCACGAAAGGGGTCGATACTAAAAGGAGGCTCTAATGCCGCGGTGTCTCCAACAATATCTATTTGTGGTGAGCCACCGGGGGGGGTGATGTCAAAAATATTCCCATTTGATACCGATTTTCCAGGCGTATTAGATGTTGCTGAGAAGTCTGGTAAGCCAAGGAGACGAAAGATCCAAGGGGTTCTGAGAGCCAAGTTTCAACCATCGCCATGTAAAAAAAGATAACGTGCCATGTCCACCTCTCCACGAGCTGTATAATAGGCCTGTGAGGCATCATGCATCGAGCGGACACTCTTGGCATATGGCACAATACGCTGCAGGAGCACGAGAGCTGCTGCGAGCATCACGCTGAGGAGGAGTATAGTGACAATCAGGGCAGAACCCTGCTGTCATCTGAGAGGGTTATTCTGAGAGGTCATAAGTTGTAATGAGAGTACGAGGATAATTCTTGTCATCGAGGACAAAAGATTTTGCTTTGAGACGAGCGCTGAGCGTGGATTCGAGATAGAGGGAAACTTTTGGAGATTCTGCTTTGTCCCCTGCGCCACTCATGAGGGCAGGTATTTTGAGAGGATGTGGGAGAAACGTCGCACGAATAATATTCATATCTGGAGAAGTGACATCGACCCAGACAAGATTGGCAAATTCTGAATCTACCACATCCTCATGAGCAGATTTGTAAATATTAGCAACTTCAGGTAGTTGATCTGGGCATGTAACAGTTCCAACCGAAAAATCAAGATGAGGTATCCATCCTTCAATAATTCCATCACTTCCCAGTGTTCATGCTGCAGTAAAATTATCACAACTTGTAAGCTTGACCATTTGTATTTTTCCGAGACAGCCATTGATATTTGATGATGGGCTTGAGAGTGGATCTTTGGTTGGGTCACAAGAAGTAATACTATCATCAATAAAAGAATCATCAATATATACATGACGGAAATAGGTACGAGTATAGGTATTATCGAGATTTTTCTTAATCAGATAAAGCTCTGGAAGTCAGACATTTCTTGTATTTTGGTGTATAACTTTACCTTGATCTCTATCGAAGGTAAGCACATCCGCTTCCGTTGGATGATCTTTAAAAATAGGAGGAAGCATGATAGGAACAGGGTATCCAACAAGATCATTATAATTATAAGCTAGAGCGGTATATTGACCGTAGGGTTGATGCTCTGGAGGTATTTGTGTAAAACGATTGGTAGTAGTAACCGTTGTGGCAGGCGGTGCTGGTGGATATAATAAAGAATTAAAGAGAACATTAGCTGCAGTACTCATACAACCTTCTCCATCAGCTCACCCCGACACACCACAAAAATATATTAGTGGTTTACTGTTCACGTTGCCATTACCAAAATGTGAATAATTCTTGAATGTAAATACACTGTCTGCTCGTTCTTCCTGTTCGTACCCCAGCATTCTTCTATTGAAATATTCCTCATAATCAAGTGTCCCTCATTCACGAATGAGAGCAGCAAGTTTTTCATTGGTGTAGAAGAGATTTTTCTGGACATCAATCGCTGCAGAGAGTCGTCCTTGCGCCTCCATAATTTTTTGAAATGCGCTATAACCAGTCAGGAGTATTATCCCTGTCAATGCGACAGCGACGAGGACTTCCACGAGAGTAAAACCGGTATTTTGACGCATAAATTAACTCAAAAGAATAAAGCAGAAAGAATAAATAATAAAAGAAGGATTTTATTTTGTTGAAATTTTACTGAGATTTGCCCTGAAGCAACTCTTTTTCTTGTTTTCGACACCCCCAATTATATTCTGATTATTCCGCCCCCTCATTCTAAGGGGGAGTTCAAACCAATAATTCTTTTCTTTATCTCTAACTTCTATTTTTGATTCCTTTTCGGATACACAATCACCTCTACGAGTGTTGCCAGACTTCGCATCGCATGATACCATGTAGGTGCCTGCCAAAATCTTTTTGGTCCATCGAGGATTGCCCAATGCCATATCCGCAGAAGGCGTGTTTGTCGGAGTGGACGCATGTTTCCTGTTATGAGAGCGAGAAGGCCTTTGTAGATGGCTTCAAAAAATGTCACCACGAGACTTATTAGCAGTAAAATAAGGATAACAATGATGTTTGGACGCTCTGTATTCATAGTTTCTGTAGTATACGATGAAACGTTTTGATAGTCAATGCAATCCTCTTTACTCTTGGTGTCTTATCAGTATAAAATCGCACATAACTTTATGTCTTCTTATTTTCGTTCTCGTCGGAGCATCCATCATATGATGATTATGCGTATTCTCGACCGTGTGTGGAACTTTTTCTGGCATTCTTCTCTCAGTCTCAAGCTGGTTTTCCTGGGAGCTATCTGTGTTGCCATTGGACTTTGTCTCCCGTGGGCAAGTATCGCCACACCACTCACTATTTATGCATTTTCTTTTGTTGCTGGCGGAGTTGGCTGGATTATCGCCCTCATCCTCATAGGAGTTCTGATCACTCTTTTCTCCTACGATCTTCACGAGAAAACCAAGAAACATTTTGGCATTGTCCTCGATCCAAGATTTATCTACCTCCGAAGTGGAGTATTGATTATGCTCTTGACACTTGTTGTGAGTCTGACATTTGTTGGTTCTGCTCGTATTGGTGCTGAAATCACAACACTTTCTGGTATTATTATGACTTTGCTCGGAGGTATTTGTCTTACTGTAGGAGGCAAGCTCGTACAAATCGCAGAAGAAAAACAATCCTACAAACATATTTTTGTCCAGGGTGTTGAGCACGATGAGGATGTTGCCTACAAGAAAATACTCGGAAATGATGAAGAAGACAATATGAAATTACCAGTCTAAATCACGCTTAGCAAGAGAAAATACTACAAAGCACAAAACATAAAGCACAAAACACTAAAAATTATTTTTAGAAAATCCACGAAAAAAACCGTAAAATAAGCGGTTTTTTTTGACTTTTATCAGTTTTTTTATACCATACAGCTCATATTTTCTATGGTTTAAATTTTATGGCGAGTCCTTCTTCTGGTGATGATTACTATGCTTCTCTTGGCAATGAGCCTGCGCAAACAAGCGGAGGTGCTGAGAAGAAAAAAATCATCAAAATAGTCGCAAAAAAGGCTGCAGTACACGCAGAACCAGTTGCTCCAAAAACAGAATCTGCACCAACAGCACCAGTTGATACAGCTCCCGTTTCAAAAAAAATAGAAAGAGAAGAATCACCACGACCTGTAGAAAAAACACCAGAAGTTGAACCCTATGTTTCTCGCACAGTGAAGCTCCCAGAAAGCGGAACGCTCGACCTCGGAGGCAAATTTTCTACTGGTCCAGCGGTCGTATTTCATACACACAATACTCTCCCAAAGCCTCTTGGGTCAAACAAGATGCGATCCAGTGCTCCTCTCTCTCGAGGACAAGGACAAGGGTCTGCCAATGGTGCTGCTCGGAGCCCATTTCGTCCAGCGGGATCTGGAACTCCAGGACAAGGTGGTGGTAATCGCCCTCAAGGAGGAGGATTTGCATCTCGTCCAGGACAGGGTGGCGGAGGAGGTGGTGGATCAAAGCCAAATTTCCGAAAACCTGATGCTCCAAAGAAAAATTTCAAAACAGCGAAACGGGGCACAAAACATAAACTCGCATTTACAGAAGAAAGTCCGATAGATTCAGATACATTTCGTCGACAAAAAAATATGTCTTTTGAGAAAAAAGAAGACAGAAATATCGAGGATATCCGCCAAACACTGGTCGACAAAGCCGGTCAAGAAGTGGAAATCGGGAACTTCATCTCAGTGAAAGAATTCTCCGATAAAGTGGGTATTCCAATTGTGAAAATCATGGGAGAACTGATGAAAAATGGTATTATCGTCAATCTCAATTCACAGATAGATTTTGACACCTGTTTTCTTATCGCAGAGACCTTTAATATCACAGTGAAACGAGCGCTTTCTAATGATAGTAGTCTGACCGACCTGATGGATGGAAATATCGAGGCTATTCTTGCAGCTGACGATATCAGCGAGCAGACCATTCGTGCACCAATTATCTCTGTAATGGGACATGTCGATCACGGTAAAACTTCGATTCTTGATGCCTTCCGGAAATCAGATGTCGCTATTCACGAAGCAGGAGGAATTACACAAAAAATCGGTGCATATCAGATTCATAGAAATGGTCGAGATATCACTCTTATCGATACTCCATGACATGAGGCATTTGCCCTGATGCGTTCTCGCGGTGCACGATTAACTGATATCATTATTCTTGTTGTGGCTGCAGATGAATGACTCAAGCCCCAGACAATTGAATCTATCAATCTCGCAAAAGAAGCAGAAGTACCAGTAGTCGTCGCTGTTAATAAAATTGATAAACCAGGCGCTGATATCGATATGGTCAAGCGAGCTCTCGCGGACAACGGTCTCGTCCCAGAAGATTGGGGAGGTGAGACTATCTGTGTGCCTTGTTCTGCGAAGACAGGTGTTGGAATTGACACGCTTCTTGATATGGTATTGCTCGTCGCTGATGTAAAACAATTCAAGTCTCATCCGACACGACCAGGTGTTGGTACGGTTATCGAGTCCTATCTTGACCCTGGACAAGGAGTTGTAGCAAATATTCTCATCAATGCAGGTATTCTCAATCGTGGTGATTCTGTTCTCTGTGGCGCAGCTTGTGGTAAGATTCGTACGATGAAAAACGCATTTGGTAAAAATATTTCTGAAGCAGACAGCAGTATGCCAGTCCAGATAACTGGTCTCGATGTGGTACCAGAAGGTGGGCAGATTTTACAGGTGATGCCAAGTTTGGACGCTGCACGTGAAAAAGCACAAGAATATCGACTTGCTTCAAGTAGTAAGAGTATCAATAAATTTGAACAAGCATCGCTCGGAAACCTAATGAATAGATTGAAAACGGGGACACTTCAGTACCTCAAAGTCGTCATCAAAGCTGATACAAACGGAAGTATGGAAGCCCTCAAGGCCTCTCTTTCAAAAATCCAAGCAAAAGATGTGGCTGTGAAGATTATTCATGCCGGTATTGGTGCTATCAATGAATCAGATGTGCTGATGGCTGGTACGAGTTCTGCTCTTATTGTCGCCTTCAATGTACCTGTGTGAACCAATGCGATGTCGACACTCTCAAAATCAAAAATAGAAGTTATCTCAGAAAAAGTCATCTATCGTATCATCGAAAAAGTCGAAAGTATCGCAACAGGTATGATCGATATCAAATATGATCAACTCCTCATCGGTGAAGGAAAGGCTTTAAAGATATTTTATACGGGTGAAAAGATGCAGATTGTGGGGCTTTCTGTGACCTCTGGAAATGTCCAAAAGAAGGCTCAGGTCAAGATTATCCGCAATGAACGAGTCGCAGGTACAGGTCTCGTAGAAAACCTCAAACAAGTTGGTGAGGAAGTTTCACAAGTCGAAGAAGGCAATGAATGCGGTATTCAATATAAATGAGATGTCCGTGTTGAAGTGGATGACCATCTGGAATTTTATATGACCGTGGAGCGTAAGTAGTTTTATTTCCTTATTTTTCTTTTATGAAAAAGACTCTTTTGGTTGCCGGACTGATGTCAGTGATGTTGTTCCCAGTATTTGCAGAATATACTCTCAAGGCAGAAGACCAAAAAGCGGTCGATGCAGTTATCGAAAAGGTTCAAACAAAACCAATTCGCACACAAGAGGTGATCATCAGGGCACTCAAAAACACTCAAAATAAAACGAAGTTTACAGAAAAAGAAAAGGCAATATTTGCAGCCGTTGAATCTGGTCTTCGAGAAAAAACAGCGTCAGGAGACATCCTCGCAACGAGCCTCGAGAGAAAAGAAATCGTCCAATCTCTTTTTACGCAAACAAATCAATGAGAAAAATGATCTGCGACTCTCGAAGCGTCCTGAAATATATCATCTTCTGAAGAAGGCGATCTCTCATTCAAGGGTTCTCTCACAGCAGATGTCGATATACATGATAAGAAAAATCCAAAAATGCGTGTTCAGATAGATGTATTTGCCAAGGATAAAGATATAGCCTTTGACACTGCTGGCGAAATGCGAGTGTTGGATTCAGTAGGTTATTTTCTCCTCAAAAAGTTGGAAATCACGCCCGATGACGATCAACTAAAAGACTTTATCACGCCCTATCTTAATATGTGGTGGAAGGTTCCACTCGACGAGGCTTCAATGCAGGATATTCAGACATCTCCACAGATAAATTCTTCTGATGCAGAAAAATTGAAAAAGACACTTCTCGAGAAGAATGTTATCCCAAAGCTTCTCTATGTATGACAAAAGCGAGGTGTATCTCAATACAGTGGCGTGATAGATAATAATGCCCTAGTAGATATAGTATCTGATATCGCTGCTGCACAATGAGAGATTGTTCTAGAATCTGATAAAGAAGAAGCAAAACAAGCACTCAAGGGAGTTACTATAAAAACAGACTTCTCCCTCGATACAAAGAAGACTTTCTCCGCTATCGCTGTGACGACCTCTCTGAAGAACGTAATAGTAGATACAGATACTATCAATGGGGCTATCACATTTACTCTTAATGTATCTTCTCAGGCGCGGCCAATTACCGCACCAGGGAATGCTCGTGATATCAGTGAAATAGAAATGTTTTAAAGAGAGTTATTTTTTGTGATGGTTGAGTTGCGATTTCGTAATAAAGAGACACAAAATCCCCAGACTAAGAACAATAAAGAGTCATTTATATGCTGTGATATCGAGAGTGATGAGTGACCATTTTTGGCTTCAGAAAAATGTGATGAGTTGGGAGAGATAATTCATCCCAATCCACGGAATATAGCCTATCCAGATAGCGAGTTTTTCGGAGAAAGTACTCACAAAAAGTGTCAAAATTCCACTGTACATCAAGAGTGGTATGACAGGCGCTGCCAGCATATTTGCGAGAGGCCCAACGAGCGAAAAGGTGCCAAAATAAAACAGGGTAATAGGGAGAGTTCAAAGAGTGGCTGCAATCGTAAGGGCGCCAGCTTCTGCGAAAAAACTTCAGAGAAATCGGAGAGCATGAGCGAGCTTTTTTCACCAGACGATAATACAGATCACTGAGAGAAATGAGAGTTGTAAACCAATATCATAGATGAGGGAAAGTGGATTCCAGACAGCAATAAAAGCAGCGACAAGAAGTGGGAGTATGAGACCTGAAAAGCGATATCACCAGAGGCCAGCAGTGTAGCCTATCGTTCCCATCAGAGCAGCACGCCAAACGGGCATATCGCCCCCTACGATGAAGGAAAAACCACAGACAGTGATTCCAATAACCCCAATTCTGATATACACAGGCATGCTCCGGATAAAGAGTGAAAGAAACACAATCAACATCATAATGTTTCCACCACTGACAACCATAAGATGCATCAATCCTGATGCCTTCAGGTGTTCTTTGAGCAGGGGATCCATAGCAGTTCTTTGGCCGAGAAGAATGCCAGAGAGTACAGTGTATCATGAGGGCGGGAAGAGGTCTCTGAGATGTGCATCGAGCCATTGTTGGACGCGGACAGTTCGACTGTAGGTTGCTGGTGGTTGTTTTGAGTTTTGAAATGCCTGAAACTCTGCCACCATACCTCGATACCAGAGCGTTTTTTCACCAGCATATTCCGGCGTATCTTCCGGGAAACGAAATTTCCCAAAAGCGGTCACAGTGTCGCCAGGAGTCAGGGTAATATTGGGTGGGACAATGAGAGCAACAGTAGAAGAATTTTCTTGGTCATCAATGTGAGAGAGCTGTACCTCGTATCGTCGATTGTATTCATTGACTCAGAGGAGAGAAATGGCAGTTCATCGTACCTGGTGAGAAAATCCACTCCATCCTACTGATTCTCAGAGTATATTTTTTTCTTGTTGTATTTTATGGAGAGACCATGAGCTCCAGCTCCATCCTCCCAAGAGACATAAAAGACACAAGATTGGTATCCATTTTGATGGGAATTTCCACAAGAGCGTTACGAGAAATATGAGGAGGACTATCCAGACCCCGTTCATGTCCCAGAGAGATCATACTATAATCCCAGCTATCCACGAGAGGCATCCAAAGAGCACCAGAGAGGAAATATGAAGCTTTGAGGGGGACATTGTTTAGGTTTCTAAGTTTACTAAGTTGATGGGTTGTCCGAACCAACAATTCATTTCTCTAGCTTCTGCTTCTACTCTATCTCATTGACACTAGAGCGAACCAAGAAATACTCCCGCATAATAGGCAACACTTGCTGCCACACCTCCGAGAAGGACAGTTTGTACTATTGCGAGCAGGAGAGATTTTTGATTCATTAGCCCTTTGAGATAGCCGATTCCCACAAAGGCCACAGCGGTGATTGCTCCCGAAAGAGCAAAACTTCCAAAAGAAAAAATATAGGGAAGGAGTGGCAAGAATCCAAAGAGGAGAAAAGCGATAAATGTTGCAGTGCCGACACAGAGGGGGCATATTTTTTTATCAGGGTCTTCTCTGGTGGAGAGATAGGCACCGATGGACATAGAGACGCCATCCGCAAGGACATTGGCGATCCCGAGAATGATAACTGTATTGGTGGGAAGCCCTCCTCCAGTCGCTCCTGCGACGACCGCAAAAGTAGTGACGAGCCCATCGATACCACCGTAAATAATCTGGGGGAGATAGAGGAAATGTCAGAATTGTTTCATAAAATTAATCAAGAGGAGTAATAATCTGTTGCAGTGTAAGCGAAGTATCTGTATCATCTGGGTCTGTTCACCACCAGACTGTCGAGAAAACCTCTACACAGTATTGTGAATTTTTGATATCACCACAATTACTACTCTCATCACTTCGAAAAGTTATTTTTCGCTTAAATTTTGTTTTGCAGCTCTGAGTGGTATTTGCGCCGCAGAGAATATTTGTAGTAGAGCAAGAAATGGGGGTTGCTGGTAATACTGCATTTTTGACAGAGTATTCCTGTGAATACCAGCCAAACTCATTAATGCAAACATTAAAACTACCCGGCAGAGCTGCAAAATTATCTGCAAGAGCTTTATCATCTTTTAAGATATAAGGTTTATTATTGTATAATGGGGCGGCGGTTCACATGACTGGACAGTTGAAGCTAGGGTGATCAGAGAGTGCATGAGCATCAATACTAAAAAATGCATTTACTGTTACTGATAATGCATCTGTGCATGTTCCTGATTGATAGTTATTAAGTGCAAAAGTATCCCGGAGTGTGGTGACAGACTCGAGCCCTTCTCGTGCGATATTGACAGCATTGAGCCTCGTATCTGAGAGAGTAGCCAATTTTTGTCCACTATCTACCATCGTATAGATACCCACAATGGATATTCCGAGAATAACCATCATAACCATAACTTCTACGAGCGATGTACCCGATGTATCCTTGAGAGACATGCGAAGAAAAGTGAGAAATTACTGCTGAATTGTTGGATTCTTTTTTATCACAAAGAGTTGTTTATAGATCTCTGCTCCGCTCGCATCAAAGTAACGAATGGTGTAGGTGTTGGTACCTTCTTGCATATTGCCAAATTCTTGATTGGCAAAATAATACCAAGAAGATCCAGTAAATGAAGCCAGCTTGAAATCATTGATAGTCACAGAGGCGACATTGCCAGCTGAGACACTTCCTTCGATACGTACTTTCTTCTCAGTGGTTTCATAATAATCAGCTGCCGGAGCAGTCACTCGAAAGCGTTTATCGGGCTTGTAAGTGCTCACTTGAGCACGGCCATTAGTTGGTGCTGTAGTCGTGGCAGTGTTGCTCACAGGAGTTGTTGCAGCGGCTGCAGAAATAGTGGTGGTATACACGGTGACAAATCCTTTTCCAAGAAGAGCCCCAGTCGCATCATAAGTACGATAGACGAGATTGTTCTCATAATTTGTGAGAGGGAGATTTTTCAGCGTAAATGTTTGTTTTACAGGGTCTACGACAGCTGGTAAACTACTGATAACCACTCGAGCCACAGCTGGGTTGAGGATTTTGCCTGATACTGTGATGGATTTTGTTTCAACTTTTGACTCATCAATTGGCGATTCAAAGGCAATATATCCACCATTGCTGGCTGCGCCAGGTGTTGCTGTAGCAGTCGGTGTTGCTGCAGGAAGTGTCGTAGTGTATGAGCTTGCGCCATTGAGTGACATCCATGGACTCGTGAGACTCTCTGGATTGATAGGAGTGATACGAGAAGAGAGATCATCAAATGTGACGGTTCGAAGTGTTGAATAGTTAAGTTGTTGCCCAGAAGCCACTTCAAGTGTTTTTTCTTCTATGTTTACTGTGATGGTCCCTTGGAGGACAGTAATAGTTGTGAAGAGATCATTTTTTGCGATGTTGAGCACACTACCAGATGAGGGTAAAACGACCACACCGAGGAGATCTACAGAAAAGTCACCAGTATCAGCTTGCGCCCAAAGGTCTTTGTTTTCAAGACGGAACTGGGTTTTATTGTCTGTTCATTGTCCGAGATAACGAATCTTTGTACCCGTATTGAGATTGAGAGAGTTCTTGTCATTATTCAAAAAGGCTATTTTTGCTGTCCCGCCTTTGATTTCTACAAGGTCCAAATCAGCGAGAGGAGTATTTGCCTGAATAGTTTTTTCCTTCTTGCTATCATTGATAAGGAGGGCCGAGCTTGTTTCATCAGTCATACGGAGACTGACGGGAGCTGTTGCCAAATCCGGTGCACTTCCTCCACTGACAAAACGCCAGATTAGGATAATGAAGAGAAGAGCAATAACTCCAATAAGGGCCGTAGTCCAAGGAGGAGTAGATTGAGAAGGAGAGTACCGATCGCCGCGCATATAAATGGAATTAAAATATAATCCGCATCACTATAACAAAAACCCTTCTGTCCACAAGATTTTTGCTCTTTATAATACGTTTTTTTATTTTTTAAATATTGACTAGTATAAAAAAATAATTTATAAAATTATTTTTTATAAAGAAAAACAATAGTCATTGTGTGTATTTTTTTGATAAATCAAAAAGGTATTTTTATAATAGTTTTTATCAGGAAATATATATGTTTTATTTTAGATATTTCTCTTCCATCTAATAGTTCGTAATGTCATCATTTTCAGTTTCACCAGAATTCACCATACATATTTGATAGAAATCATGATTTAACAGGGTGGTAGAGGGTATTTTTTTTAAAACAAAAAATATGGCATGGCCGATGCCGGAACTCGGAAGAATATAGACTCCTATTTCCAGTTGAATAGAAAAATCATTTTCTCATTTTAGGCGTAAAAGAAGTTGTTCAGCCAAGTTCATGGATGATGCCTTTTTTAAAATTAATAGCAGTTGGGATAATTGACTCAAAATGTCATCGCCATCATCGATGTATACTTTCTTGAATAGCATAAATTCATGCATGAGAAATCCGATACACCGGGAAAAAACCAAAAATTTTCTGTTCATCATCCAAGGAATCATCTCCTGTATTAAAAAATTTCCACCAGAACCATGATGCGTACTCTTTTTCTAAGTATCTATGTAGGTGAGTGCAAATCAGATCCGCATCATCCACCATACACTTCTCAATAATATCTCTCCAATTTCCCGTGTAAACAACATCATATTCTATAAACCAGAAAAAATTATATCAAGGTACTTTTTCTGATAATAATAGAGCCGTCATGTGACAGTTTCATAAATACCCATTACTAATAAGTTGAGGATTTCTTTCATGCATTTCTTTTATTGACCAAGTAAGCACTATCTTACTATACTTATCCGGAATAACATGAGGCTTGTTTGTTGCAATGTAGACATCACAAAGACCCTCTGTGTCAGAAATAATCTTTTTAAGTCTTTTTTCCACACGTGCATCAAAAATATGTGTTACAAAAAAGATAACTTGCTTCATAACGGCTAGAGTTTTATTTTCCGAGTATTTTCCGAGTGATTGTGTCTCTGGTTTGCCACCCCTCACTGACTTTCACATGAAGTTCTAGATAGACTTTTTTTTCAAAGAGATCTTGGAGATCTTTGCGAGCCAATGAACCAATTTCTTTCACCATAGCTCCATGACTTCCGACGAGAATTTTCTTCTGAGAATCAGTCATACAATAGATGTAGGCAAGGATTTTTACGAGTTTCCCCTTGTCCTCCATCATATCGACATCGACATAGGTGCAGTGAGGTACTTCTTCATAGGTCGAGAGAAAAATCTTTTCACGAATAATCTCACTCGCCCGTGTATAGACATCTTGATCAGTGACATCATCTTCTGGGTAGAGGAGCGGTCATTCTGGGAGAAGGAGAGCAAGTGATGCGATGACTTCCTTGATGCCTTCTTTGGTAATATTTGAGACAAAAATAGTGTTTTTCGGATAGAGGTGTTTCTCAAAATCATTCATTGTGTCTACTTTGCTGACAATAGTTACGACGGGAACTTTTGCTTCCGCAACGAGCTTATCGATCATTTCTTCCTCAAGGCCTCGTGGTCTCGCACCATCGATTACCCGAAGAATTACATCAGTATCACCGAGAGCAGCCTTGGTCACCCAGTTAATTGATTGATTCCAGTTGTGTGAACTCGAATGAAGTCCTGGAACATCCTGGAAAATTATCTGGCAATTCTTGTCAGTGTAAATACCACGAATAAGGCGCCGAGTGGTTTGAGGAATAGCAGAAACAATACTAATTTTATCACCAATAGCTGCATTGACAAAACTGGACTTACCAGAGCTTGGTCGCCCAAGAAGGGTAACATATCAGACGTGGCGTGGGGTGGAGGTGGTCATACGATGCTAAAGAAGAAATAAGAAAGAAAAAATAAAAAAGCAGGAATTCGCCACGGCGAACAGGTTGTTGATCCGGACAACTAAAACACAGCACTTTTGCTTATATTACAATAAAATAGAGAAAATCAAGTTCCACTATTTACATTTAAACGAATTCGTATTACAGTCTCCACTTATGCAGTCATAATTAGCTTCACAGTATGCATTTTTTATTTGATTATTTTTTGCTCGGCAGTGTTTCGGTGGAGGGCCTACACAGACACTATTATCGAGGCATTGGTCCTTATTGTCACAGAGTCATCCATCAGGGGTTTTTGGAGGAGGTGCAGGTGGCGGAGGAGGTGCAGGTGGCGGTGGAGGAGTATCTATCAAGCTGCATCTTCAGATATTGTATCAAGTGGCTGTTTCTCATCCAGATACTGTCGTATATTTTTTTGCATATGATAGGGTTTCAAATTTCTCATTTAACAAGTATCCATCACCGTTATCACATACGTAGAGAACATATTCACAATACGTGGGAGAGGTATCGGTATCTGAAGTGATACAAGCGACTTTTCCATAGAGTGGATCCTGAATAAGTTGATCTTGGTTGGCATTTTTGACGACACTATCAAATGTTTCTTTTGTTGTCGGATACTTACCCGTACTTCTTCGGTAATCAAGAATAATATTTTCGAGAGCAGCAATGTCTGCCATACGTTGAGCATCTCGTAATTCTTTCAGATATCATCTGTACCCCATAACACCCATGCTCGCCAGAAGAGCAATAATCACCATCACAACCATCATTTCTATAAGGGTAAAACCGGAGAATTTTTTCCGAGAAGAAAACATAAGAGGAAGTATAGCCTCGATTTCATAAAATACAAATCCCATTCTTGCATATTTCCTCATTTTTGATACTATGAATTCGATCGAGAGCGTATGACCTACAAGAAAAGTGGGAATATGCACCTATACAACGAAAACAGAGAGAAATACCAGATATAATTGAGAGGGATTTTGGCACATAGTGAGATGATGTATTGTTTTATTCTACATTTTTTTACCAAAAGTCTCTCGTATTCTTGAAGATGAATATTTTGCTCTGAGTAGTTTGTTGTATCGATCATTTTACTTTTTTATTCTTAGATTATGGAGATTATACTTGGCCTTATTATAGGTCTTCTTGTTGGTGGAGGAGGATTTTTTGCGTACCAAACTGTCCAAAATAAACGTGGTGCTGGTCATGCTCAGGATATTGTCTCAGAAGCAGAAAAAGCTGCAAAAGATCTCCGAAAAAAAGCCGAACACGAGAGTGATAAAATTCTCGAAGAGGCTCGAAAACAAGCGAAAGAAGAGAGGGATAGAGCCGCAGAGATAGAAAAAAAAGCTATTGATCTCGAAAAACGCCTCGAGCAAAAAGAGACAAAACTCGATCAGAAGCTGGAAGAGCTTGTAAAAAAGACAGAAGACCTCAATGTTGCAAAAGAATCTCTCGCTCGAGAGGATGAGCTTCTCGGAGAAAAGAAAAAGGAAATTGGTAAAAAACTTTCTGAAATTGCTGGGCTCTCTGTCGAAGAGGCACAATCAAGACTCTTTGCTCAAGTAGAGGAACAATACGAAGGAGATTTCGTAAAGCACATCGAAAAGAAAAAATCCGAACTCAAGACTCGAGAAGAAGAAGTGTGTCGAGAGATTCTTGTCAATAGTATGCAGCAATACGCGAGTGCGGTGACTGCCGAGACTACTCAGACAACTATTGAGCTCGAAAGCGATGACCTGAAAGGACGCATTATTGGGAAAGAAGGACGCAATATTACAACCTTTGAAAAAGAAACTGGTGTTTCTATCATTATCGATGATACGCCCAATACGATATTTATCTCCAGTTTTGATCTCTTTCGTCGCTATGTCGCGAAGAAGTCTCTCGAAGATCTCCTCGGAGATAAGAGAATTCAGCCAGCACGAATCGAGGAAATTGTCCAAAACAATCAACGAGACGCTGAAAAGCTTCTTCTCAAGCTCGGAGAACAAGTATGTTCCGAAATGGGTATCAGTGGATTCCCAGACGAAGTCGTTGGCCTCATCGGTAAACTCCGTTTCCGAACCAGCTTTGGTCAAAACATTCTCAAACATTCTCAAGAAGTTGCCTACATCGCAGAAGCTATTGCTCGTGAAG
>CAZFTF010000011.1:15125-29459 GCA_964521495.1 uncultured Candidatus Peribacteria bacterium | reverse complement strand
GCCCTCGAAACCGAGTGATACACGACGCCAACACCTATTCAAGCCAAAGCTATTCCACTGGTCCTCGAACACCGAGACCTCCTCGGAGTCGCGCAAACTGGAACTGGCAAGACAGCTGCTTTTGCTATTCCTATTATTCAACTGTTGAGTGAAGACAAAAATCTCGCACCAGGAAGAAGGGTGATTCGAAGTCTGATTTTGACACCAACACGAGAGCTCGCCATCCAGATTGCCGAGAGTTTTGGCAATTACGGACGAAATACCAAGCTCAAATACACGGTTATCTTTGGTGGAGTCAATCAGCATAGCCAAGTCCAGACACTCCAACAGGGTATCGATGTCTTGATAGCAACGCCGTGAAGACTCCTTGATTTGATGAACCAAGACTATGTCGATCTTCGACATATTCAATTTTTCGTCCTCGATGAAGCCGATAGAATGCTCGATATGGGATTTGTCCATGATGTCAAAAAAGTGATTGCAAAAATTCCCGCAAAACGACAATCTCTCTTTTTCTCAGCGACCATGCCTCCTGCTATTGTCGAACTGTCGAAGACAATTCTCACGAATCCAGCGAGAGTCGAAGTAACGCCTCCCTCAAGAACGGCTGATACTGTCAACCAGGCTGTCTACTTTGTCGACAAAGAGAACAAGAAACATCTTCTCCTAGAGGTTTTGAAGGATAAAAACATTGAGCGAATCCTCGTCTTCACCCGGACAAAACACGGTGCTGACAAGGTCGTCAAAGAACTGATGAAAGTCGGAGTCAATGCTCAAGCTATCCATGGAAATAAGACACAAAATGCGAGACAGACAGCCCTCAAAAACTTCAAAGCGAAGACCACTCGTGTCCTCGTGGCGACTGACATTGCAGCGAGAGGAATCGACATCGATGAACTGACCCATGTTGTCAATTTTGAGCTGCCAAATGTCCCAGAATCCTATGTCCACCGTATCGGTCGAACAGGCAGAGCAGGAGCCAGCGGTATCGCTCTCGCTTTCTGTGATGCAGAGGAAAAAGAATACCTCCGCGATATCCAGAAACTGATCGGAAAACAAATCCCCGTTATCGACAATCACCCCTATCCACTCAAAAATCACACCGTCACAAAAGCCCCACCTCGTCCACCTCGAGCCAAGCCCCCTTTGTGAAGGGGGAAGAGCGAAGCGAAGGGGGATTTATGACAATGATGACCAAAACCAACGCATAAAATAGCTCCAAGAAGGTGGTAAAATTAATTAATTCTTATATTATACCTAGTTGAATCCCACTTTCAAATACTGAAGTCAATTTGAACTCATTACAAATTTAATACAATCTTATTATGAAAAATAAAACCGTTTTTTCTTTCTTTGTGATTATAGGTCTTTTAATTTCACCACTATTTGTCTCTGCCGATATAGGCCCAAAGCCTACAATGAAATTTAATCTCCAGTTTGATTTACAAAATAAAACTACCTTAATTTCAGGAACACAGTATCAATGTGAAGATAAAAATTGTAAAAACATTAAACAATTTAATGGATATTGAGCGCAATATTTTTCTTGTCGTGACGATTATTGTGAATCTCAGTCATACGGGTACGCTCCTTACCAAAAATTAGTTCTGATTTTTTCTGATAAGACTCGGGAAAGCCAAATATTTTATAATGATTCATTTAATGCAGAGTTCGATGTCAAAGTGACAGATTCTCAATTAATTATAGACGAAATAACGCCTATAAATTCGAGAGGTAGGTTCCCTTCTTTCATAAAAGCATTAATAATTACCTTAATTATTGAGCTGTTGACTATGCTGATTTATGTATCAACACTCAAGATCTCCAAAAAACCCCTTCTTTATGTTTTAATAGCAAATATAATTTCTTTGCCTTTCGTATGGTTCCTATTCCCATCAATTAAAATAGCTCCTCTAGTATTTCTCATGTTTGTCATTTCTGAAATCTTTGCAGTAGTATCTGAGGCACAGATTATTCATTATTTTAACAAGCAAATTATAACATTAAAAAGATCATATATTTTGAGTCTGATAATGAATTGTCTTAGCTTGTTTATTGGTGGATATATTTTTATGTTTGGATTTTAAAATCTATGATTTCTACAAATCCAATTTGAATCTATTCTCAATAAATATAAGAAATAGTAGCTGTAAATATTCACTTAAAACATTTCCTTCTCCTTATGCTTATCAAAATCCTCTGAACTGGCTGCGCGAAGTGCCAGCAATTTGAATCCAATGTCAAAACCGCTCTCGAGCAATCATGAGTCGAGGCGACAGTAGAAAAAGTCACCGATATTGCCGATATTATGGCGTATGGAGTGATGGGGACGCCTGCTTTGGTGATCGATGAAACAGTTGTGAGTAACGGAAAACTCAATGAAGTCTCAGAAATTCTCGGATTCTTGAAAGGAAAAACAGACACAAAAACAGGAGGATGCTGCGGGTGTTGTTGCTGTCAAAAAGAATAACCACATCACCCCCCCCGTCATCCTCGGGCGTAACGCAGTGGAGACCCGGGGATCCATCCCGACGGGAAGTGGGGTAGATTCCCGCCTTCGCGGGAATGACGATACATATGCTTTTAGATGTTTTGACTATAATAGAATAACTTATGGACATATTTTACCCGATACAGTTATTTGCCGATTTTTTGACCTACACGGTGCTCAGTCTCTCACCCGAGACTCATAGTGCCTGAGCGGTGAATTTCTTTGTCTACGACACGATTAAGATAGTTATTCTATTGCTTATCATCACACAGGTGATGAGCTTTGTGAATGTGATTTTCCCTGTGGAGAAGATACGAGATTTCCTCAGCAAAAAGAAACTCTACGGACTTGAATATTTCCTAGCCTCTCTCTTTGGAGCGATTACACCTTTTTGTAGTTGCTCGTCTATTCCGCTCTTTATCGGTTTTTTGAAATGAGGTATCCCGCTCGGGATTACTTTTTCTTTTTTAATTACTTCACCACTCGTCAATGAAGTCGCTCTAGCGATGCTCTTAGGGATTTTTTGAGTGAAGATAACCCTGATATATGCTATTTCTGGAATAGTTCTGTGAATGGTGGGAGGGTTTATTTTATGAAAATTGAACCTCGAAAAATATGTGGCTGACTTCATCTGGAAGACCCCAGTCCACAATACTGGAATGGTATCGGCCAAGAAAACATGGAAACAAGTTTGGCGAGAATCGTCACACGAATGACTCCAGATCACACAAAAAATACTTCCCTATGTCCTCCTCGGAGTAGCTGTTGGCGCAGGAATTCATGGATTCGTGCCAGAGTGATTTTTTGCACAATATATCTCAGAAAATACTCCTTTTGCCGTACCAATAGCGGTCGTACTCTGAATACCTATGTACGCCAATGCGACGAGCATTATCCCCATCATACAGGCCCTCATTGCAAAGTGAGTGCCCCTCGGAACAGGTCTCGCCTTTATGATGGCAGTAGTCGGACTATCACTTCCTGAATTCTTGATTCTCAAAAAAGTGATGAAACTCCCGCTCCTTCTCACATTTTTTGGACTTGTTTGAATGTGCATTATACTACTTGGGTATTTTTATAATTGGATATTTTAATGAAACTCGCCACCCTCTGCTACATCCGTCAAAATGGTCGCACCCTGATGCTGCATCGTATCAAAAAGGAGAATGATATGCATGAGGGAAAATGGAACGGTCTCGGGGGTAAATTTGAGGAATGAGAGACGCCTGAGGAGTGTGCTATTCGTGAGATAGAGGAAGAGTCTGGATTGAAAGTGAAAAATCCTAAACTGAAAGTCTTTCTGACATTTCCTGCCTTCGACACGATTGAGACATGGTATGTCTGGGTTTTTGTGATTGATGAATTTGAGTGAGAAATGATTGAATCCCCTGAATGAGTACTCGAATGGATAGACAATGACAAACTCCTTAGTCTGAATCTCTGGGAATGAGACAAGGTATTTTTGAAATGTTTGGACCAAGAATGACTTTTCTCAGGGAAGTTTATTTACGAGGATTACCGGCTCATTGATTACACATTTGAGAGAGTTTTATAATATTATTTCTTGAGCGAATTGTAAGCGAGACGAAAGAGTTTTGTCTGAAACTCTGCAATCAATGGACTGTCGATAATGACGGAGGTCTCGGTATTAAAATCAATATAGGCAACTTTGTTTCCATAAATAGTCATCAATACATTGTCACGGAAATCGTCGATTGATGCAGGTACAATCACCAGATCTCGATCAAGGCGGTTTTGTTTGATGCCTGCCGCATTCGCCGACATGATGACATATCGTTGGAGATTTTTCTTGTCTCGTTTTGCTCGATAATCTGACGGTAAATACGTATTTACCTTTTCGACATCTGTCTCAGAAGTTACGCGATAAAATGTCTCATCCGGCTTGAGTGTGTCGACAATATCAGCAAAAACTGCTGTTACCCCCTTTCTTCCCTCACGATATTCGACGTGGGGTTTTTGATGTGCTGTGACATATTTTTCTGAGAGATCTTGGATAATATGCGAGGCATTATCTTGGAAGTTTTGAAATAATTCCTGAAGTACCTGTGGTGATGAGGCAGTATAAAATTGTCGCTTGCCTGTTTTTGTCTTCGTAATCAGCCCCATATCCAATAATGAGGGCAAAAATCGATACACCTCTGGACGGTGGAGTCCTGTTCTCGTAACAATCTCGGAGGGCGAAGACCGCCCATTATCGAGTAAATCCAGATATATCTCAACAGCCTTCTCTGGTATGCCGATTTTGGAGAGAAATGAAGTATATTTTTTCATAATGTAACAAATACTTACAAAAATAATTATCGTACTTTTTATTGTATTGATAACAAAATAAATGCAAAGAAAATAATAGTAGTACATATACAATACAAAATAATAAAAAGCCTCTTGAAAGGAGTAAAGTGTCCTCGCTTTATTTCTAACCTTCTTTCTATGCTCACTCCCGAAAAAGCCAGAGAACAAGTTCTCTCCCCCGAAGAACGATGCAAAATCGCTCAAGGACTTATCGCTCAAAAAGTGATTGATATTCTCGACCGTCACATACTCGTGGCTGCTGGTTCAGATGACAATCAAGTTAATGTCACTTTGAAAGCGAGAGACTGTACTGACCCAGACACCAATATTCGACAATATCTCTGAGTTCTTGGGTTCAAGAATATACAGATTTCTAGTGACTTTCCATGATACAACGAAAGTTATGAATGATCAACGACTATCAAATTTCGCGTTCCATAACCTCCCTCTTTATTCTCTTATTTTTATTTTATGAACCAGCTCCTCAAACCCTATCACGACCTCGAAATCGATGCTCATGTCAGCTTCGACGATGTCCTCTCCAAGACCACCCAAGAAATGGGTGAACTCCTCACAGCAATGAAAGAAAACAACAAATCAGAAATAGAAAAAGAATCTGCTGACTTACTGATCAATATACTTTCTGTACTAGGTCATCTCGACAACGATTTCCAAATTGAAGACAACCAGAAACAGGTTTTTAGGGGACAAACTGTTTGAGCGGGATGAAAACAAGAAAAAAGCTGAATCCAGTCTATAGCGAGTTTTTGTCCCCTGAATGATTTTGGTACTTTTGTCAGCAAAAGTACAGAAGGCATCAGTAATGAATTACCTTTGGTTCTCGCAGAATGGCACAGAGAAGTCGCGGCTGTGCGATGAAAATACTCTCGTGATACTGCAAGAAAAGAAGTATTGCAAGAACTTTCTCAGACACTCGTAAATATCCTCCTTCCTCTCACTCAAACAGGAAGTCTAGAAAATGTCGTCGAGAATTGCACAGAAAAATTTCGCTCTCGAGTGGATAAATATATACCAGATATTAATCTCTACAGCTACATTCAGGCGCATCAGGACTTCCCGAAACCAGGCATTCTCTTCCAAGACATTTCTCCACTCCTCACCTGTCCAAAAGCGATGCAGTTTGCCTGTTTTGAACTCGCGAAAAGAGCCAAAAATGCGGATGTCATTGCAGGGCTCGATGCAAGGGGATTTCTCTTTGGAATACCAGTAGCACAAATACTGGGTAAACCATTTGTTATGATCCGCAAGAAATGAAAACTTCCTGGCAAAACCATCTCAACAGACTATTCACTCGAATATGGAGAAAACAGCATAGAGATACAGGAATGAGCTATCCAGAGTAGACAAAATGTCGTCATTGTCGACGATCTCCTCGCAACGGGGGGCACACTCCTCGCAGCCACTAGCCTGATTGAGAAAATAGGCTGAAGAGTTGAGTGAGTTTTAGCTCTCATAGGTCTAGAAAATCCTGAGCTAAAAAATCATCCAATGAGACAAAAACTCAATGCGTACAGAAATGAAAGTGTCCTCCATTATTCTTAATTATATCTCTATGAAAACCGTCTTTAGTCACCCTCATTTTTCTAACATGATAGACACATTAGTTGACAGAAATCCGTCCGATATACAGCGATGAAATGCTGATATGAAGAGCTTTTCCGATGGATGGCCCAACATCATGATAGACAATGTAAAGTGAGATGTCGAACATCAAGAAGTCACCTATATTGCTGACTTCTCTCGTCCTGAAGATTTCTTTCCAAACTATGCAATGATTCGATCACTGATAGATTATTATGCTGACAAAGTGAGGGTCATCGTCCCCTATTTTCCAGTAGGAACCATGGAGCGAATTTCCAAGAAATGAGAAGTCGCAACAGCCAGATATTTCGCTGACCTCCTCTCTCATATTCCTCCAGGCAGAAAAGAAAAAACTTCACTCCACACCTTTGATATTCATGCTCTGGTGGAACGATTTCTCTTTGATCCATTCAAGGTCAATGCCGAGCTTCATACAACCCTCTCACTTCTGGAAGTACCAAAAGAAACAGTGATAGCATTCCCGGATGATGGCGCTGCAAAGAGGTTCCATGAGGCCTTCCCAGAGAATGCTAGGATTATCTGTGCTAAAGTGCGTGACTGAGTGAAGAGAATTATCACCATCAAGGAATGAGATCCGACAGACAAGGATATCCTCCTAATTGATGACCTCATACAAACTGGCTGAACACTCCGAGAAGCTGCAGAGATGCTACGAAGTAAGTGAGCAAAAAGTGTCAGAGCCTTTGCGCCACACGGAGTTTTCCCTGATAAATCACATGAAAAAATTGCCCCATATCTTGATGAGCTGATTGTGACTGACTCTATCCCCATCAATACTGGACGAGCAAAAGAAGTTACAAATATGTCAGTTCTCTCTATTGCTCCTCTTATTGAGAAGATAATAATGCACTCTTAATAAATCATAAATGATACATGTCAAACATAAACTCTTGGAATACACGAGAACCTGCTATACTCTCGGTTCTATTTCCTATCCTTTTTATTATGTCTGATGAAACAACAACTCCAGTTGATGAAGCAGTAGTTCCTGCTACAGAAAAAACTTGTACTGATGGTACATGCGCTGACGGTACTCCTTGTACTGATGAATCTTGTACTCCTGCTGAAGAAGGAACAGCTCCTGCTACTGAGACTCCTGCTGAAGAAGGAAAAATTGCTGAATAATTCAGCACACTTCAATTCAAAAGAGACACTCCTCGGGGTGTCTCTTTTTTTGTCTTGATTCTCGTGGCTTCCTAATATACTCTAATAATATACATTCTGATATATTTTATGATTATGAAAGCATCAATTAATAATCTTCTGTCATTATCAACTTTATTGATCATCTGTTTACTGAGTTTCTGATTTTTTATAAATTGATATGTTTTAAAGGGGCACTTTTATGTACTGAATCCTTTCTCATCTCCTGAATTCATTCTATTTCTCGTCTATATAGTGACAATCCTACTACTAGCAGTACATATTTATTTAGTCTTGAGATATAAGTCAGAATATACAAGCTTACAACTAACTTCTGTGAGTATAAATATTGTTTCTGTAGTTTTAATATTTATCGCATTATTCCTGCTTGGGGTAATATGTATGATAGATCAGTGGTCTTACGATTGTAGGCTCAGCACGCAGATAATATGATTTTTTGGGTTAATAGCATTCTTGTTCGTTCATGTTTTTAGTTTTATCTTCTTTCTCTCGGGTAAAAAAAAGAAGCAAAATTTGAATAAGTTATAAAAACTCTAAATATCTCTTTTGTCATCTCATTTTTAGACAGAAGTTATTGTGAAAAAAGAGGACTTGTGATAGACTACCGCCATATGACAAAAAAGCCCACGTGTCCCTATTGTGGCCACAACCCTATTCCTCATTATCTTAACTGGTATTTTGACAGTCTCAATATTCTCTTCGAGAGGATTCAAGTAGGCATTCTCAGCAACCCTCTCTCACGTTTTATGGCTCGCTGGGAAGATGATGTCTCATTATTCCTTATTGGCCTTTTGCGTCTTATCGGGCTCGTTCATTTTGGCAAAGAACCGGGGAAAACAACACTCTCCCGAGCAAAAGTTCTCTGGGAAGAGGCAGAAAAAAGGGGATTAGAAATGAGAGAAGTCCGGGTATTTGACAGGGCCGTCGATACCTATGTTGTCCGCAAAAAAATTCCCGGAACATGGAGAAAAAAGATTATGACTTTCTCGGGTCTTCCTCGTCCAAAAACGGTGGATCAATGACAGCATGTCGTCATAGATGACAAGGCGGCGTTTAAGAAAATATGCCAAAAAAATGATATTCCTGTCTGACAAGGTGGCTACGCTTCTTCCTATGCGGAAGCAGTAAAAATCTTTGATAGAATACAAAAGCCAGTAATAGTGAAACCTCGTCTCGGAAGTCGTGGTCGACACGTCGTCACCTATGTCAGAAACCATGATGATCTCCTCTATGCATATAGAATAGCTAAACAGCTCTGCCTCTGGGTGATCGTCGAAGAGCAATTCATTGCCCCTGTCTATCGAGGAACCGTCATAGATTTTAAGCTGGCAGGCGTTCTCTCTGGAATACAGCCACTTGTCATCGGAAATGGCAAAAAATCACTCAATGAGCTGATAGGTGAAAAAAATAAAACTCGGGATACCGTGGTGGGTGAGGTAGAAAAAGACCAAAAAATGGCCTGGTTCCTCAAGAGACAACTCTCCTGTGATGGAAGAATCAAACTCAGCAAAGAAGAGCTCACAAAACCATGGAAAATGGTGTCTCACAATCGATGGGACAAGAGTATTTTTGAGTATGTACCAAAGAAATGAGAAACAGTGTATCTCTCAGAAAAAATCGGACTCAGCTATGGTGGCGACTCAGCAGAAGAATACGATATCTGCCATACCGATAACAAAATTCTCTTCGAAAAAGCAGCCAAAGTATTTGGAGACCCCATCCTCGGATTTGATTTTATGATTCCAGATATCACGAAGTCCTGGAAAGAACAACATTGTGGTTTTCTCGAAGCCAATACTGTACCTTTTATCAATCTCCACCATAATCCTCACACAGGAAAACCCCGCAATGTCGCAGCCAAAGTCTGGGATTTGATACAGTGGTAAAATATTAAACCAGAAACTGTATATTAAATAATCCGATATATTCCGCCAGAATTCTCGACAATTCCATCGATTTCCATCGATCCAAGTGCGTTCATAATTATCGTTAATTCATATTCAGTCTGGTCAGCAAGTGCATCAATATTGCACGAATCTCGACAAAGTATTTCATAGAGCTTTTCTTGTATTGGGTCAGCAAATTCTGGTCTCATAGTCGTCAGGAGTGACAACTGCTTGTCTACTATCTGATATTCTGAAAGAATATCTTCTGCCGAGAGAACCAGTTTGCCAAGCCCGTCTCGAATCAGTGCATTGCTTCCACGAGCCCCTTCTCGGGTGATATCTGCTGGTATCACAAACACGTCTCGATTGTATTCAAGGGCAAGTCGTGCAGTAATGAGTGTACCTGAATCTTCTCCTGCCTCAGCAATCAGCGTGCCTCGACTCATACCAGCAACCACCGTATTGCGAATCGGGAAATTAAATGGTTCCGAGAGCATTCCAAGAGGAAATTGTGAGAGAAGAGCTCATCCTCATGCTACCACCTCTTCGAAGAGTTGCGTATGTGCGATAGGATATGTCACATCGACACCTGCTCCAAATACAACGAGAGTTTGCCCGCCATTTTTGAGAGCAATCTGATGTGCCGCAGCATCAATACCATAGGCTCATCAGCTCACGATGACATAGCCATGGTGAATCATATCAGGAAGTATTTTTTCGAGACAAGATTCTGAATAATTTGAGTGTTTTCTGGAACCAACGACCGAAAGAAGTGCGTCATGTGAGGGAAGCTGTCATCGGACATAGAGAATCGTGGGGGCATCGCTTATTTCTTTCAAGAGACTGGGGTATTCATCATTATCCTTGTGCACTATTCTGATGTTTTTTTCTTGCATCAGACGTTCGACACGTTCGACATTGAGAGTGATTTTTTTGTCTACTATCTTGGTAGCTGTTTCCTGGTTTATGCCTATTTGAAGCAATTTATGAATGTTGACAGTCTCATAAAAATTCTCAGCCTGCTCAGGTGAAATAAGAGAAAGTTTCTTTTGGCTGACACCAAGGGAGTGAAGAATTGCTAAGAAAAAATGTGGCATAAAAATATTATGAAGTGATAACAATATGACAAAATCGCTCAATATCTCGCAAATCACTAAAAAATGTATACTGCCAAGGATATCGTGATAGCACCGTCTCTGCGACATCTCGTTGCCAGAGTCAAAATTCTATCACAATATGACAGGTTTTAGGTCGTTGTTTCCAGTCATGGAGTTGCTCAAAAAAGCGTTCATACAATTCAAATCCTGTTGTCTCTCCTCCGATAAATGCCATTTTTGGCTCATAAATCAGGTCTCACACCACCTCTCGTGTGAGAACATAGGGAAGATTTGCCGTGATAAGTAGGGTCTCTGGGGTCTTGTTTTTCAAATACTGTGTCACTGGCACCAAAAGATCTCACTGAAGAAAAATTGGGGGCGTTTGGAGAGAATTTTTGAGAAGTGCGAGATTTTCTTGTGCCAAATCAAGCGCATCCTGACTCATATCGGTGGCGATAACTCGGAGTTCATGAGGACGTTTGTAGGCTATTGCAAGCGGGATAACTCCACTTCCCGTGCCAATGTCGACAATGATGTCTATTGCCCTATGTTGCTCAAGAATTCCAAGAGAGTATTTTACGAGTTCCTCGGTTTCCATTCTCGGTATGAGTGCACGCTTATCTACAAGACAGCGATGTCAGAAAAAGAGGACATAGCCATCACGGTATTCTTCGGGAAAATCAGACATATTATTTGATCAAAAGTTTCACTTCCCATGGTCCATCTGGGAGGACATAACTCAGAATCCACGGATTGAGCTCACGAAGTTCCTGATAATCTATATCATGTTCCAAACACCAAACTCGAAGGTCAGAAATAGGTCCTTGAAGCGTTTCAGTCTTTGTAAGAGGGACTTGAAAAAAATCACCAAGCGTTTCAGCCGAAAACAATTTCCAACGATTTTCCATCAAATATTTAATCGCTACAACTCGGTAAACATAGTTTCCTGTTTCTGGGTTCAGAATGAGGTCATAATAATTCTTCGCCGCTGGCTGTGCATCCATATCTCTCTGAAGCCCAGAAAGTCCACGATTGTACCCAGCCGCCGCCAGTGTCCAAGAGCCAAATTTTTTCTTAAGGGCTAATAAATACGCCGCTGCCACTCGTGTTGAGGGTTCAAAATTGAGTCTTTCATCAATATACTTATCTACTCGAAGTCCGTATTGGCGAGCTGTGTCGGGCATCAATTGCCAAATACCCCGAGCACCAGCATGACTCAATGCATTATACTGAAGACCACTTTCAGTAACAGCGAGATATTTGATATCATCGGGAATTCCACTCTCAAAAAAATATGATTCTATATAGGGAAAATATTGATGGGATCTTTTATGATAAAGGAGAAACTGATAGAGTGAAAATCGGCTTACGAGAAGTTCTTGTTCCAGTTTTTCCAGTCCAAGGGGATTGGAAACTGGATCTACTATGACTTCTTCTCATGCGAACTCCAGTCGTTGCATATTGATATTGAGTGGGTCAAGTGATATCTCATCTCCTCTGAAACTCGCATAGGGCAACCGCCCCAGAAGCACCACAAAAAACATAACTGCCATAATAATTAGCAGAAAAAGTGTTGTGTTTCATCTTGAGAGGAAGTGCTTGAGCGACATACTTTCTTTAGTATAAGAATATTTCAAAAAAATACACCCTCTCGATGAAGGGTGTATTGTATAAAAATGTACGTACTACTTTTTCTTTTTTGGAGCCGCTTTCTTTGCTGGAGCTTTTTTAGGAGCTACTTCTTTCTTTTCTGCTTTCTTAGTAACTACTTTTTTAGCAGCTACTTCTTCTGTTTTTGCATCTTTTTTTGTTTGTTTGATGGTAGCGATTTCGCCATCAATTTTTGCAAGAGCTTCTGGATTTGTCTTCGCGAGATAGTTACGGAGCTTGCGGCGAGTACTAACAAGACCGAGAAGACCACGACGTGAGTGGTTATCTTTTTTGTGCTCATTGAGGTGAGATGAGAGAGCTTCGATACGAGCTGTGATCAAAGCGATTTGAACCTCTGGAGAACCGGTATCAGCAGAAGTACGAGCGTACTTTTTGATAAGTTCCTTCTTTTCAGTGTGCTTCATAAGAAAAAGTTAGAAAAATAAAATCCGAGTGAAGCCTCAGACGGGCGTATTGTATAGGTATTTATTTTTTTGCAAATTGTTTACGGGATAATCGGATTTTTTTGATTTCAAAGTGTGATGTTGATTCTTTTTCTTTGTCAGAATCGGGTGTTTTTGGGTGCTGAAGATTATCCAGCGTCTCCTGTATTTCATGAAGATGCTGCATCAGTTTTATCTCTTGCAAAATACGTCCATATGGTCGTTCAGATTTTTGATTCAAAAGAAATCAGAGAACACCTACCCAACCCATCGCTTCGACAATAACAGCCATATAGTGGCCAGAAGAGGCAAAAAGATTTACAAAAGAATGAAACAGCGCAGCCAGAAAAATACCCGTAATAATCCAGAGAGCCATGACGCCTCCAGCCCATTTTGAAAGTAAAAATGAGACAAATCCGCCGTGAGCACCATCATCAATCCATCGCATCCTCGCAAATGATCCGAGTGAATACCAGAGTGCTATCACTGTCGTAAATAACATATGGCCCGCAAGTCTCAGAGGAAAAATATACCAAGAAATTGTCTCGGTGCTAAAATGCTCCACCGTCGCAAATCCGGCTCAAATGAGCATACCAGTATAGAGGACACGACGTGTCGTAACGGGCTTGAGCAAGAGGACCGCAAGAACAAAAAAACCAAATTTTACGATTTCTTCAGTAATATTGTATCCGACTAGGTAAAGCGCTCAGAAGAGCTGGTTATTAGCATGATTTGGAAAGAAGTCCCGAGAAAAAGCCTCGAAACTCTCTCCTATATCTCTCCCGTGAATCGTAAAATTAAACATAAATGCATCCACCGTTGTCTGCATGCCACTCATATTGATAAGCCCCTGCATCGTCAGAGCTGAGAGAAGTCAGAGAATAAAGACAATAACTACATATTTCATACGTTTATTGTATCCTATTATGAAAAAGAAAGCAAGAAAATTAAAAAACCCCAAGAAATTCTCGGGGTTTTTACAGTAAAAATTTGTTTCTTATGCCACTGGGGTGACAGCAGTTTTTGGGCCATAAACATTATCCACTGGACTACTCTGAGTAGCCAAAAGCACTATGAGCCAGATAATCCCCGCAAGAGGAATAAGTGAAACCAATATCATCCATCCACTTTTACCAATATCATGGAGTCTTCGAGCACAAATAGCGAGCCCCGGGATAATCATCGCGAGATTATAAACCATACCAACCACACCATATGTATCACCAACACTCATGGTGATAATATTAAGAACAATACCTATAAGAAAATTCACCAAGAAAAAATACCAATATTCTGACCGTGTTGCACGACCACTAAATGTAGCATACTTTTTCAATGCTAAAAGGTAATAATTCATAAAAATGAAATTATAGAAATAGAAGTAAAATCATTGTCGTCTTTTTTACAGAAACGCAAATATATTACCCCTTCCAACTGATAGAAAGTATTGTATCGCGAAGTTCTGCAGCCTTTTCAAAGTCGAGATTGGCAGCAGCGACGTCCATTTCGAGCTCCAGACGTTTGATATACGCTTCCTGAGAAATACCCTTTGGTACTTCGATAGATTGTTTTTTGTCTTTGAATCCAAGATCTTTGATAGAGGAAATGATGGTGGTTGGAGTAATTCAATGCTCCTTGTTGTAGGCAATTTGGACTGCTCGTCTGCG
>CAZFTF010000011.1:0-15025 GCA_964521495.1 uncultured Candidatus Peribacteria bacterium | reverse complement strand
GTTCGGAGATCCTTGAGAATCCTAAGTCGCTCGATGGTATCAATTTCTGAATGAAGATAGTGGGCCTTCATACCCTGTTCTTTGAGGTAGGCAGCGAGGTCTTCGCTCGACTTTTTTGTGACGGTTGTAATGAGAGCACGTTCGCCACGTTCGACAGCAGTTCTGATGTTCTCTAAGAGACTTTCGACAAGTTTGTCCATTCTCTCCACGGCTATTTCTGGGTCCAATAATCAGGTCGGTCGGATAATTTGTTCGACAATAGGTCAGCTTCTCTCGATTTCTGAAATTCCTGGTGTCGCAGAGACACAGATAAATTGTTTGATTTTTTTTTCAAATTCTTCGAAATAGAGTGGTCGATTATCGTACGCGCTCGGCAGACGAAAGCCGTTTTCTATCAGCATATCCTTGCGAGATTTATCTCACGCAAACATTCATCGAATCTGAGAAAGTGTAATATGTGATTCATCGACAATTGTCAGGAAATTGTCAGGAAAATAATCAATCAGTGTCATCGGAGAATCGCCAGGTTGTCTCCCATCGAGGTAGCGAGAGTAGTTCTCAATTCCTTTTACATATCACACTTCCCCCATCATCTCCAGATCATACTCGACACGAGTTTTGATTCTCTCTGCGGCGACAATATTTCATTTTTCTTGGAAATACTTCATACGCTCCTGGAGTTCGTGTAAAATGGCAGGCGTGATAGCTTTGACATGAGCCGGGCTCGTCACAGTATGAGACGCAGGAAATATTTGAAGTGAAGGAACGGACTCGAGAATATGGGACGTGATGGGCTGGACGACACGAATTGCTTCGAGCTCTGTGCCAAAAAATTCAAGACTATAATATTGTTCTTGACTCGCTGGGAAGATTTGCAACGTATCACCAAGCACCCGAAACATACCTTGTTTGAATTCGAGTGTTCCTCGCTCAAATTGGAGAGCAACAAGTTGATTGATGAGGTCTTTCATCACATATTTTTCTCCTGTTTGGAAATGCAGGACTCCTCCGAGATATTCTTCTTTGTTCCCGATACCATAGATACAGCTTACGGAAGCGACAATGATGACATCTTTTCGCGTCAGAAGAGCCTCTGTCGCCGCATGTCTCAGACGGTCTATCTCATCATTGATAGCACTATCTTTCTCGATATAGGTATCTGTTTTTTGAATATAGGCTTCCGGTTGATAATAGTCATAATAACTCACGAAATAGTGTACTGCATTATCAGGGAAAAATTCGCGAAATTCTTGGCATAATTGTGCAGCGAGTGTCTTGTTATGAGCAATAATCAGTGTCGGTCTTTGGACTTTTTGAATAATATTTGCCATCGTAAAGGTCTTCCCGGAACCTGTCACTCACTGGAGCGTCTGATATCGACCTCACTTCTCTATACTCTCCAGGAGCTTATGAATAGCTTCTGGCTGATCCCCGGTGGGTTGATAATTACTTTGAAGTCGGAAGAGCATATTTTTAGTCTTTTTTGGGAGCTTCTTGGGTATTTCATTTTTTTACTAGGGCGAGTGCTTCCTCTTTTTGACCATCTTTTCCATCAACCAGATCCTGGATTTTTGGAAGAATAACCGTATCTGGCGTGATTCATTTTCCATCGAGTTTTTCACCAGAAGCTGTGAGCCAATGTGCTGTTGTAACCTTAATTTGTGCACCATTGCTGAGAGAAAAAAGCTCTTGGACGGATCATTTTCCATAGGTTTGTGTCCCAAACACGGGGGCTTTGAGATGAGTATGGAGTGCTGAGGCGAGGATTTCAGCAGCAGAAGCGGTCTGTCAGTTGACAAGAATGTAGACAGGAATGTCGACATCATTTTTACCATAAGATAGATATTTCTTTGGGTTTTTTCCATCGATTGTAGACACTATTTTTGGGGCAGAAAAGAAGAGAGACGCCACATCGACTGCCGCATCAAGTGTCCCCCCGCCGTTATCTCGGAGATCAAGAAGAATTTTTTTGTATTTTCCTTCATGTTTTTTGAGTGCTCTCTCTACATCACGTCCAGAATAATCATTAAAAGAAATAAGATGAATATGGAGTATATCACCCAGGAGCTCATCTGTCAAAATAGGAATTTCCAGCTTTTGTCGAATAATAGTGACTTGTTTCTTGGTAGACAATGCGGTTGAGAAAATATCAAGTATTACAGGCGTCCCGGCAGGTCCACGAATCAGTAAAACAGCCTCATCTGCTGTCATATTAAAGGTCGTTTTACCATTAATAGACTGGATAACATCGCCCGGAAGAAGTCATGATTTTTGTGCAGGAGAGCCTGGGAGCGTTCCTTGGACAAAAACCCCATTAGGACTATCCTCAATATATGCACCTATTCATTCAAAATCACCCCCTATCATTGTATCAAACATCACAGACTCTTCTTTTGAAATATAGGAAGTATACGGATCTCAGTACGATTCCACGTAGGTTTTTAAGAGAGATTCTTGAGTTTTTGAAAAATCAGGAGGATTTTGATGCTTTCATACTATCTGAGAAATTTCTCAAACAACCTTGAGAAAACCGCTAGATAAAAGGTCTCATGAGGAGTTTTTTACATTAAGGTTCTGGAGAGAGAAAAAGAGAAATGTCAGTAAAATTCCTGCTGAAAAAGAGAGAAAGTTTTTTGTCATTGATAAAAAATAAAGAAAATAAAAGAAAGAATATGGTTTTTATATTTTTACACAAAAAAATTTTGTAAAAAAGACTCTAAGAGAGCTGTATTATATTGAAAAAAATAAAATTGCATGTGAGTTTTTATATTTGATTTCTAGTAAAAAATAAGGTACAATGTTTTTGTAGTATGCGCTCTTACAAGATACATAGTATAAAAAACGGTAAAAAACTCTCTTTTATAATGGAGGGGGATAATTCAGAAAAAATAAAAAATCTTCTCTCACTAGACGGTTTTATCGTATTAACGATTGATGAACTTCTAGAAGAAAAAAACAAGATTCCTCGTTTTGCTTTTGAGGCTCTCAAAGAAAATAAGAGCAGAATAGAATGAAAAGTAGATGCTCTTGATATATTTTCAGCATATGAAATATTGAGAGATGACTATCAATATGTGGTATTGAGGCTTTATCCAATTGATGTAACTGATCAACAAGAACAAGAAAAGATTTTTAAAAATATTCTTCAAGTTTTCCCAGAAGCTGTAAAAAAAGAAAAAGAAGTTGTAAAAAATAAAACCCTCACAGAAGTGGAAATATTGAGGAAATATTTGGAGGTATTAATGCCTCTTGTGCTGGAAAGTGAATTAGGTAATAAGGAAATTCTTCTCTACGATATCAAAAGGGTGCAAATGATAAATAGTATTTCTTCTATAGAGGAAGTTATTAAAAAAACAATAAAAACACTCTATAACAAAGGAGACATAGAAGCCAAGAAAAGAATATATAAAGCAATTCTTCCTATTACAAAAAAATTGGGAATGTTTATATTTCCCCCTTGGTTTTTTACGGTTCTGCTGAGTGTTCAGGCTGCTTTTTCTATTCTAAAGATATTGTTTTGATCACCAGAAAAGAAAACAGACAAAAAAATAACAAAAAAGAATCTGTTTTCTTGATTTAAAATCCTTCAAAAAAATAATTCACCAGAGAAAAAAATGTTTACGAATAAAAACGTTTTTATTCTTTTGAAGAAAAAATATCGATCTTCATGGCTTGATGTCTTTAAATCAGAGGGGTCATATTTTTATTTTTACTCACTCTTAAGACAAAATAGGCTTCTTTTTTGGCTAAGGAAAATACAAGAATATATCGGTATGATACTTCTCTACACAGGATTTTTATTTGTGTTTGGGATTATTCTCGTAGGCGGAATTTTTACAGTAGAGTTTTTATTTTTCAATGGATTTATCCTAATAATTCTTGGGATGGTGTTTGTTTCTCTTGTATTTTTCTTCAAGGAGATATAATTTTTTTATGATTCTCCTTATTGCGTGAGTTCACTGAATTTTTGTTACGATTTTTTTTCTCTTTGAGAGATATATTGAGGCGAGTTGTATCGGGCTTTCTTTTCTTGTTTTCCTTATCAAGATTATTCCTCCCTTTGATGTCCTCAAAAAACCACAATTCCTCAAGAAAGAAGTATCACCCAAGGAGAGCCTCTATCAATCTGTTTACTTTAGTTCCTGAGCCCTCTTTTATTTAGCGTTGATAGGTATGTCTATCAGTGCCTCAGATTATTTTGATATATCGAGCAATCTTCTTCTTTTTCAATACTGTATTTTTTTCCTCTCGAGTATTATTTATGCACTTTACCTGATGTTATATACCAAAAGTCCAGGAATGCATGTTATTTTTCGTATTCACTGTATTATCGTAGGAATATTTTTGACTGTTCTGAGTGTCGTTTTGGTTGTGATGGGAAAAAGTATTCTCGGCTTCATGTTCCTCAATAGCGTCTTTATACTTTTCTGACTCTTAGCCGTGCTGGTTTTAGATAAAAATATCCCCTATAAAACATACCTTCTTGGATTATATACATTTTTATGATTGATGTTTTCTAATGCAGCGGCATTTATTTCAATGATAACTTTTTTTCACAATCATTTTATCTTCTATAGCCTCTTTTTTGGGACAATAGCCATCGCTCTTCTCTATGTATTTTTCCCTCAACTTTTGCGAAGATCTATCGCCACCCAACATATACTTCACGGGGTTTGGCATATTAGAAATACTCTTCTATGATTTTCTTGGACTCTTCTCGCGATTCTCCTCTATTTTCTCTTTTTTGGGAAAGAAGACACCAGAGGTATTGTAATTATGAGTCTTATTGTTTTGATGGTTTTTTGGTCATGGGTCTATATTCACACCGAGAGAAGTCCAGTATTTTTTGCTGGAAACATGCTGGTGCTGACGGCCATCTATGCGTATGTGTTCTTTTATGTTTTGCGGCCTGAATTTTGGATTTTATTGGTTTGTTTGTTTTTGTTTGTAGGAATTTTACTCCTTTTTTCACGATATTTCTATGGGAAAAATGAAGAACAAATGCTAGCAATCAATGCTGTGCTCTTTATCTGCTGTGCGGATTTTTACTTTATATTTTCCGGGAACTTTAGTTTGTTTTTGATCTCTGTTCTCTTTTTCTTACAATCATTTTTGTGGTATGGTGTCTATGAGATTTTTCAGCGACATTCCCATGCAAAAAACGAATTATTATAAATCTGTCATCTCAAATTTTCCTCTCAAATCCGTATTTGTAGGGCATCTCTATGATGGCGTTATCCAAAAAAAGCTTCACCGATTCAAATTTGTCCATAATCGTGTCGATAGTGTCTACTTTGAAACTATCTTTCGTGAACTCATAGCCGAAAGCTGAGAAAAATATAACACCCAAACCATCGTTATTTACCCACCAATTAGTCTGAAAGATAGAATTTTTCGTTGACCAAATCATGCCCAAAAGCTTGCTAAGATTTTTGCCAAGATTATTGGGTCAAAAAACGTGGTTTGTCCGTTTCGAAAAAAGTTTTTTGCAGGACACCAGTCTCGCAGAAATAAGTCACAGAGGAAACAAATTATCTGAGAATATTGTCTCAAGAAACATATTTCTCATAATTTTAGCAATCAAGATATCGTCATCGTGGATGATATAATTACTACAGGGTATACAGCACATACACTGGGGAAATTGCTCGGGAAACTCTGAGTCTCTACGATATCGGGGTTTTTTCTCGCGAGCCACAAGGTGTAATGGTTTAACTATTTGGTCTGGAGAATATCATCAAAGAGCCCATGTGTTTCTGGTTTTGGAGGTGTTGGATTAAATATGTTGTCAAAAAGTGAATGTGGCGGTTGGTTTTCAGCTGGAGTAGATTCATTTTTTGTTTGAGCAGAGTCAGCAATAATCTGATCCAGAGATGTACCCGTATTGCTTTCAGGAGCAGAAAAGATACCAGCAACAGGCTTTTCCTCCAGGAGAGATTCTGAAATACTTGGAGTATTTTTTTCTTCTGGGAGAGATGATGGCGCTGGAGCTGAAATGGTTTCTGCGGGAGTCTTCCCTGTTTCAGTTTCAGCTGGATTTGAGGCTGGCACTTCAGGTGTAGCTACTTCTTTTTCGACGACGATTTCCTCAGCAGGAAGTGCGGTTGTTTCTTCTGGTGTATCGAGGACAGTGACTATTGGTGTGTCTTCAGTAGGAGTGGGAGTTGTATCCATCATTTGGACAGAAGTATCTTCTGGAGTTTTTGGTGTTAATGAGAGGTTTTCTTCGTTGGCTACCGAGGAAACAACAGGAGTAGAGGCTTCTGTAGGAATAGTAGGTGGTGTATTTTGGACTTCTTCAACAGTTGATACGACTACATTGGAGGCAGGAGGAAGAGTGGTTGTTGGTGGTACTTCTGGTACAGATGCAGCTACCACAGTGCTTGTTGCTGCCGCAGCTGCAAGCGTACTTGCCACCATAAGCTTCTTAGTATTTTTTCTCTTTTTCAAGATAGACAGAACAACTGCCGCTATAAGAAGAAGAGCAGCAAAAGAAATAGCAAAAACAACATACATATTTGGTCCTGATGTTGGTTTTTTTGCTACAATTACGGGTGCTGGATTGTTAGTAGCAGACGACTCGAGAGGATTTTCAGTTTTTGTGACCACAACAGGCGTAGTGGCTGGTGTTGTGGAAATTGTGTTGGTTCCTGTGGTTTGAGGTGTTGTCTTTTGAACTGGTGTTGTCTTTTGAACTGGAGAAGGTGTAGCTGCTTTAGTGATAACACTCGATGAAAGCCCCCCTTTTTGGATATGGAGGTCACTGTCAGATATGAGCCACCTATCGCCTTGTGCAGTTTTTTCTTCAGCAAAAGTCATAGACACCTTTTTTTCTGTGCCATTGAGGGTCATAATAATTGAAACAAAATAATCCTCAGTTTGTGTTTTTATGATTTTTGCAGTAGGGTCTCTTTTGACAGTGAAAAGAGGAGCTGCTTTTACATACTTCATAAAATTAATGTAAAAATTCTTGTTTTCATCAGAAACAAGCTTTGTAAGACTCTCTACATCATTATCCTTTTTATAGCGGTTAAAATATGCCAATCTTCGATCAATATTTCTTGTTATTGACTCAAGAGGGTCAGGGGTGTCAGCGACAATTACTGCATCAGACTTGGTAGTTGTTGGTGCTGGCCTTACTGAGGATGTTTCTGCAAGTGCAAAAGACCCAAACAAAACTATGCAACCAAGAAGAATAATTTTTTTCATATACGAAAATAAAAAATACACTCACACAATACTCTATTTTTTTTCCAGAGTCAAATATTTGCCACATTTTTATATTCCTCTATACTCTCTTATCCATTTCTCCCATTTTTGCGTATGTCCAACACGATAAACCTCCTCTGAGTCACCACCCATAACCTCCAAAATATTGATATTTCTTTTCAAAAAAATGCCATGACCGTCATCACGGGGGTGAGTTGATCAGGGAAGTCTTCACTTGCCTTCACGACACTGTGCAACGAAGGGCAAAGACGGTATCTGGAGAGTCTCTCAACCTATGCACGAATGTTTATCGGGGGGATGTCGGAAGAGGCAAAAGTGCGAGAAATATCAGGTCTGACGCCGACTATCAGTATCGAACAAAAGACTGTGGCGCACAATCCACGCTCAACAGTAGGAACTATCACAGAAATTTATGACTTTTATCGGCTTCTTTTTCTGAGTCTCGGTACGAGAATGTGTCCCAATGATGGTATCCCAATGATCAAAAAAAGCCACACCGATGTCATAAAATATATTCAATCCCTCAAAAATGGAACCCGTATCGGTATCTGTGCTCAGATTCGTCATGATTTTGGGGGAGCAGAAGAACTTCGTGATTTTGTGGGGCAAAAGTGATTTGTTCGGTACCTGGTCGACAACCATGTCTACAATCTCTCAGATGAGCTCCCAGAAGCGATAATTGATCCATGGATTATTGTCGATCGTGTCGAGATTGATACTACTGACCCTACACAACTTGATCGTCTTTCGCAGTCCATTTCGACCGCTTTTGAGCACGGAGAAGACGTGGTGTGAATCTATCGATTCATAGATAAAAAAGAAAAGATAAAAGAGAAGAAAGAAGGAATGGAGATTTTTTCTCGAGCATTTCGCTGTCCTCATTGTGGGTATGTGCCTCCAGAGATGACGCTCTCACATTTTTCTTTTAATTCTCCGACGGGAGCATGTTCGACCTGTCATGGGCTCGGTTCACTTCTCTCGTTCAACGAAGCATCAGTTATCGATCCAGAGAAGACGATTGAGGATGGAGCCGTGCTTCCATGGGGTCAGGATTCCTACTATCATTTTGTGTTGATGGGGGCGTGCAAAGCACACAAAATACCTGTCGACATTGTCTACAATAAGCTCAAAAAAGAGCATAAGGAACTCATTCTTCAGGGTTCAGATCAGAGACTATCGTTGTCTACTCCACAGATGCAAAAACCATGGAATGCGAAATATCCTGGTATCATCCCCTACCTCAATCGTGTTTACCATGATCCAGAAACCAGCGAGTCACTTCATGAAAAAATTGACCCATTTGTCATAGTCACCACCTGTCCATCCTGCGAGGGATATCGTGTTGGTGATCAGGCTCGTCATGTTTTTATTGAAGGAAAACATATTGGGCAACTTGCTGAGCTTTCGGTCGAAAACTCTGTAGCATTTTTTGAAAATCTCACATTTGGGTCTGAGGACACCAAGGTGGCAGCCAATATGGTCAAAAATATTTCTGATCGTCTCAAGTTTCTCAAAGGGGTGGGGCTTGGCTATATGACGCTCGCACGACGCTCAAATACCCTCTCAGGGGGAGAATCACAGCGGATACGTCTTGCGACGCAGGTAGGTACCAAATTAGAGGGAATTACCTATGTTCTCGATGAGCCATCGATCGGTCTTCATCCTCGGGATAGTCGGCTCCTGATAGACAATCTTCGCGAACTCGTCAATCTCTGAAACACCGTGATTGTCGTAGAGCATGATGAGGACGTGATGCGACAGGCTGACCATATTGTCGACATCGGGCCAGGTGCTGGTGTCCATGGAGGACAAATAATGTTTGAGGGCACCTATTCAGAAATACTCAAGTCACAGACAGAAACTGGAGCGTATCTTCGTGGCGAAAAAGTCATCAAAATTCCTGAATCAAAGAAGATCCCAGAAAAATTCCTCTCTGTCAAAAATGCTCGGGAAAACAATCTCAAAAACATCTCTGTCGATATCCCATTGGGCACATTGACGGTGGTAACGGGTGTGAGTGGATCAGGGAAATCCTCCCTTATCAACCGCACACTCGCTCCAGCGATGCGAAATCTCCTTCACCGAACACGAGATCCGCACGGGAAAGTCAGCGCTATCACTGGGTTTGAAGAGCTCGATAAGGTCGTCATCATCGACCAGATGCCTATCGGTAAGACACCACGGTCAAATCCTGCCACCTATACGGGAGTCTTCACGGAGATCCGAGAAGTCTTTGCTCAAACACTCGAAGCACGAGCGAGAGGGTACAAAGCAGGACATTTCAGCTTCAATACCAAACAGGGGCGCTGCGATGCCTGTGAAGGTGATGGAGTCAAAAAAATTCAGATGCACTTCCTCCCGGATGTCCATGTGACCTGTGAATCTTGCGGGGGGTCTCGCTACAATCATCTTGTCCGAGAAGTGCATTTTCATGACAAATCTATCTCTGATGTGCTGGCGATGACGGTCGAAGATGCTGTCAATTTTTTCGCAAAATTTCCCAAGATTCGACACAGACTTCAAACACTCTTTGACGTCGGTCTCGGCTATATCACGCTCGGACAATCAGCCCTGACACTCTCGGGAGGTGAATCACAGCGTGTGAAACTCGCGACAGAACTCGCTCGCAAGTCGACAGGACAGACACTCTATATCATGGATGAGCCCACTACCGGACTGCATTTCTCGGATATTCAACGTCTGATGTCTATCGTGTCGAGTCTGGTCGAGCGAGGCAATACGGTGCTCATCATCGAGCACCATCTCGATGTCATCGCCAATGCGCAATATCTGATAGATTTGTGACCAGAAGGAGGCGATGGTGGAGGTGAGCTCCTCTACCAAGGGCCACGAGAGGGGATATTAAAAGTCAAAAAATCCCATACAGGACGATGTCTTAAGGAATATCTGGAGCACAAAAAGAAACAAAAGTAATTATTCAGCAGGATTATTTTTTTTAAGTTTATCCCGGGCATAGTTGGCAGTATTCGAAGAATACATAAAAAAATCATATGCCAATTTTTCCGCATATGTAGGATGTTCCAATTTCTCATCAAGCATTTTCCGATAGACCTTTTTAAGCCAATTTGCAAAACCAGAAAGTAATATAAGTGCTTTTTGATCTAGGTTACTCCAAGCATCGTCTTTTGTCAAATGATCCATAGGGTCATTTCTTTCGGAAAATGATACATCATAATAGACTCACCGTTCCTCTAAAAATCATCCGCATTCCAATACTATTATGTTGATAGTTCTCATGTCTAAATACCGTTCTTTGAGGAATCAAAAAAGTTTTTCTAAAGTTTGCGTTTGCTTTTCTTGTTCCTCAGTCCAATTGGTAAAATCTATAATCCAGCTTTTTGACCAAGAATTTTCTGAACTCTTGTCATGAGCCATTTGTAAACTACATATGCCCACACCGATTTCTTGATGCACGGCATTTTTAGCTGTGAATCGTGAGAGAAAATTTTCTACATCATGATTGGTATGAATACCGTGCATTCATAAAAGTCACATTACTTGTAATTTAAAAAAGTTCAATCTTCAAGACGCAAGGAATCCATCAATAGTTTTTTCTACTTCTTTCGCAATAGGTGCGTCTTTAAATGATTTGTATAGTTCCTTCCCGAGTTCTCATGAAATGACTTCTTGAGATATAGGTAGTCTTGGAATAGGAAGATATGACATAGTTCATAAATATTATAAAAATATAATATTTGTCAAATAAATAATCTATATTTTAGAAGAGTTTTGTATTTTCTTTTTTTCTCCTATACTTTGGACATGACAGAGCACGCAAATATTTCTCATCTTTCAGGATTTCATACCGCCGCTCTGGCGCGGTATTTTATCGAGTATAATGGTTCCAATATTGAAGAACTCAAAGAGGCTGTCAGATTTGCAAGAGACAATTCACTTCCCATTCTCACTATTTCTGGTGGCAAAAATCTCCTTCTCGCATTCGACGAACACCCAGGATTGGTGATACACAATAATGCTCAAGGATACACCTTGGAAGGCACAAGACTGACTGTTGCCTCTGGTCATCCTATCTGGGAATTGGCAGAATCACTCGAAAAAGATCAAAATATAACTCTTTGGCACCGATTTCTGGGGCTTCCAGGGTCTATTGGTGGGGCTGTTTTTGGGAATGCAGGGTGTTTCGGACTCGAGGTATGACCCTATGTCGAACGTGTCTACATTTTGGATACAAAAACCGGTCTGGAATTGGAAAAAACAGGTGTCGAACTTGACTTCAATTATCGTTGGTCAGAGTGCAAAAATCATCCAGAATGGTTTCTGCTCTCCGTCGTCTGTGATCTCTCAGAGCTAAGAGAAAAATATGCCGCTCCGGAAGAAGATCCCCTTCTTTGGCGAGAACGTGTCCAGCCACAGGGCTTTTCCTGTGGGTCATTTTTCAAAAATCCAAGCCGTGAGCAGTCAGCTGGTTCACTTATCGAGCAAGCAGGACTCAAATGATATCATCACAAGTGAGCATATTTTTCTGATAAGCATGCCAATTTCTTGATGTCAGACGGCACTGCTACTTGGCAAAATTTGATAGAACTTATCGAACTTGCTCAACTCAAAGTCCGAGAGCAATTCGGTCTCGAGCTCGAGCCGGAAGTTAGGATAATTCGATAGGGTTTTCCCGTCATTCTCGGGCTTGACCCGAGAATCCAGGTCATCAAACTATTCCAATTCCAGGCTTCATTTTCGTACTTTTGATGGCAAAAGTACTGCAAAACCACCGAAAGGAAATAAACTCGCTATAGACAGTATTCAACAAAATACTGTTTTCATCCCGCTCAGACAGATGATTCAAACTCTCTGACATCAGAATGCCATACGAGGCATTCTTCACCTCTCGGACTCTCATTTCTGTTTTTGGTGACTCGGGTTCTGATTGCTTTCCATATTATTTTTGTTATAGTCTTGTTAATTAAAAACAATTTCCTACATTTTGCTTTTTTGCACTTTGAATTATTAATTTTCCCTTATGTCTTCCCTTGCTACTTTTGCTCTCGAATTCAATACTCGACTCAAAAAAATCCATCATATTACCCTAATCTCTCACCGCACGCCTGATGGGGATGCCTTCGGTTCACTCGAGGGGATGCGAGGATTGCTCGCGCGAAATCACCCACACCTCACGGTCGAGGTCGTCGTACCAGAAGAGCCCACAGACACGCATATTGTCTGGATTCTTGGAGAAACAGTACCGGTTTTGCCAGTATCGACAGACCTTGTCTTGTTTCTCGATACCTCACTTCTCTCTCGGACAAAGCTTCCTATAGAAGCATTTCAATGATATTCTGTGCTCTCTATTGACCACCATGAAAATTTCCCCGATGCAATCGCAGGTTACCGAGACAGTAGTGCGGCTTCCAATACGATTATTCTCACAGAAATAGCTGAAATTCTTGACTGGACTATCGATGCACCAACCGCTACAGCGCTGCTGATGGGTATCTACACTGACACAGGAGGATTTATTCATAGAAGTACCAACGCTCGGGCTCTCGGGACGGCAGCACGATTACTCGATCTCGGGGGCGATCAGAGTGCGATTGCTCAGAGGACATTTGGGGGATATTCACTTCAATATTTGCATCAATTGGGGCAGGGGTTGCTCGCTATTGAGGTAGTAGACAGAGTCGCCATTTTGTGTCTACCCTGAGACGTAGAATGATGATTAAAAACGCATATAGTCGGGTATTTGAGTGGTCTGGAAAATGTCGACATTGCCTGTGTTCTTCTCCCCGAAGAGGGCGTCATCAAGGGGTCACTTCGCACTCGATATGACCATATTGATGTCAATCAAATCGCTCATCGATTTGGAGGGGGTGGACACAAGAAAGCAGCAGGATTTCGGATACCTGGTTCAATCGTTGACGGACAGATCTGGCTCGAGGGGAAAATATATACAACAGAGGAGTTTGCAAAAATGATACACCAGAGCTAGAGCAAAAGCCACAGCCAGAGAGAAAGGCATCGGTGTTCGTCATTCCCGCGAAGGCGGGAATCCAGCCCCATACATAATCCATATATGTATCAACAAGAAAAATACCCCTGTGTTTACATCATGGCGAGTCAACGGAATGGCACACTCTACATAGGGGTGACGAGTAATTTGATTGTTCGATGCTATCATCATAAAAATGGCACATTCGAAGGATTCACGAGTGATTATGATATTACGATATTGGTCTACTATGAATTACATGACACTATGGAACAAGCAATTACACGAGAAAAACAGATGAAAAAGTGGAATCGTGATTGGAAACTGCGCATCATAGAAGAAAAAAACCCTGAGTGGGATGATCTCTTCTATGAATTATTTTAATTGAATTGGTTTAACCTGGATTCCCGCCTTCGCGGGAATGACGGAGAGGGCGATTCTCGGACTCTCGTTTCAGATTTTCAGGTAGATGGAACCGCTCCAAACTCCCCCTTATTTATGAGGGTTGGGACAATCAGAATATAATTGGGGGTGTCAAAAACGTAGTTGCTTTCTTGCCTATTTTCGCTATAGTCAGTCCAATTCATTATTACTTATGTTGAGACTCCAAAAATACATGTCCGAATGTGGTATCTGCTCTCGTCGTCATGCTGAGGAAGCTATCGCTCGTGGCGATGTCATCGTCAATGGTGTCGTGGCCCAAATCGGTCAATCAGTGGATCCAGAAAAGGATACTATCGAGTATAGTGGACAGATGGTCAAACGCAGCGAAAAACGTGTCTACTATGCCATGCACAAACCGCGTGGAATAGAGACAACTTGTGCTCAAAAGGGTGGCGAAAGTATTGTCGACATTATCGACTCCCCTGTCCGAGTTTTTCCTATCGGTCGTCTCGATAAAGACTCCTCTGGTCTTATCCTCCTCACCAATGATGGACGCATCACCCACCGTCTCCTCCATCCCAGTTTTGAACATGAAAAAGAATACCTCGTCACGGTGTATGGCAAAATCCCAGACACAGCGCTTCAGGCACTCGGATCAGGTGTTCGCTATGCGGTGACCGAAGGGCCAAAAACTCCCCTCAAATGACGAATGGATACTGACAGATGAATGATGAAGATGCAGAGAACGCCAGAAAAACTTCACAAGAGAACACTCCCGACACAGTATGTCCAGACCGTTCCCTGCGAAGTCAAACGCATCAGTTCTGATACATTTTTGATTATCCTCACAGAAGGAAAAAATCGACAGATTCGCCGTATGGTCGAAGCCTGTGGTTTCCAAGTAAAGAAACTCAAACGTATCCGCATCGAGCATATTCAGCTCTGAGAAATGCCAGAAGGTGCCTATCGAGAACTGAAACGTGGTGAGCGAGAAGAACTCCTTCGTCGTGCTTGTCTTCCTCTTATTGATTCTGATCCAATTGTTGGCACCGTCATTCATGGTGACGGTCGCGGGCACACTCTTGGATATCCGACTGCCAATATTGCCCTTTCTGGAGTGTCACTTCCTGATGAAGTCTTTTCGTGTCGTGTGAAGCTCGGGGAAGAGGTGTTTCTCGGAGCGGGGACGTATAATCCAAACAAGAAAGTTCCTCAACAAATGAATAATGAAGAATGAATAATGAATAATGCAGGCATTTTCGAAGTCCATATTCTGGGGTTTGACCGAGATATTTATGGACAGACGCTGCATATCGAACTGATGGATAGTATTCGTCCAAACAAAAAGTTTGATTCCATCGATGATCTCAAAGCACAGATAGCGAAAGATGTGAATCATGTGAGCGCTCATTGGAAAAGGATATTGAAGGTAAAAGAAGAGAGATA
>CAZFTF010000010.1:0-30164 GCA_964521495.1 uncultured Candidatus Peribacteria bacterium | reverse complement strand
AAAATAAAAATATGATTTAATGAGCGTACTGATGAAAAATCATCACTTAATTCCTTTCATTTTTATATGAAAAACTTTTCACTCCTTCGCAGACTTAATATTGCAACAGCTCTAGGGCTTGTTGTTTTGACTACTGGTGTTTCATCTACAGCTCTCTTTGCTGCTGCGACATCCAATTTTCAATTCACGATCAATCCAGGGACTCTCTCTATCGATATTGTTGATGGCTCATATGTAGCTGTTGGTTCTCCTACAGTTATCTTTGATGCCACGACATTTAGTTTTGCTTGCCAAACTCCAGGGGTAACGGGTACATTTGGTACGTCAACCCAACAAATATATATCAAAAATCCTGATGCTGCTGACAGTGGTTGGGCTGCTTCGATTGCTGCTTCTGCTCCAACAGCATTTTGGGACAGTACAGGGACTGATGTCGATTTCAATGATCCAACAACAGGTGGATGTACTGATGGTGGTGATGCTGATGCTCTCAAAGGTCAACTTACAGTAGACGCTTCTGGAGGTACGCTCGCAATCGGTGCCTGCGCTTCGTGTGCAACAACAAATATTACAAAGGGGTCATCAAGTGCCTTCAATCAAGCAACTGTTGACAGTATCACACTTCTTACAGCTGCTGCTGGCTCAAATGATATCGGTGACTGGACACTCCAAGGAGTTGATCTGAGTCAGACTATTCCAGCTGAAACAGCGGCTGCGAGTGATTACGATATCAATATGACTATTTCTGTTGTAGCAAGTTAATTTTTTTCTCTTATGAAATATACTTCTTCTCTCTCTGAGTCTCTCTTGAGACATACTCATACTACAGGTGCTCTAATCTGTATTGGGGTGATAGGCCTCTGAAGTGTTTTCTCTGTCTTTGCAGCCAAAAATCTCAATCTCCAACTTACTATCAATCCTGGAGTGCTCAATGTGGATATCGTGGATGATAGTTATGTGACTGTTGGCAGTCCATCGTTTTCTCTTGATGCTATAGCTACATCATTCACTTGTCAGTCTACTCCAGGTCTTCTCGGAACCGCAACACAGCAAATATATGTACAAAATCCTGATGCAGCCGACAATGGATGGACGATGACTCTCGCTGGTGCAGCTCCAACATCTTCTTGGACTGGTACCGGAGGGGTGATGGATTTCAATGATCCGACAACGAGTGGATGTACGGATGGTGGTGACACAGACGCCTATAAGGGGCAGCTCAGTGTTGATCCATCAGTAGGTACTCTTGCCGTTGGTGAGTGTGCTAGTTGTGCCACCACATCTATTACCAAGGGTTCATCAAGCGCTTATAACGAGGGCACGGTCAATAGTATTACACTTCTTACAGCTGCCTCTGGTTCTAATGATTTTGGCGATTGGGTGTTCACAGGTGTCGATGTAGATCAGACTATTCCAGCAGAACAAGTAGCAGCTGTGGACTATACTCTCCCTATGACGCTTTCTGTTGTAGCGAGTTAATATCTTCACACAATTTTTCTTGAAAATCTGTCTCGATTGAGACAGATTTTTTTTATACGAGCATTATTTTTACGAGCATTGCAAGCATATTTGTTCTCGTTTTGCAATACGCTCTCTTTTTTTTGGTTTGTTTTTCCTATACTGGAAACATCTCTTAACCTTTTTTATGTCTTTCTCTCCATCTCATTTGCTGGGTAGCGTTATTGCACTCACTGTTTTAGGTATGAGTTTCTCAGTTTCTGCTATTGAATACGGTGGTTTCGGAGGTCGTCCAGCTTTTCCACGAGAAGACAATGCTCGTACAGAATCTATCTTTATTCATACGCTCGAGCCAGGTATTACCCAAAAAGAAGGAGTGAAGGTCGTCAACAATACACAAGAGAAGAAAACGTTTCTTATTTACGGAAGTGATTTGACGCCTTCAACGGATGGAGCTTTTGCTTGTAAGCAATTTCTCGAAGAAAAAAAAGATGTAGGCACATGGATAGAGCTCTCAAAAAATGAAGTCACACTCGATCCTGGTACGAATCAAGTGATCCCCTTTACTATTACTGTTCCAAAAAATGCGAGTGTCTGAGAACATAATGGATGTATCCTCATTCAAGAAAAAAAAGATGCACCTGCAGAAGACCAAGCTGGTATGAGTCTCTCAGTACGTACTGGTATCCGTGTTGCTCTCACTATTCCTGGAGACCTCGAGAGAAAGCTAGAAATAGCCGGTTTTACACTCGACCGCACAGAGACTGGATTTACACTCCATCCTCAAGTGAAAAACACCGGTAATGTCTCTATTGATGCCGATGCACGAGTGACAACCAGGTATTTCTTTGGACCTATTCTCATCAAACATGGTGGGCAATACCCTATTCTTCGAGGTGATACTTCGGACTGGAGTTTTGAAATCAAACATCCATTCTGGGGATGACTCTATCGTTCTCAATTTACTGTGGAGTATGATGAGAGTAAAGGCGCATCTGTGGGTGTAACAACGGACAAAAAACTCACGACTCTCAAGAGTAAGACACTCTGGTTCTGGAGTGTGCCGACTATGGCAGGTCTCGCTATCGAGATTATCGTGATTCTCTGTATCGTAGCTATCATCTATCTCGTTCGTTTGGCTCAAAAACGCAAAGAATGGATTCGTCTGCATTGGGTGACATATACCCTCACAGAGCAAACTGATATCGTGACACTCGCAAATGAGTATGATGTCTCATGGAAACTCCTGGCACAAGTGAATCAGCTCAAGCCACCTTATACTCTCAAAAAAGGTGATACCCTCAAGGTGCCACCAATGCATACCCCTTCTACAAGTGAATCAGATGCCCCTATTAAAACCGTAAGAAAAAGAGTTGCAAAAAAATAATTATATTTTCCTGACTTCATATGACCTGAAAGCCATCTAAATATATTCTCCTACGATTTTTGCAGAGCAAGTTTGGTGTTTTTCTCGTGACATTTTTTCTCTTTAATGCGCTCGCTTTATATGGGATTTTCTTTTTCTTTCAGTCTTCATCGCTGGATTCTTTTATTGCAAAATACCCACTCCTTGATCCGATGCGGCATTTTATGGATGAAGAAAATATCATTACCACTCTTCAGCCGATTCGTCTCAAATTTCGCGAAATAGTTGAGAAAAATGGTCCAGATGATATCTCTCTCTATTTTGAATATTTTAATACGGGTGCGAATATATCCATTAATCCAGACCTTCGTATCCTCCCTGCATCACTCATCAAAGTACCTCTTGCGATGGCAGTGATGAAAAAGGTTGAGAGAGGAGAGTGGCTTCTCACCAATGAACTCGTGATGATGAAGGACGATAGGGATATGAATTGGTGAGATGTTCACAAGCGTCCTATAGGGAGTACTATTACTATCTGAGAACTTGTAGAAGAAATGCTTATTAATTCTGATAATACTGCGTATCGTATTTTGTATCGTAATATGTGATTTGATGATTTGCAGGATGTCCTGATTAAGCTCGGTCTTGAAGACCTTTTCAATGAAGAAGGTAAAATAAGCTCCAAAGAATATACGCGCCTCATCCGAGCTCTGTATAATGCTACCTATCTGCAACCTGAATTTTCACAGCTTCTACTGGATATTCTCGCAAAGACACCTTATGATACGTACCTTGGACAGTGAATACCAGACACTATCAGATTTTCACATAAAATAGGCGAAAATTTAGAAGAAAAAGTGATATCCGATTCATGAGTAGTATATGTTGAAGGACGACCATACCTTATTTCTGTGATGATTGATTATGGTCGTATGTGACATGACCGTGCAATACAGGTTTTGAAAGAGATTTCCCAGACAAGTTTTGATTACATAAGTACTCAATAGTATGAAAAAAATACAGTATTTTTTTCAACGGTTGTTTGTTGTCTATCTCGTGATATCCATTATTTTTTCCGGGATACCTTTCGAAGGGTTTATCCAGCACTTACGACAAGGCAATATCGTGGATGTGATGTATCATGCTCAAAAAAATGGCAATGTGATTGATACCGCTCTCAATGAATTTGTGGCTCCAAAAATCCCACGAGCGTATGCCAATGGTACCACGGATGCCATGATGGTATATGATACTCTTAATGGTACTTCGACACCCAAAATCCGTCTCTGGAATGGTACTGCCTGGTGATCAGAGACATCAGCTACTCCCTTTAATGGAACGGAGATCTATCATATGATGCTCAAATATGCGCCGAATCGTGATGAGGCGATACTGGTGGCCCTCACCAATAATGGACAAGTGCAAGCACAAGTCTTCAATGGTACATCATGGGGGAGCGTAACGGTATTATCCACAGTGAGTACCACGGCTCCTAATGGTATTTCTCTTTATCGTGGTTTTGATGTTGAATATGAGCAATCATCTGGTGACGCTATTGTGGTTGCGGGCGATGGTACTGCCGATCCCAACTATCATGTTTGGAATGGAACTTCATGGGCATCTGGAGTGGATATCAATATTCCAACAACGGGCATACCCTACTGGATCGAGCTGGCTTCTCGACCTGGAAGCGATGAGTTAGCGATGATTACACTTGACTCCAATGTGGATGTCTATGGTTTGCGATGGACAGGCAGTGCTTGGGACGATATGGATGCCGTTCTTAATCCTGTTCCTGTATGGGATACTACAGCATCTCTTTCTACGAGAAAAGCTATTGATGTCGCCTTTGAGAATACCTCCTGAGATATTATGTTTGCATGGTGATTTGCGACAGTAGCTACGGCACATTTCAAATATCGTACCTATTCAGGCGGAGTACTCAGTGCTGCTACCAATGTCACCAATGCTAATCAGGGTTGAGTCGTGCACTGGCTTAAACTCGCACCAAATCCTACCACAGGATCTGATCAGATTATGATCGGTGTTCACGATGCTGGTTCTGACCTCAATACCTTTATATGGAGCGGTACTGCCTGGAGTGCCGTACATGCTGAGCATAGTGCGGGTAATGAGAATGCTGCCGTAGAAATGGACTTTGACATTGTGTTTGAAACGCATAGTTCTAATCCTGATGATGCGTGGCTTATCTGGAATAATACTGCAACGTCTAATTCTATTTCTCGAAGACTTTGGAATGGTCCGACCTCTGCTTGGTGAACGGCGCAGTCCACAGGTGATGATAATAATAGTATCGTCCTCAATGCTCATCCTAATAATGGTGCTGTTCTGGCAACATATTATGAGGATGATACTTCTTGAATAACAAATAACGATATCCTAGCTTCAGCTCTTACGGGTGGTGGTCAGACCTGGTGAGCTGTCGGTACTTTTACCACTATTTGGGGTGGGCCTGTTCGGCGTAATCTCGGAGTTATCCGTATGGCACAGGCTGTGCAGGCATATAGTAGTTCTACAGAAGCTATGCTGGCTTATGTTACAGATGATAGTACGACCTATCCTCAGTATCGCAGATGGACAGGGAGTTCTTGGAGTGCACCAGCATCCGCCTCGTGAACCAATGGCGAACTGCGTCATATGGTACTCAAGACGTCACCGAAACGGGACGAAGCAATATTAGTAACACTGGGCAATAATGGTCGTATCGAGGCACAGGTATGGAATGGAGTTACTGGCGGATGGGGATCTACAGCTTTACTTAATACTACTAATAATTTAGCGGGGAGTACTGATATACAATCATTGTATCGAGGTTTTGATATCGAATATGAGAATAGTTCTGGCGATGCTGTCGTCGTAACGGGTGATGGTACTGAGGATCCCAATTACCATGTTTGGAATGGTAGTTCCTGGGCATCTCCTGTCGATATCAATATCCCGACTGCTGTTAATGGTCGTACGAATTGGATAGAGCTTGCCTCTCGACCTGGAAGCGATGAGCTGGCCCTTATAACCCTTGACTCCCTTGTGGATGTTTATGGTATGCGATGGACCGGGAGTGCGTGGGACAATATGGGTACTGCTACTATGTGGGATGCAGCAACCGCGATAGCTACGGAAAAATGTATCGATGTCGCCTATGAGCAGACCTCTTGAGATATTATGTTTATGTATCTCGATGCCACATCGACTGATCAGTATTATCGTACCTACTCCGGCAGTACTCTGAGTGCAGTGAGGCTCTTAGATAATGCTCAGGCATGAAATACTGGTAACTGGATGACGCTTGCGAGTAATCCAACAAGTGGTTCAGATCAAATAATGTTTGGTGTATTGGATGCTGGTTCTGATCTTAATACTTTTCTCTGGAGTGGGACGGGATGGAGCGCTGTCCACACTGAGCATACAGCTGCTGCGGAGACGCATGCATCTCATGCATTTGATATTGCTTTTGAGACCCATAGCTCTAATCCAAATGTTGCCTGGTTAGTATACGGTGATGGTAGTTTTTTATCTCGTAAACGATGGAACGGTTCAACATGGGCTACCGCTACAACGCAGGGAGATGATACTGATTTTATGAAACTCAATGCTCAGCCAAATAGTGGTGCGATGTTTCTGATGGCGTACGAGAGTTCAGCATCTGCTTCGCTGGATATCACAGAAAACCGTATTACTGGAGGTGGTACCGCATTTGGTACAGCAACAGCCGTGTACGGTGGTCCAGTAGCACGGACAGCATTGCCACTCTCCAAGATAGCCATTGCTTCTGAGCGGTATATCCCTCCTACCTACACACAACAAGCATATCGACTCTTTGCAAATACCAATACGGCTGATGTTGGTACTGCTCTTGCGGCACAAGATACAGCTGGGACTCTCGCCACGGCCGGTGATGCTTTTCGTCTCCGGAGTCTCGTCCGCGTAGATGGTAATGATCTCCTCACGAATGGTCGACCTATGAGGCTGCAATTTGCTCAGCAATCGGGTACTTGTGATACGACTTTTACTGGTGAGACCTATGCGGATGTGACTACCTCGAGCTTGATAGCGTATAAAGATAATGCGACACCGACTGATGAAACAGCGCTGACGGCAAATGCTAATGATCCAACCGATGGCGGCAGGACTATCGTGAATCAGTCATATCAAGAACTCAATAATTTCAATAATTCCGCAGCATCGATACTCAATGGTCAAGATGGAAAATGGGACTTTGCACTCTATGATAATGGTGCTCCAACGAATACAGCGTATTGTTTTCGTATGGTACAATCAGATGGGACACCACTGAATACGTATACGACGATTCCTCAAATTACTACTGCTTCTGGCGGGGGGTCACTGTCTGTGGATATCGTAGATAGTGGTGGTATCCCTGTGGGGAGTCCTTCTATGTCGATGAATAGTGTGGTGATGTCTCTCTGATATCAGACAGCAACAGGGACATTTGGGGTCTCAGCACAGAAAATGCGAGTCAGTAATACAACAGGAAATCCTCAGTGGACAGCGAGCATAGCTGCTGATGCTGGTGCTACAGCATTTTGGAATGGAACGAATGATTATGACTTCAATGATCCAACGGCAAATGCTGGTGATGGTGGAGATGCCGATAGCTTCGGTGGCCGTATGAATATTGATGCTTCGGTGGGGACACTGGCGGGGACATGTTCGACGACTGGTATCACAAAAGGAAGTTCGGCTGGATTTTCACAAGGAGTGACTGATTCTATTACCCTTTTGACCGCTGGAGGTACGGCTGATACAGGATGTTATTGGGATTTCACTGGGATTGCTGTTTCCCAGACAATTCCTGGCGAACAAGCGACGGATAACTACTCTATTGCGATGACCTTGACGGTAGTGGCGATTTAGTATATTCTTTGTAAAAATATTTGACAAGTAAATAAAAATATGATGTAATATGAGCACGGTGGAGATTTCCTTCATCCTTTACTCCTCATTTCTTTTATGAAATCTCTTATCTCAAATAAGCTCCTCCGAAAGCTGAATATCACAACAGCCCTCGGACTCGTAGTGTTGACTGCCGGTGTCACATCGACAGGACTGTTTGCTTCGGCTACTTCTAACTTTGCACAGACCATCAATGCAGGAACACTCTCCGTAGATATCGTCAATAGTTCTTATGTAACTGTTGGTAGTCCTGCTGTCACTATGACGGCTGCACCATTTAGTTTTAGTTGTCAGACGGCAACAGGGACATTTGGTGCTGCAGAGCAACTCATCTATGTCAAAAACCCTGATGCTTCTGATACAGGTTGGACGGTTACGCTCGCTGCTTCTGCTCCAACCGCCGTCTGGGACGGTACTGCGAGTGACTATGATTTCAATGACCCAGGAACTGCAGGATGTATCGATGATGGTGCTACGACTGATGCTGACGCATTTAGCGGTCAAATGACCGTTGATCCTTCTGGCGGGACTCTCGCGACAGGTACATGTGCTTCATGTACAACAACTTCTGTTACAAAAGGATCCTCAAATGCTTTTGTACAGGGTTCTGTCGATAGTGTCACTATCGTTTCCGGTGCTGCTGGCTCTGATGATATCGGTGACTGGAAACTCTCAGGTGTGGCTATTAGTCAAAAGATTCCTGCTGAACAAGCAGCAGCAAATGATTATGATATTAATATGACCCTCTCTGTTGTGGCAGTGTAAATATATTAAAAATATTTCCTACAATCATCAAGAGCCCTTCGGGGCTCTTTTTGTATGCGATAGTTGTTTTATGCAGCAAGATATGGTGTAATAGAAGAAAGAAACCTCTCACTCTCTTCGTTTATGCTCAAAAAAATCTCTACATCTCTGTTTCTCGTTATCTACCTCGGTGTTTCTGCTGTTTCTTTTGCGGATGAAGTTGTACTTGAGATTGTTGCGGAGACCCCTGCTTCTGTCGTAGAAATAGTACCTGAGCCAGTTGTAGAAAATATTTCTGAAGCAATTGTCTCAGAGACGCTTCCCCTTGAAGAGGTTACATCTCCAATAATATCATCGGATATTCCAGAGCCAGTTGTAGAAAATATTCCTTCCTCTCAGCAGGTACTTCCGTCACAAGAAGGTCAAGTGCAAAGTGTGGTTGAATCAACACCTGTTGACGATATTATAGATATACTCAATGCTGCACCAGGGGAAACCGTAGAAGAAGTAGTGGAGGATATTCCTACCACAGAAGCACCACCAACAACTGTCCTCATAGAGGTGGAAGAAAATAGTATTTTCACTCCTCCAGGTCCAGAGCCAGAGCCTTGGCAGCCAGCAGTGCGTGAAGATCCCACGACAGAGAGTAATACTCCTGTATGAGATACTGAGACTCAATCAGATCCAGTTTTTTTAGCAGAAAATAGTGTATTTATACGACGCATGATAGAAAATATTGCTGTCGATCCTACAGCAAAACACAGCTGCAAGGTAGATGTATTTCGTACTGATATTTCTGAGACAGCTGCCTCCACTCTTTTGGTAAAATTTTATGGTACCTCGATGCTCGCAGCGTATGATGCCGAGATAGGTAGTCTCCCCAACGGTATCGATGTGAGATTTGCAAAAAATAATGATTATATCTATGATTTCCGTGGTAAGGAAACAACTCTCGAACTCTCAGTCAATAATCAAGATGGTTCTCTCACGTGAGATTTTACTATTCCTATTATCTATACGTATAAAGGTAAAAAGGAATCCACTGTTATCTGCCAACTCAATATCGTCAATGAGGCAGAAGATATGGCTCCAGTAAACGTTATTGTACCTATTGTACAACCAGTAGATCCAGTCTTGGATCCAGCACAAATATTTGTGGAAGAAATTTTGGATATTATCACACCACAGCCTGTTGTTGAATCTGTTGCTGATACTCAGACGCCAACAACTATTGAAGAAATATTGGAAATCCTGGTTCCAGAGGATATCCCGCCTGTTACTCTTCCTATTATCGAGATTCCACCCATTACTGTACCTGAAATAGAAAATTTACCACCAATGATACCTCCTACTGAGACTACACCACCAGAACCGGTGGCTGACCCTGTGCCTCCTTCTGTTATTGAGCCTGAAGAGGTTCCTGAGCCTGTTGTCGTTGAATTTGTTCCTGAAATTGTAGCTCCTATTGTAGAAAATCCTCCCGCAGCAGAGCCTACTCCTATCTCTCCTCCTGATGTTTCATCGACATAATACATCATTGAAAGAAAAATTTCTCAAGAATCCCCTTTCTCGAGTATATTCTTATTGTGTGATTTTGTGGGTATTATTTCGTTTTCATAGATTTCAGAGACATCACAAGGTAGCAGTCTTGATAGCGAGTCTCAGTGTCTTTTTTGTCAGTATTGTGACTATTATTTTGAGTTTTTCGAGTGATTCTGTCCTTGCTCAAATACGATTTAAAATTGCTATTCGTATTCTTCCTCAGTGTCAAAATAATATTGATGATGATGGAGATGGCCTCATAGATTATCCTGATGATACTGATTGTACGAGCCTTTTCGATACCCCCGAATGAGTACCATTTGTACCTCCAACTGTGGTCTGTTTTGCGCCTGTAACACAGGGAATTATTTCACAATCCATGACATGGATTGCTATCCCCTCCAATGGAAATGGAACATATACATATTCCTGGTCTGGAACGGAGACGCTTGAAGGTACTACTTCATCGGTTACTCACGCATATGTTTCTACGGGCACGAAAACGGCTGCGCTTATTGTGACTTCGTGATGAGTATCTTCGGCATCAACTCCTTGTGTGAATACTGTTGTGATTAGTTCGTCTACTCCTTCATGAGGTGGTAGTGGATGATCCAACTGATGAGGATGAGGCAGTGGTAGTAGTGGATGATCCAGCACTGTTTCTCCTAAAGCCCCTACTGTCTCATCAGTTGTAAATGATTCAAAAGAAATTCCTCCACTCGAGGCTGCTCCTCCATGAGGAGTTGAGGAAGAAATTATATCTCACGCGGAGTGTATTGTTCCTACTCCTGAATCCACTTTTAAAGAATACAAAGACTACCTCGTATGTGATGCACTCATCACACCTCGGGTCGCCGAGGAAGAATATGAGTATAACAAGTATACCCCCAGAAAAGAACTGCTTTGAGTTGCTGTCGAGCTCGCCCTCAAAGACAAAACTCTCGCTGTCCGTGAAGGACTAGAACGGCTTTCTTCTGCAAAAAAACCTGTACTTGTCTCTGACGCATCATCTTCTCGTCCATTTCATTTCTTTGATGTGGGGCTCGAGTGACAACCAGAATGGGTAACGAAAGTAGTCGAAAAAGGTGTTATTTTGGGACTTATTTCGACAGAAAATCCCCTTTTTCGTCCAGATGACAGCGTAACTCGGGCAGAAGCATTTGGCATACTCATGAAGGCAACTTGTATGAATCCTGATGAAAGTACTTACCCAACATGGGAAGAACGAATTTATGCTACAGCAAAACAGTATAACCTGACGACACGAAGTTGGAGCGATTTTCAACCATCGAGTCCTGTTTTGCGCCAGGAACTTTTTGTCGTTACTTCAAAAATAGATCTCTGGAGAGATTATACAGGAGGATGCACTCCAAGACCAGTTGTCAAACCGCTTCCTCCAATTCTCCAGACTGTTCCTGTTGTTATACCACCACTTTCGAGTGCACCAGCGAGTTCCTCAACTGCCACTACCAACACCAAAAAAACTCCTACCAACACCAATTCTGATACTCCTCGGATAACTCCTACTCAAGAAATACAAAAACCGGGAACTTTTGTTCTCTTGTACGAAAATGAGACAGAAAAAGTCTATACCTATATTATCAAAAGTGGAGGTATACCAGATGGAGTGAGAGCTCAGTATATCCGAGTTTTCTCTTGAAATAAGTCAATCAGCCAGAGACTTTCTGTTCACGATATTGCTGGAGTTGAATACGCAGAAGATTGATGGCTTCTCGGAGGAGAAATGGTCTATATTACCTACAAAAAGTAGAAATTATTTGTACAAAATAGCATATTTTGGTTTTTTGACATATTTTTATTTTCGGGGATGTATAAAAATAACCTATATTAGGTATTATTATCCTTATCATCAAGAGTCTTTCTCGGCTTTTTTTGTGGTGGAAATTGAGGCAGATAAAAAAGTGTGGTGTAATGAGCGTACGATACAACTTTTATTGTTCTGTGCTCTATGTTCGTCCGTTTCTCTCATCTCAGTAAAATCTTTGTAACCTTTGTTGCACTTTTTGTGTTGAGCTGTTTTCCTTTGAGAGCACTTGCAGATGAAGGTATTGAATCAACTCCAGTTGAGAGTATTCCTGTTGTGTCTGAAACAAATGCTGATTCTGTTACTACTGGTGTTTTGCAGGAATCTGATACGGTGACTCCTCCTCCAATAGATATTATTTTAAATGATGGTGTCGTTGACACAACTGTCACATCAAATGATACCATACCTGTCACTGATACGACCACACCTCCAGCAGTTATTGATACTGATACTGTCCCTCCTGCGACAGAAGGTGAAGATATAATTCCCCCAACAACGACTCCCCCTGACCCAGTTGTTGATGATACTACTCCTCCAATCGATGATACAGCCCTTCCTCCAGTTGTGGTGCCAGATACTGTTTCAGAAATTCCTACTATTTCAGAGGAAATTACCGACACTGGTAAGGTGGTAGTTGTCTCAGCAACACCAGAACAGGAGCTGCTCCATACATTTATCGATGTGCCTGTCAGCACGGAGATTCCAGAAATATTTCGAGTTGGACAAGAGGATCAAATAAAAATTCAATGGTCTAACAATCAGGATCAAGAGATGCAATTCACGGCTTCTGATGATGACGGGAATGGATTCATTGATCATCTCGCTTGGGTGGTTCCTCATCTCTCCACTCAGACATTTGAGATTATTCTTATTTCAAATGCTTTCCGTCTCGATGCTGATAAAAATGTTTTGGAAGATATTTTTTCTTGAGTAGAAAATCGTGATCAAAATTATGTGAGTCTGGCTGATGGACAATTCGTACGCGTCAAATTTGAGCATTTACTCGATAACACTCGAGATATCACTCTCTTTGCAAAACCAACAGATATTGCTATTCCTGCTTCGGTTGAAGTATATACCACTGACGGCACCTACATTGGGGTTTTTCCAATAATACACCAAGATGGTCGCTATTCATTGGTGCTCAATAACTTGGTCACTCCTACTGATACTTTTGATCTCAAAATCATCGGCAATGTCGATATTGATTTCATTACCGACCCGAATGCGTATTGGGTCGGTGGGACGGGTAACTGGTCTAATCCAAATAAATGGGCATCATCTTCTAATGGTACTCCTGGAAGTTTTGGTGGTATTCCAGATGCGACAACGAATGTGTTTTTTGATGCATCGTCTGGAGGGGCTGCTACTATTTTGACTATTGATACTGCTGCGACGGCTGGTTCGATTACCATAAGTGGGTATACTGGAACAATTGTCCAAAATGCAAATTTAACTATTACCAATTCCGGTGGTCAGTCAGGTAATTATTCTCAGACGACAGCAGCTGTATTTACTGGGATAAATCCTGGTACAAATACCTTTTCTGCTACGGGTAATTTCTCGGTTACAGCAGGACAATTCCGCCGTTACACAGGTCTCGGTATCAGTACTGATCCTTATATGGTATTTGATGTGTATGGATTACAGGGTATGAGGACCAATCTGACAAACTCTTACAAACTCAATAATAGTATTGATGCCTCTGTAACGACTGGTTGGAATGCTGGAGCTGGATTTGTCCCAGTGGGAACCAATGTAACTCCCTATAGTGGTGATTTTGACGGAGGTGGTTTTACTATCAGTAATTTGTTTATCAATTCTACGACACTTACCTATGTCGGTCTTTTTGGATATTCTACCAGTCAGATAAAAAATGTTACTCTTTCCAATGTTGATATTACTGGTGTAGGTATTACGGGGACAAATGGAACCAACGGAGCCACTGGTACCACTGGTGCAGCTCCAACAGCGGGTGGTACAGGTACTGCTGGTAATGCTGGTACCATTCTCCATATTGGAGCATTGGTCGGGTATAATACTGGTATTATTTCAAATGTTATTGTTTCAGGATCAGTGACGGGTACGGGAGGTACGGGTGGTAATTCTGGTAATGCTGGCGCTGGAGGTGCGAGTACTGGGGCAGCTGCTGGATGAGCCGGCGGTACTTCTTCTACAGGTGGTGCGGGAGCTATTGTTTATTCAGGTTGATTGGTAGGGTATTCTCTCTCAGGAAGTATCAGTAATTCAAGTTCTTCTGTTACGGTGATTGGTACGGGAGGTATGGGAGGTAATGCAGGATTAGGGGGAAATGGAGGATCTTCGGCAACTGGTATCGGAGGTGCCGGAGGATGAGTTGGTGCTACAGGTGTCTGAGGTATTGCTTATGTTGGATGACTTGTAGGTTGGATAAACTCATGAAATATTTCTGCGTCTTCTGCAACCGGTGCTGTGACTGCTACTGGTGGAGTCGGTTGATCTGCTGGTATTGCCGGTAATGGTGGTAATGGAGGAGGTACCGCTATCGGTGGTATCGGTGGTATCGGAGGAACTGGTGCGGCTGGTGGTGCTGCATTTGCAGGAGGTTTGCTAGGGAATAATTCTGCTGTTATCGAAAATGCTTCTTTTGCTACCGGTGTTGTGGAGTCTAATGGGGGTGTATCAGGGGCTGGGTCTGCTGGTGGTAATGCAGGAGCCAGTGGTGCTGCGACTACTGGTACTGCTGCAGCAGCGGGTGCCGGAGGTACTGGAGGTGCCGGAGGTACTGCGTATGCTGGAGGATTTGTCGCTCAGAATAGTCTCGCGGGTATCATCAGTGGAGACGCTGGAATACTCTATGCAACTGGTGCCGTCACGGCGGTTGGAGCTCTGGGTAAAGATGGACAAAATGGGGGTATCGGTGGTTCTGCAGCTGCAGGTACTGCACATACTGGATGAGCTGGATGAGCAGCGGGTGCTGGTGGTGCTGCTGGTGGTGCCTATGCTGGAGGACTCGTGGGAACCAATCTTGGGTTCGTAACAAATACTCATTCAGATACTGGACTTGTGACTGTCACTGGTGGTGCCGGATGAGTCGGAGGAACTGGTTGACTCTGAGGACTCAAATGATCATCAGGTACAAGTGGTGCCGGAGGAGCATCAGGAACTGGTGGATCTGCCAATGTTGTTTCGTCATACGCTGGAGGACTTGTCGGGAACAATACAGGAGTTATACAAAATTCATCTTCTGAAAATTCAGTCACTGGTACAGGGTGAGCGGGTGGTGCCGGATGAGTCGGGGCCGCTGCTCGAACTGGTCTTGCAGGTATTGCATGAGGTACTGGTGGTGCGGCGGGTGTTCTCTATGGTATTACGGGTAACAATACTTATCTCGTCAATGATAGTCATTATACTGTTGGGAGCCTTGTAGGAGTAGCAGGTGCCGGTGGTGCTGCTGGTGCCGGATGAGTCGGTGGTAGCTGGGTAGGAGGATTGGCTGGAGCATCTGGTGCAGCGACAGCGGGAGGTATTATTTATATGGGAGGAGGTATTGGATACAATTCAGGAACTACACTTACTAATAATTACTCTACTGGAAATGTCACAGGAACTGCAGGAGTCGGTGGAGCTGGTGCTATCGGTAACGATGGTAACACGAGCCTTGCTGGTATTGCGGGAAGTAATGGTGCTGTAGGTGGTATTGCTTATGTTGGAGGTCTTATTGGATACAACCTCAATGGACAGATTATTAATTCTTATGCTTCAGGAGGAACTGTGACAGTGCTCGGTGGTACTGGTGGAGTCGCAGGAAACGGATGAAATGGATGAGTAGGTGCAGCGAGTACTGCTGGATGAGCAGGAGGTATCGGTGGTACTGGTGGTACTGGAGGTGTAGCCTACGGAGGAGGACTGATAGGTAACTATGTTCTCGGTCCTATCGTAGGAAGTTATGTTTCAGGTGTTACTATTATCGTAACGGGAGGAACCGGTGGTGTAGCAGGTGCCGGTGGTGCTGGATGAAATGGTGGAACATGAGCGATTGGTGGTGTTGGTGCAGCAGGATGAGCTGGTTGATCAGGTGGTGCTGCCTATGCTGGATGACTCACTGGACAGAGTACGGGGGTTATCACTTCTCCGACACTTTCCGTCGTGAGTGCAAATGTCACTGCAACTGGTGGTACTGCCATAATTGGCGGCACTGGATGAGCTGGATGAGCTACAACTGCTACCTATAATACAGGTACAGCCGCAGCTGGATGAGCTGGATGAGCAGGAGGAAATGGTGCAGCTGCCTATGCTGGCGGTATAGCAGGAAACAATACCAATACTATTGCAAATTACTCTGCCAGTGGGACAATAGTAGCTACAGCCTCTACTGGTCAATCTGGAGGTATCGGTGGTGTCGCAGGGAGTGGTAGTGCTGGAGGAGCAAGCCATGTCGGAGCTATCGGTGCTACAGGTGGTGCCGGTGGTGCTGGTGCAGCCGCTTATGGTGGTGGTATTGTGGGATATAACACCTCTACGATTACGAGTTCAAAGATTTTGTCTGGATCAGTAACTGTTACAGCAAGTGCAGGAGGAAATGGTGCCATTGGACAAGCCGGATGAGCTGGTGGTACTGGCGCATTGGGTGGTGCGGGTGGAGTAGGATGAGCTGGTGGTACTGGTGGTATAGGATATGGAGGAGGAGTTGTCGGAAATAATGTAGCCGGAATTATTCAAGATAAATCAAATGCAGCTATCGATGTCACTGTTTATGGTGGTGCAACTGGAAATGCTGGTAACGGTGGTAATGGATGAGTCAGAGCCATTGGGGGTGCCGGTGGTGCAGTTGCAGCAGCTGGAGGAGCTGCTTTTGGTGGAGGATTGGTATGACTCAATAATGGTATTGTTGATGATTCTTACGCTTCTGGAAATATACTCGTTACAGGTGGTGCCGGTGGTGCCATCGGTTCTGGGGGAAATGGGGGTGATGGCGTTACAGGTGCTACGGGTGGAGCAAATGGTTTATGAGATACTGCCGCAAATATTGCACTTCGTGCGGGCGGTGCTGCCTATGCCGGAGGACTCATAGGAAATAATACGACGAATGGTATCATCAGAAATCAATCACATGCCTCAGGTAATGCTACTGGTATCGGAGGTATCGGAGCTAATGGTGCTACAGGAGCTAATGGTGGTAACTCAAGTGGTGCATTTGCGGGGGCTGCTGGTATTGCAGGGGCTGCTGGTGGAACAGGTGGAGCGAGTTATGTTGGTGCTCTCGTTGGGTACAATATTGCCATTATTTGAGAACATTCATATGCTTCAGGTAATGTGATATCAACTGGAGGCTTGGGCTGAAATGGAGGTAATGCTGGATCAGGAGGAACGAGTGGTGCTGGAATCGCCTGAGTTGCCTGAGTCGCGGGAGGTTTGGGTGGTACAGGAGGAGCTTCTTATGCTGCTGGTGTAGTAGGTTGGAACTGAGTTATAGGGGCTACTCTGGGTACTGCAAATACTACTGGGACAATAAGCTCAACTGGAGGAGGTGCGGGTAATGGAGGTATTGGTGGTGCGGGTGGTGCTGGATGAAGCTCTGCAGGAGCCATCGGTGGTGCGGGTGGTATCGGTGGTGCTGGATGAGCCGGATGATTCGCTGTTGGTGCCGGCGTTGCAGCCTATAATGTAGGAATTATTAATAATATTTCTTATACTATTACTACCATCACTGTGATTGGTGGTGCAGCTGGGAATGGAGCCACAGGTGGTGCAGCTGGAAATAGTGGAAATATATCTTCAGGTACAGGAGCGGCTGCGGGAAATGGTGGTGCTGGATGAGCTGGATGAGCTATCTATATTGGTGGTCTTGTGGGAGATAATGCTGGTGTGATTATGGACTCTTCTGTGATTGGTAGTCTCGCTGCTAGTAATGTGTGAGGTGGGAATGGAGGTACAGGATGAGTAGGAGGAAGTGGTTCACTCGGTACTGGTGGGCATAATGGAGGTATCGGTGGTACAGGATGAGCAGGAGGATCAAGCGGCAATATATATATTGGAGGTATAGCTGCTCAGGGTAATGGTAATATTTCGCACTCAAATAGTACGGGAGGCACTATGACTGTTACTCCAGGGACAGGCGGAGGGACTGGAGGCGCAGGAGGCACAGGAGGTACAAATGGTACCGGAGGAAGAAGTGGTACAGGAGGATCGGGAGGTACCGGTGGTGCTACGGGTGCAATTTTTGCCGGTGGAGCCATCGGTCACAATTCCGTGGCTAATGCCCTATTTGATACCATATATTCTACAAATAATGTATCTGTTACTGGTGGTACTGCAGGTACCGGTGGTGCCGCATCAAATGGAACAGTGGGATCTATCGCTGGTAATGGCGGTGCCGGTGGCGCTGGAAGTACTGCTCAAACGAATGCTATCAGTGTTGGTGGACTTATTGGTGACATCGTCGGTGCGGGCGTATCTGTTATTGACTCATACGCAACAGGTACCGTAACTGCTACTGGTCAAATAGGGTGAAGTGGCGCGATTGGTGGCAATGGTGGCAATGGGGCAGCATCCATGACGGGTGGTGCTGGATGACTCGGAGGTGCCGGAGGTGCCGGAGGTGCCGTATATGGTGGAGGACTTGTCGGATACACAAATACTACTGTATATCTCGATACAACTTATGCGACAGGTAATGTAACTATAACGAGTGGTTCTGGTGGTACTGCTGGAAATAGTGGAAATGGAGGTTCAGGTAATGCCGCTGTTGGTGGAGCCGGTGGAGCCGGTGCGAGTGGATGAGCTGGTGGATTATTGTATGTAGGTTGATTAGCTGGTTTTGTTACTTCTGGAGAAATAAATAATTCTTATTCTCATGGTATTGTAAGTGGAACATCGGGTGCTGGTGGAAATAGTGGGAATGGTGGTACAGGATGAGCTGGAGGTGTTGGAGCCATCGGAGGTGTTGGAGGAGCTGGAGCCATCGGTGCAGCTTCTGGTGCCATTAATGTATGAGGTCTCGTGGGGCAAAACTCTGCTACAATTCAATCCAGTTATCATATCATTGGTTTAATAACTGGTATTTCTGGTAATGCTGGAAATGGTGGTGCCGGTGGTGCCGGTGGTGCATCGGGAAATATTTCTGGATCTACTTCTGCTGTTGGTGGTGCCGGTGGTGCCGGTGGTGTGGTCGCTGCACTCAATGTAGGAGGTCTTATCGGACTCAATACTGCTGTTTCAGCTATTATCAATGATTCATACGCTACATCTTCTGTTGTATCGACTGGAGGAATAGGATGAACCGGGGGTATTGGCGGAGACGGGTGAAATGGCTCTGCAGGTACTAATCATATAGGATGAGTCGGAGGTATTGGTGGTGCCGGTGGAGCCGGAGGTTGAGCCGTGGGTGCTGCTACTCAAGTAGGTGGTTTCGTCGGTCAGAATTTACTCGGGACTATCACGAACTCCTATGCTAAAACGGGTACCGTTACTGTGACGGGTTGATCCGGAGGTACAAGCGCGATAGGAGGTACTGGTGGTGTGAGCTCGGGTACAGCCCTGTATGGTATTGGGGGTGCTGGATGAGCGGGATGAGCTGGAGGTGGTATCTATGCCGGAGGACTGGCTGGATATACAACAGGAATTATCACCACTGGTTCATACTCTCAAACTACTCTCAATCTTATTCGGGGTGCCGGAGTAGATGGGGCAGCTGGTAGAGACGGAGCAGTCAACTGAGGAACAGCTGGTTCTATTGGAGGTATAGGAGGAGCTTCAGGAATTATTTATGCAGGAGGTCTCGCTGGCTATACAACTTCAGATGTTATTTCATCATATGCAAGTTATGATAACATTTCTGGAGCGGGAAATATTTATATAACAGGAGGTTCAGCCGGAAATGGTGCAAATGGTGGAAATTGAGGATCAGGATTATTAAGTGGAAGTACAGGAGGAGCCGGAGGAGCCGGAGGAGCCGGAGGAGCGGCTGGATGATCTTACATTGGAGGTCTTTTGGGATACAATTCCGCAACAGGAGTTATAACTTCTTCTTATTCTGAAATAATAACAATAAGCGGAAATGAAAAGGTTGGTGGAAATGGCGGAAATGGCGGAAATGGTTGAGCAGGAGCAGGAGCTTTTATTGGATGAGTTGGTGCTCTCGGAGGAATTGGAGGTGCAGGTGGAATTGGAGCTTTTGGTGGACTCGTTGGTGATAATGTGGGAGTCATAAAAGCTTCATCATATTCTTCAGTCAATATTTCGGTAACTGGAGGACAATGATGAGTAGGGGGAAATGGTGGAACTGGCGGAACATCAGGGACTATATCTGCTGGAACTGCGGCCGCTGGAGGTATCGGAGGAGCAGGTGGTGCTGGTGCTGCAGCTTATGGTGGTGGGTTGGTTGGTCGTATGACAGGGACGACACAAATCTTGCGTATCAATAATTCCTTTGCATCAGGAAGCGTTACTGTGGTTGGAGGTTTGTGAGGAAATGGTGGTATTGGTTGAGTGGGATGAGATGGATCCCTAGGATTGACCACACATATTGGATCGGTAGGTGCTCTCGGATGATCAGCTGGTGTTGGAGGTGCTGCCTATGCTGGCGGTCTTGCAGGGTCTAATGCTTTCAGTACAGGTACGAGTAATATCATCGATTCGTATGCTACAGGAAATGTATCTGCAACAGGAGGTGCTGCTGGAACAGCGGGAACATCTGGTGCTGGTGGCGCATCTAGAACGACAATTGCTGGAGGTGCCGGTGGAGGTGCTGTAGCAGCAGCCGCTGGTGGTGCTGCCTATGCTGGTGGTTTGGTGGGGGATAACAGGATTACTACCTGAGTAAGTAATATAACCAATTCTTATGCTACAGGAACTGTGTATGCAATTGGAGGTGTGGGTAGTGTCGGTAGTATTGGGGGTGCTGGTGCAAATGGTGCTGCGAGTTCTGTGGGTGGTGCCGGATGAGCGGGTGGTGCCGGATGAGCGGGTGGTGAAGCTGATGCTGGATGATTGGTAGGATATAGTAGTGTGACTTCATGAGGAAGTAATTATCTTTCTTCATATTCTACTGGTTCCGTCGTCACTTCTGTTGGATGATTGGGCTGAAATGGTGGAAGTGCTGGAAATGCATGAGCTGGTGGAACAGGAGGCGCTGGAGGTGCAACCGGTGCTGGTGGTACTGGGTGAGCGGGTTGAGCGAGTTATTCGGGTGGTTTTATAGCGCAGCTTTCTGGTTCTGTCATGATTACTACGAGTTATTCTCGACGCGGAGTATCAGCGACTGGAGGAAAGAGTGGAGATGGTGCTACTGGTATCATCTGAGGAACTGGATGATCTGGAGCTATCGGTGGAACAGGAGGCGCTGGAGGTGCAACCGGTATTGGTGGTGCTGCCTATGCGGGAGGGCTTATCGGGTTTAACACTGGTATTATTCAGGATATATCCTATGCTACTGGGGATGTCAGTGCTACTGGAGGTGCAACTGGCCTTACTGGATTATGAGGTGTTGGTGGAGTCAGTGGTATGGTATCAGGCTTTACGGCTGCTACTGGAGGTGCCGGAGGTGCTGGTGCTGCCGGAGGTGCTGCCTATGCCGGAGGACTAGCTGCTCATAATGCTGCAGCTGGTATTATTTTACTTTCTTATGCGACTGGATCAGTCACTGCTACTGCATGAAATGGTGCAAATGGTGGAGTAGGTGGAGTAGGTGGAGATGGTTCTAATGGAATAGGGGGGCATTGGGGCGGAACTGGGTGAGTCGGAGGTATTGGTGGTGCAGGAGGTGCTGTGTATGCATGTGGACTGGTTGGTTATAATATCTATGCTGCTAATACTATTAGTACGAGTTACTCTATCGGTGCTACAGTAACTGGTACAAGTGGTAATGGAGGTAATGGTGGAGTAGGTGGTGCTGGAGGTGCACCTGGTAGTGTGGGTATCGGAGGCACAGGATGAGTTGGAGGTGTTGCAGGGGCAGCTGGCGTACTGTATATTGGATGATTTATCGGATACAATGACGGAACAGTTTTACTCTTTTCTTATTCTACCAACAATGTTACTGGTATCGCTGGTACTGGTGGTACTGGTGGAAAATGATGAGATGGTGCCGCAGGATTTAATGGCACTGTTGGTAATGGAGCAACAGGAGGAGCTGGGTGATCAGCTGCAGCTGGTGGTGCTGGAGGTATTGCCTATGGTGGTGGATTTATCGGATGGAATAATACAGCGAGAATAGTACGAGATTCTTATGCTGCAGGATCACTTGTTTTAACAGGTGGTATTGGTGGCGCAGGTGGACAATGATGAAATGGTGGACAATGATGAAATGGTGCATCAGCCGGTACCGGTGGTACTGGTGGTATCGCAGGAGCGAGAACGGCTGGTGTTGCTGGAGGTATCGCTTATGGTGGAGGATTTGCTGGTTATAATATTGGTACCCTTCATACCGTGTATTCGCTTGGTGCAGTTACAGTGAATGGATCAACATGAGGTGCTGGATGAGCCGGTGGTACTGGTGGAAAATGATGAAATGGTGGTCCAACAGGAGCTGGATGAGTTGGTGGCGCAGAGTGAGCAACAGCTGTTGCTGGTACTGGTGGTGATGTATTTGCAGGAGGATTAGCGGGGCAAAATAATACTGCAGGGCTTATCCAATATTCTTGGTCGTCAGGTGATATCACAACATATGGAGGAAATGGAGGTGCTGCTGGACTGGCTGGTCAAGCAGGTAATGGTGGAGATGGCGGTACATTAGCAGGAGGACTTGCTGGAGCAAGTGTTACTGGATGAGCCGGTGGAGGTGCTGGTGTGATTTATGTTGGTGGACTTGTTGGCTCCAGTCTCAATACCGGAAGTATCAATACGAGCTACGCATCAGGAAATATTACCAGTTATGGAGGAAGTGGAACAGTTGGTGCTGAGTGAGGAGCAGGAGGAAGTGGATGAGCCGGTGGTTCAGGAGGAAGTGGGAATGGTGGGAATGGTACTGCTGGTTCTCAGGGGTGAGCCGGCGGAAGTGGAGGTGCAATATATGCTGGATGATTAGTTGGACAAAATACAGGAATAATCACAAATGCTTATGAAATAGGGAGTATCTTAGTGGCTAATGCTGGAGCTGCTGCTAGTGGAGGTAAGGGTGGTAATGGAGGTAATGGAGGTACAGCCGGTGGAGGAGCAGCTGGAGTCAATGGAAGTGGTGCAAATGGCGGTACAGGATGAACCGGAGGATCTGTTTATATTTGAGGACTTCTCGGGCAACATAATACATCAGCTATTACTAATGCGTATTCTACAGGTTCTGCAACTGGTGTAAAAAGTTCAGCTGGAAATGGTGGTACTGGTGGATTGGCAGGTACGGGTGGTACTGGTGGAAGTGATGGTGCATCTGGTACTGCTGGTACTGCTGCTGTGCAATATCTATGAGGCGTCACTGGTAATCCACAGGGTGGGACTTATTCATCAGTGTATTGGGATACTGATACATCTGGTTTTGCTACTGGTGATGGTGTGGGTAATGGTGTTGATCCTGCCGGTATGACAGGCAAGACTACAGCTCAGATGAAACAATCAGCTACTTTTACTGGTTGGGATTTTGCGATGCCAATATGGGAAATTATAGAAAACTCCCTCTACCCATATCTTGATTTTCAAACAATTCCAAATGCTCCAACCAATGTTGTAGTAATTCGTGGTAATGGACAAGCGACGATTACTTTTGTTCCACCAGTGAATAATGGAGGAGCACCGCTTACCGACTACATTATCGAATACAAACTCACCAGTGAACCAACTATCTGGACGACATTTACTGATGGAGTTTCTACTAATCTTACTACTACTGTTACCGGTCTGACGAATGGGCTTTCTTATGACTTCAGAGTTTCAGCAGTCAATGCTGTAGGTGCTGGTAGTACGAGTAGTACCGCGACAGTGACGCCTGCTACTACCCCAAATACTCCAACAAATATTGTTGCAACACGAGGTAATACACAGGCTACTATTACTTTTGATGCTCCTGCCAACAATGGCGGAACAGCTATCACCGACTACATTATCGAATACAAACTCACCAGTGAACCAACTATCTGGACGACATTTACTGATGGAGTTTCTACTAATCTTACTACTACTGTTACCGGTCTGACGAATGGTCTTTCTTACGACTTCAAAGTTTCGGCAGTGAATAGTGTTGGTACCGGTAGTGCGAGCGGTACTGCGGTAGCGACACCTGAGACATTACCAGATGCTCCAACGAGCCTCATTCCAACTAGGGCTAATATGCAAGTAACTCTTGTCTGGACAGCACCTGTGGGATGACCAGCTATCACCGACTACATTATTGAATACAAACTCACCAGTGAACCAACTATCTGGACGACATTTACTGATGGAGTTTCTACTAATCTTACTACTACTGTTACCGGTCTGACGAATGGTCTTTCTTACGACTTCAAAGTTTCGGCAGTGAATAGTGTTGGACAATGAACTTCAAGCAGCACAGAAACTGCTACTCCTGCTACAGTTCCAGGAGATTCTCCTGCCAATGTCGTCGCAACACGAGGTGTGGCTGGAGCTATTAATCTCTCTTGGGCAGCACCTCTCGATAATGGCGGAACAACCATCACCGACTATATCATTGAATACAAACCAGCCAGTGGATCATGGACAACGTTTAATGATGGTACGTCTACCAATCTCACTGCCACTATTACTGGTCTCACCAATGGTACCAGCTACACCTTCCGAGTCTCTGCAGTGAATGTCATTGGTACAAGTGCTGTTTCCTCTACGAGTAATGCTGTGATTCCTGCTCTTGTTCCTGATATTCCAACCAATGTCCAAGCTACGAGAGGCAATGGACAAGCGACTATCACGTTCGACATCCCTGCTGACAATGGTTCCGCTATTACTCAATATACTGTTACGTCCAATGAAGGACATTTTGCGACAGGAACCACTTCCGGAATTACTGTCACTGGTCTGACCAACGGAGTAGAATATACCTTTACCGTCACAGCAACCAATATTATTGGTACGAGTGCGAGTTCCGTTGCAAGTAACGCTGTCACTCCAGCAACCACTCCAAATGCTCCAACCGGTATCACCGCAACGAGATGAAATGGACAAGCAACGATTACCTTTACTGCTCCAGTCAACAATGGTGGTTCTGCTATTACCGGCTATACCGTCACTTCAAATATTGGTGGCTTTACTGGTACTAGTTCTGGTTCTCCTATTACCATCACTGGTCTGACCAATGGTCTTACCTATACCTTCACTGTTATCGCTACCAATGCTCTTGGAGACAGTGTTGCCTCAAGTGTGAGTAACGCTGTCACGCCAGCTACCACTCCAGGTGCTCCAAGTATTACCGGTGTTACACGCTGAAATGGACAAGCAACCATTACCTTCGATGCTCCAGCCAGTAACGGTGGATCCGCTATCACTCTCTATACCATCACATCAAGTGGAGGACAAACAGCGACCGGTACCACTTCATGAATCACGGTGACAGGACTCACCAATGGTACCAGCTACACCTTCACTATGACCGCAACCAATGATGTTGGTACGAGTGCGAGTTCTGCTGCAAGTAGTGCAGTCACACCAGCAACGACACCCAATGCTCCAACCAATGTGATTGCTACTCGAGGTAATGAAGAAGCTACCATTACCTTCGATGCTCCAAGTAGTAATGGTTCTGCCATCACCGACTATATCATTGAATACAAACCAGCCAGTGGATCATGGACAACGTTTAATGATGGTACGTCTACCGCTCTGACGGCAATGGTAACATGATTAACTAATGGTCTCTCTTATAATTTCCGTGTATCAGCAGTCAATAGTATTGGACAAGGTATGGTGAGTAATTCTGCGGTACTTATACCTGATATTATTCCAAATGCTCCAACCGGTATTACAGCCACTCGTGGTAATGGACAAGCAACGATTACCTTCACGGCTCCAGCCAGTAACGGTGGATCAACTATCACCGATTATATCATCGAATACAAACTCACCAGCGAACCAACTATATGGACTACTTTTGTTGATGGACTTTCTACTAATACCACTACCACTGTTACTGGTCTTACGAATGGACTTTCTTATGACTTCCGTGTATCAGCGGTTAATGCTATGGGTCAATGAAATTTGAGCGGTTTAGTAACAACTACTCCTGCTACAGTTCCTAATTCACCTACTATTACTGGAGTGATTCGTGGTGATAGATCAGCAACTATTTCCTTTACTCCACCCGTCAACAATGGTGGCTCTGTTATTACGCTCTACACTGTGACATCAAGTGGAGGGCAAACAGCCACTGGTGGTGCAGGATCGATTACTATCGTTGGCCTTACTAACGGCATATCTTATACTTTCACAGTGACTGCTACAAATGCTCTTGGGATAGGTGCTGCCTCTATTGCCAGTAGTGCCGTCACTCCAGCTACACTCCCTGATGCTCCAACAAATCTCGCGGGCGCGATTGGAGATGGTAGTGTGAGCTTGACTTGGTCAGCACCCGAAAATAATGGGGGGTCACCTATTACGAGCTATACTGTCACATCTAATGTTTGAGGACATGTATTAACCGTCACAAATCCATATGCTACTATCACCGGTCTCACGAATGGTGTCATGTATACCTTTACCGTTACCGCGACAAATGCTCTGGGTACCAGTATTCCTTCTAATACTACCAATGCCCTTGTGCCGGCAGCAACCCCAAGTATTCCAAATAATGTAGCTGCTACGATTGGAAGTAATAATGTATGGTTAAACTGGTCATTGCCGGACTATCAATGAGGATCTCCTATTACTGATTATGTTATTGAATATCGATTGACTACGGGTGGAACCTGGTCTATATTTAACGATGATGTATGAACTGCTTTGTCAGCAAACATAACTAATTTATCTAACACAAATTCTTATGACTTCCGTGTATCAGCGAGAAATCTTATCGGCCAAGGAGAATGGTCTTCTATTATTAGTGCTACCCCTGGTTCTCCCGCACAAGTACTTATTCAAAATTTTACCGATCTCACTGCACCGAGTGTCACTACCGCGGTACGGATTACAAATGAAGGCACAACTGAATACGAATATCAATATACTTGGTGTGTAACAGATTCTCACTCTAATCTCTGTGGTGGAGGTGACGACATATTTGCTTCTACTGCTGCGAAATTGATTCAACCAGGAGAAAATTTTGATACCGTATTGAATTCGAGTGGACTCAATCCTGGAAACTATTGGTTCCATCTGAATGTCCAGTTTGGTTCTGATTCTTCCCAGGCAAGTCAATCTTTCACAGTGGTTGCAGAAACTTCAACTAATCCAGGCGGTGGTGGAGGTTGAGGCGGTGGTGGAGGTTGAGCAACTTTGCCTCCAGTAGTGACACCACCCGTGGTTCTCCCACCAGTCAATCCTACACCAGTAACACCAGATGAAACACCTTCTCAAGATGTCTGTCTTATTCCATGAGCTCAAGCTGCTTTCTGAGAATTCAAAGACTACATGGTGTGTCACTATTTTATTGCTAAGAGAATCACCGAAGCAGAATATGAATACCAAAAATTTGCCCCAAGAAAAGAACTTCTTGGAGTGGCTGTTAAGATAGCATTGAACGGAAAAGATATTACCCAGACGACACCTTCTACAGCTCATTTTGATGATATTGGAACACCATGACAAGCAGAATGGATTCCTCAAACAGTAGAAAAAGGTGTTGCTCTGAATATTATCTCTTCCGAGAATACGACTTTCCGTCCTGATGCTAATGTAACTCGTGCAGAAGCATTTGCTATGCTCATGAAATGAGTATGTATGGACCCATCTCAAAGCAACTATTCTACTTGGGAGCAGAGAGTCTATGATGTAGCTCAAAAGAATGGCATTACCATTAAGAGTTGGGCTGACTTTAGACCACAAGCACCTATACTACGACAGGAACTCTTTGTAATAGCAACACGATTAGATGCATGGAGAAATACTACTGGCGGATGTTCAACACATACACTTGCCATCTCTCCTAAAAATTCCCCTAGTAGTAATGATACTCTCCAGACAACCACGCCCCCAGTAATATCATCATCTTTCCCTGATACAGCTTCATGAGCTCAGCAAGCTGGAACATTTGCCTTCCTGTATGAGAGTGAAACCGAAAAGGTGTATAGTTATGTAGTAAAAAACTGAGGAATTCCAGATGGTGTACGACTTCAGTATATCAAGACATTTGGAGGTAATAAAAATACAGGAATTAGAATTACTGTAAGAGATGTTGATGGAAATGAATTCCCAGAGAGCCAACTATTTACTCCAGGCGAGATGGTTTATCTCTACGTTAAGAAATAAAGAGATGGCGTTTTAGCCAATCTTCTTTCTTCTCTTTTGAAAATTCGGTAAGTACTGTATTTCCAGTTTGGATTTGTGCATGGAAGAGCTTTGCATCTAGATTGCCATATTGGGCTACTCAGAAACTTGGACGCACTGACACTTCGAGTTCATACGTAGTTGAAAAATAATCTTGAATACTTTTTCTATCATCTTTTTCGGTTGGTTCAATCAAAAAAGGTTCGTAATGAGATCTGATACTACTCCAATACTTTTTGTGGTTTTCATGAAGAAAAATGAGACAAGCATATGTTTTGTGTGTCAGTACTTGGGTGCGTCAGTGCTTAAGTTTGAATGGTTTGATTTCAAGTGTTCATTTGGTTTGAAACCAGAGACAATCCTTCAGTGGATAGTCTTTTAGGTTTTCTGGAGAAAGATTACCAGTGTAAGCTCAGAAATCCATCAGAGCATTATTGATATCTCGACCAGAAATATTTTCTTTTTCGACTTGTTTCTGAAGTTGAAAAATAACTTCCCCACAATCATTTTGTATTTTTTTGAACTTCGTTCAAAAGTAGCATCGTGAAAATATTTTCTGTAAATTTGCATCCAGGGCTAATATTGTTTGGTTGTATCCAAAGGCCAATAAGGCCTGTGATGTATAGGTGCCAACTCATGGGAGTTTTCGCAGTTTTTCAAAATCATTTGGGAATATTCCACTATATTTTTCTACAACAAGCCTCGCAAGCTCTATCATTCTGCGAGCTCGTGAGTAGTATCCGAGACCTTGCCAATAGGGAAAGAGTTCTTCGTATGTTGTTTCTGCGAGGGATTCAATCGTAGGATATTTCTCGAGAAATCGAGTATAATATCAGATGACTCGGTCGACTTGTGTTTGTTGGAGCATTACTTCAGCTATCCATACGTGATACAATCTCTCTTTATCTGAGAACTGATACACCTGTCTCCATGGGAGGCTGTGGCGACCGTGTTTTTTGTACCACTGAAGAATGGACTCAAAAGAGAATTTCCTAGTGTTTATTATGTTTTTCGTGGGCATGATCTGGTATTTTTTGTTGGAGTCATCCGGAGAGGTCAATCGTTCACTTTTGTTGGCGTACTTTTTCTACATAGGCATCTTCTTCACTGTTCGCACGAGGCATATAGCGGTAGCCATCTTTGTAGCGAGTCATCTCATGTTGTTGGCGAAATCCATCAACATAGATATGCATTTCGGGTGTGGTTTTGTCGTCATGAGATTCATGCTCAAAGTGCAATTCTTTTTGGATTGTTTCCACGATTTCATCAGGTTTGTACATATAAGCCACTCGCATTTCGTCGCCCATTTTGTGAAGTGTGATATCACCAATCCGAAACATTTTATCAAACAGGGTTTCTTGAGAGTATTGAATGGCAGAAATATCATGATACTCAGTGAATGTCGTATCGAGCATAATGAGTGACCATCGGACATCGATAATTCCTCGGTCGGTCAAAATCCACACATCAGCATACCAATCTACAATTTTGTAGAGCACAATAATAAACATCAAAAAGAGGTATCATTCAAAAAGCCACAGGAAAGGCGTACCGATGATACCAGGATAAAACCATTTATAGACTCCCCATGAGACTCCTCCGATGGGCACTACGAGCCAGAAAAAAATATTTGGAAAGACCGCCAAAAAATGCCGATGAAAAATAGTACGCATTTCATCTCATTCTCCGAGATATCTACTAAAAAATAATTGGTGAAGTCCAGACATAGGAGTAGTGTATTGACTTCAGTATTTTTATCAAGACGCCTTGAATATTATACTGTTTTTTTCTCGTATCGACCAATAAGCTGGAGATCAGCATGTGTCGTAGATACTTTGATAGGATATTCGAAATCAAAGAAGATTTTTTCGAGCACTCCTTCTCCCAGGAGTTCGAGGCATTGGCGAATAAATCGGAGTTCGTAGTCATCAGTTTCTGAGCTCATCTTGATAG
>CAZFTF010000009.1:4868-35302 GCA_964521495.1 uncultured Candidatus Peribacteria bacterium | reverse complement strand
AGCATGGACCAAAACTCTCTATAATCATTTACTTGAGGATCCTGCGAGACCAAGTCGGGAATGCATAGTATGAGATGCTAAATATAATATTTTTCTCGATTATATTGGTGGAGATGAGCCGCAAGAGGAAAGACACCATTTTGTTTCGATAGCAAAGTCAGATCTTTCAGGTGATGGAACATCTTTTTTTGTAACAGATGAGGACCAGGTGGATTATAATACTTTTGCAGAAGGTAAAGGAAATGGATTACCTTTTCTTAAAGAGGTTTGTAGACAATTATGAGTTTCGCTTGCTCCTGCTACAGCTGCTGTTCATTGAGTTGCGGAAAAGGTTGTCTGAGCACTATCATAATAAAATAGTATCACCAACGATATAACGATAGACTATTTATTAAAGCATCTCAACTTCTAGCAAGTTGAGATGTTTTTGATTACTCTTATTTCCATACACCAATTCCAGAGAAAATCAACTCCATACCAGCATCTTTCGTTGTATTTTAGCTGCGTATATGGTATTGTAAGACCATGTTCTCGCGTATTTTCACGACATCTTGGCAGCATATATCGCGGACACGACTCGCTTCCCTGGGTATTGTTATGATTTTATCAGGGCTTTTTTTGACGTTTTTTATTGGGGTTTTCTTGATTCAACAGGCAGAAAGCCAGCGACAAATCATCATCAAAAAATTTAATTACCCTATTTTTCTCAGCAATACCTACACACTGAAAGACCAAAAGGTGGTTGATTTTATCATGCGGCTCCAGGATAATATCTCGATGCCAGAAGAAATACAGTATATTCACAAAGATGCTGTTCTCGATATGCAGATAGCACGGGATCCGAGTATTCTCAAGATTTTGTGAGGGGAAAACCCACTCAATGATATCATCATGGTGCCACTATATGGTGTCGATATCCACAAACTGTTGGTTATTGTCCGGGAACATGCAGACCTCTTTGAGTCTGTCCAAACTGCTGATGATATGAAAGAAAGTCTGACAAAATTTCAATGATCTCTCGCTGAAATAAAAAGACTGACGCATATTACTACTATTTTTTTGGCCTGTATCGGAGTCTTGATGGTGATTTTGATGATAGTAGTTATGAGACTTCATATTCGTATTTTCCAGGATGAAAAAGAAATATGTAATCTCGTCGGAGCATCACCATTTTTTTACTGGTCCCCTCATATTGTGAGTGTTCTTTTTTATACTTTTGTATCGGGATGATTGAGCGTTGGTCTCTTTGTGCTTTTTAGAATAATTATCGGTTCATAAAAAAACTCAGAATAATCATTGCATTTTTCCCTCTCTCTCATAGTATTTTCTTGTGAAAAAGAATAAGCAATGATTTTTTGTAGAATATCTCTCTCAACCATGGTTTATGGTGGTGTTTGTTGTTTTTATTTTTTCCTTTTTACATTCTCTACTTTTTGGTCTTCATGCGTTCATACTCTTTCGACACGAAAGTCTCTATGAACAAATATATGCCAGTGGTGCCATTATTCAGATGCCAGAAGACTTTTTGTCAGTCCAAAAAAGAGCTCAGAATCGGTCTTTTTTCTCACGTCCAGATGTCTTGGCAGAAGAAGTGGGCACGATACAATCTGCGACTCGCTCGATGCTGTATCAATATAAAAATGATATCTACCGCCTCCATGACGCTATCGTTCAACATATCAAGTATTTCTCTGTTGCGACTGAAATAGGAGAGGAATTGATCTATCCTGGCCAGGAGATGCCAGTTTTGTATGCTGATATGATCCAGAAGCGTCTGGATGCTATACCTCCATGAGATATCAATAGTCTCGTACTCTTGTCTGAATTCTCTGCTGATTTGGTGATTCAAGTACAGAAAAATATCGATTATGCTCAGCGCAAACTCATCTTCCAAGATATCCTTGCTTTCAAACACGAGATGCTTTTTCTCGGTGATATGTATCGTATCAATACCCCTAAAGACAAACTCGATACAAAAAAATTCTGGGCAGAATTTAGCAAACTTTTTTCTCGAGAAACCCTCAAAGCATCTCCTGTTACTGACCTTCAGATATCCCTCCAAAGCCTCAAAGATATGACGAAATCTTACCGAGAGACTGCTTCGGAAATTCGTGCTAAAAATCGCGAACGACGCATATCGTGGGTAGAAACAGAAAGTAAAAAATGGCAGAAATTAGAAACCACAATACCGCCTTCTCCACTACCAGATATGTATTCTCTTATTTATGTATCTCTCGCGAAACAGATGATGTATGTGTATGAGGACAATGAACTTATTATTTCGACACCCATTACGAGTGGGCGCAATAATTTTGAGACGATTCGTGGTAAATTTCGTGTCTACACCAAACAACGTGGCAAGACCATGAAATCACCCTTCCCTGAAGAAGAATATGAGCTCTGGGTCGATTATTGGATGTGATTCTCTGGCGCCTACGGTATCCATGATGCTTGTAATTCGACTGATTGTTGGCGTACTCGGTTTGGTGGTGCGAGCTATGTCTACAATGGAAGCCATGGCTGTATCAATACACCATACAATGCTGTAAAATTTATCTACAATTGGGCGAAAATAGGGACAACGGTGTATGTGAAATAGAATTTTTTAATCCTCTTGCTCCCATTGTATTCAAACTTCTGGATTGTGGAAAACTTGAATATCTTTTTCAGGGTCAAAAGGCCATGCATCTTCTGGAGTTTGAATATTTAAGAGGGCAAATCCCCCCTTTTTCAAGATACTTATTACAGGTTGTACCAAAATATGACTCAGGCAAGTTCATCACCTTTTTGTTATTATACCTTGGGCATTATTTTGTAATTTCCATTTTCTTGATTGTCAGAATCACCCCCTCATGAATGCAGCATAGGAATCTATTTCATGTCATACTTCATCAAGGTATCTAAAAGATTTTATAGGTACTATTATCTTATTTCAGTCATTTCCCAAGAAGTAACGCAGATTCGGTACCACACCTTTTGTAATCTCTAGGGGATTCCTTTTGGCAAATTCTCGTATTTGAAGAAGCATAGGAGTATTAGTCTTTTCATCCCATCATATTTCAAATTGATAGGACATATTGAGTGGTAATCATAATAATTCTCTGACAGACCTTTGTATTATTATAGCCCTTTCTTTGCTTGCATGTCATGTAAGTCCTCATCACTCTGAGGGCATATGAATAGTATCATCCATTGGTGACCGCACCTGTGTGTCTGCTAATATTCATTCAAAGTTTGGATGTTCAGTAGCCATGATGGTTTGCTTCCCAAGGTACGGAGATATGGAAAAAGTAATATCTGTAAGATTATAATGCGTTCATTCTTCTTGAGCATGTGTTCTGACAATTTTATAATCCTGTTCTAATTCGTTAATGATTTCTGTAATCCATCCTGCCAATTCTGTTTCTGATTTTGGTATACTAAAAAAATGTGTTGGCATTTGATCTATGATACCTCGAAAGTCATCAGGAACGCTAGTTCGTATAACTATTCCATTTTGGGCTTTTCAGAGAATTGGACTTATTTGTTTCCAATCTGGGGATTCGTCTATCCTCCAGACATATATATCTGGGGTTTTTATTCCTCTTTCCTTCGCGAATAATAATCAGCCGTGTTTTCAGCCAAATTCATTTATATAATTGTCTATAGAATTCATATTATTGAATTATAGACTAATATAATCTTTGTCAACTAGAAGAAATACCTGATTTTATCACTTGCAGGATGATTTCTGAGTTTTTGGAGTGTCTTTGCTTCGATCTGTCGAACACGTTCACGTGTGACACCAAATTCTTTTCCGACTTCTTCGAGCGTGTGGACTTCACCACCGTCGAGACCGAATCGCATAATAACTATCTTTCTCTCACGAGGTGTGAGGAAGTCGAGCATATCATAAAGATTGGTCTTTACGAGATGCATATTGGCTGCATCATCTGGTTTCTCGTATTTTTCATCTTGGATAAAGTCGCCAAGTGTTGCATCTTCTTCTTTTCCAACCGGTGTATCGATAGAGAGAATATCCTGGCTAATACGCATAATCTGACGGACTTTTCGGACATCCATTTCGAGTTCGGCAGCGAGTTCTTCAATCAGTGGTTCACGATTCAATTCCTGCGTCATCATCCGATAGGTATAATTGAACCGATTAATTGTCTCTGTCATATGTACTGGAACGCGTATGGTGCGTGATTGGTCAGCGATGGCACGCGTGACACCCTGACGGATCCACCACGTCGCGTAGGTTGAAAATTTAAACCCTTTCTCTGGATCAAATTTATCGACTGCACGGAAAAGACCCACATTTCCTTCTTGAATCAAATCAAGGAGTCCGAGACCTCGACCCATATATTTCTTAGCAATAGACACGACGAGACGGAGATTGGATTCTGCGAGTTTTTTGCGTGCTGATTGATCACCTTTTTTAATAAGTCGTCCGAGTCGTACTTCTTCATCACCAGTAATCAGAGGATATCGTCCGATTTCATTGAGATACATCCGAATTGAATCGTCAGAGATGACTGAGAGATCGATCATTTCTGTCTTTTCTTCGTCATCATCTTTTGAAGATTCAAAGAGATTTTCTCTTTCGAGATTGTCGACGAGTTCGATTTTTAACACCAAGAGAGCATTGTAGACACGGTCGAGGAGATCGATGTCTTCTTCAGCTCGCGGAAGGAGCGCTGTGAGTTCATCTTGACTGACTTTTCATTCGACTTTTCCTTTTTTGATGAGTTCCTGAATATTTTCTGGGATATCTTGCACGAGGTCTTCAGGAAGAGAAGTGTCGATGAAGGTGTTAAATCATTTTCCCATTCTTCGTCCGTCTTTGTCACGATCGACATTGATGCGAGCACCCTGTGATTTAGGTCCTTTCTCACGGAAGAGGAGCTCATCTTCCTCGATTTGTTCGAGGATCTGTCTATCATCGTGTTCGATACTATCATCTTCTATTATTTCATCACTGAGTACTTTTTTGATAGGGACCTTCCAGTCATGTGGGTCTTCTTCATCGATAGCTGGAAGTGCAAAAAAGTCTTTTTCTTTTCATTTCTTTTTAGGCTCTTTCATCTCCATATCGAGTCCCACATCGATATCATCGAGGTGGACTTCTTCTGCAATCAGTTTTTTCTTTTTGTCGACTTTGACCATAGTAAAAGGGATATTAAATAAGTGACTTCTCCTTTGCTTTTACGAGGAGATTGCTGAGTTTCTGGATATCATGAGCGTATTCTTTTTGTAATTTTCTAAATATCATCGCATCAGTATTTTTTATGAGTTGATGAAATTCTTGCACAACTGTTTCTGGTTTTTTGTTTTCTGTCAGTGTCTCAAACCTGAGTTCATACATACGGAGAGACTCTGAATCCAGAGTGCCCTCAATACAGTGTTTGAGTTGAGCAAAAGAAGTATCGAGTTGAATTGCTTCGGAATAAAAAACACAGTGCTCCAAAAAGATTTCTTTTCCTCTCGCAAGACCCGCTATGTAAGCGATAAGATAGTCTTGTCATGAGAGCTGTGTGGAGGGTTTTTCTTCCTGCGGTTTCTCATACTTTCTTCCACGAACTGCTCTATTGTATTCGAAGTAGACACTTTGCAAGCCTAAATCAAGTTTTTTTGCTGTAAGTCGGAGAGATTGATCGATAGCGACCGTGCCGTGCATCTGTACAATCATTGTGATGACATCTTGCAAAAGAGCATTTTTCCCCTGATTCGTCGTGATATCGTACTTGGATGAACCACTTTCTATGACAAATTCTATAGCTGGATGTGCTTCTTCTATTTTTTTCATAAAATCACCTCATGATTTCAAAAATTCATCAGGATCTTTGGCTCATCATAAGTCGATGACATAGATGTCGACAGCTTCATTTTTGAGATTTTCTATCGAGCGAAGAATAGCGAGCTTACCTGCTTCATCTCTATCAAGACAGAGATAAATCTGATCTGTGAGCCGTCGAATGAGACGAATATGTTCTTCAGTCAAGGCGGTTCCGCTGATTCAGACGACATTTTCAATGCCTGCTTGGTGCAGACTGATGACATCCATTTGTCCTTCCACCATGATGACTTTTTTTGCTTTTGCGATGGCTTGTTTCGCGCGATCAAGACCGTAGAGGACATTGCTTTTATGGAAAATAGGAGTCTCTGGAGAATTGACGTATTTTGCCTCTTCATTGCCAGACTTGAGAGTCCGGCCAGAAAATGCGATGACGTCTCCGCGGTAGTTTCTAATCGGGAAAATAAGTCGTCCAAAAAATCTATCTTTGTAAGCGGAAATAAAAATACCACTCTCCATCAGTATTTTTTCTGAAAATCATTTCTTCTTCATTGATTCAAACATCTCGCGAGGTTCGCTACTGTAGCCTATTCCCCATGTTTTAAGTGTTTCTTCTGAGAGTCCTCTCTGAGTGATATATTTTCGTGCTTCGAGTCCATCTGGTCCCCAGAAAGAAGTCGCATAAAACCCCGCTATTTCTTGATAGAGTTTTGTCAAAATCGATCTCTCGTCATTCGCTTGATTTTGTATAGTGTCTGTTTTGAGTTCGACACCAGCTTTCTTTGCTAATATTTGAAGCGCCTCGCGAAATTCTATTTTCTCAAGAAGCATCAATATTTGTATCGGCCCACCTCCTTGATTGGTTGAGAAACAATAGGCAATTTGTTTTGCAGGGGATACGACAAAGGAGGGGCTTTTTTCCGGTTTAAATGGTGAAAGTCATTTCCAATTGGCACCTGATTTTTTGAGTGGTACATATTCCCTCACGAGCTCGACAATGTCGATACGTGATTCTATGTCTGAGACGATGGTGGATGACATAGGAAATAAGGTTTAATTTGGTTGGCCTGAGTCTATTGCATATTCTTTATCTAATTCTTTTCTTCTGTTGTTTTTCCGATTTCAAGAAGAACGGCATTTTTCTCGGCTTCTATTTTAGCTTTTTCTGCTTCTTCTGCAGCCTTCTTTTCATCATCGATGAGTTTCATTTCTCGTGGATAAGCTCCTCGGAGCAGCTTCTCAAGTTCTTCTATATCCTTGTAGCCATAGATGACTTTGTCGCCCATGACCATAGCCGGGAGAGTATTCTTGATATCAAAAATAGAGATGAGTGTCTTGATGACTGAGAGGTCAAGAAGGTAATCAAATGAATATACGCGAAGCTCTGGATACTTTTCTCGAAGCTTCGTGAGGGTATTACCAGCCTTGATACAATCTTCACAGGTTTCTGAATTGGAATAAAAATAAAAGGCAAACATTATCTTTTTTCCACAACGTTCCGTGATGCGTTTCATGAGAAGATAATCCTTGATTTCGAGAAGTGAATAAAATTTCTTGAGCTGAAGAATATCAGGACTTTTTGCACCAATATTTTGTTCGGTGAATTCGATTTTTCGTGCAAGTTCTCCGAGTTCTTGAGAGAGGATTTTGCTTCCGACTTCTTTGCAAGAGAGTTCAGAGAGAAGTGAGAATTGAGTTTCACTTGAGAGAATATCCGTTGAGATACTTTCATAAATAGATTTCATCTCCAGCACTCTCGTACGATTAAAGTAATTGTTTATCACAATTGCAGAACCAAACACAGCTCCTGTCATAATAAAGGTAATAATATATTTTTTCCAGTCAATCATAAGAGAGGGTGGTTAGAAAAGTAAAATGAGAGAGACTATCTCCAGCTTGCCTGTTTTTTCTGGATATTATTATAAATAGCTTTTCCAAGCCAAAAAGGAGCTATAAATGTGTAGAGCATGAGAAATATGAAATCTCCACTGATTTCCCATTTACCTGAAGTAATTTTCTTGCCCCATGCTAATAAAAAAATCATCATCAGCAAGAGAACAGAGGAGAGAAGTCACATAGTATTCATATTTACAAAAAAGATATCAAAATTTTCCCATTTCCAATGTTTCAGGCCATAAATCCAGAAGTCCTCAATACTGTTTCAGAGGGCTCTCAATGAACTATAAACTGTCGCAATCACAAATGGAATAGTCAAAATTATACTGAGTAGTGCCATAGGAAGTACGATCATTCCCAGGTCTCAATGTTTTTTGTTAAACAACATATTCTTGTAATCTACGATATTTCCGAGAAATCCACCAACCCAACGAACGCGTTGTTTGTAGAGTTTCTTGATAGTGTTTGGACTAGAAGTATAGATTACAGCTCTTGGAGCATGTCCGATTTTGAGACCATTTTTTTGCATTCGCATCGCTATTTCCATATCTTCTGTATTGTGAGCGTGTTTATAGTTACCTATTTTCTCAAATACTTCCTTGCGAAAGAAAGAAAAAGGCCCAGGTGCGATATGAATCGCATGAATGAGAGACATAGCATAACGGAGCAAATTCCCGTAATGATATTCAGCTCGTTGCATTTTTTGAATGAAAGTAGTGGCCTTCCATATAACAGTGGAAGGTGTAACTGCCATCACGGTTGGATCTGAGAATTTGTGCATAATCTGGTGAAGTGCATCTGGAGCCACAAACGAATCTGCGTCGAGGCATCCGACTATTGGCGTTGTGCAGTATTCGAGCCCGAGATTGAGCGCTGTGTGCTTCCCACCGTTTTCCTTGTGTATAATTTGAATATTGTGGTATACATTGTACGATTCGAGAAGTTCTGCTGTTTTATCAGTGGATCCATCATTGATGATGATGATCTGGATTTTATCCTTTGGATAATCGAGTTGAAAGATTGATTCCATCGTTCCTACGATAGTGCTTTCTTCATTGAAACAAGGTACAAGAATAGTAACAGGAGTTTCTTCAAGAGGTTTTTCGGGCTGGTTTGATTCTTTTTTTTCAAGGAATGAGAGTAATATAAAAATCTCATAATAAAAGACGAGAAAGAGGAAAATGTAGCTAATAATCTGAAAAAACTGATTCATAAAGCAATGCTTTTTGTTGTATTTTTGCTTATTATAAATATTTCACGAAAAAAGCCAGCTAAAATTACTCTTGTATACAGAGTCCTAGAAAGCGAAATACCCGCGCCATTCTCTTGCTATGTTTTTTTGGATTTTTGTAGAGTCGATAGAGCCATTCTCCACCAAATCGTCGGAAAAACTTGGGAGCAGGAGTGCGGAAACCTGTCAGGAGATCAATAGAACTCCCAACACCGATACCGAGAAGTGTGGATGGTTGATTTTTGAGAATATTTGCCACGATTTTTTCTTGTCGTTTATTGCCATGCGTTGCTATCACGATAGGAAGCGTGGTGAGCCCCTCATCAGTATCAGAAATAACTACTTCACACTGAATTCATGGATATTTATCCTCGATACTTTTCTGCATTTTTTCTTGTGATTCTCGTTTGAGGATATCACCAGGAGTATTGCCTGCTACAACTGGGTCGATAATGGTGACACCGATATGATTTTTGGCTGCGAGGGCGAGTATGTCTGGCGTAAGGCGTGAGCCAGTGATTCTTGCTCCATACTGCTTGGAAAATTTTGGCGAGTGCAGGATAGCTCGTACGCACCAGAGCGGTGCCATACCATATTTTATCCATTTAGGAAGTCGTGAATCGACAATTTGATATCCTACAAAAACTCCAATACCATCAGGAATAGCGATATCAGACGATTTGAGAATAGTAGCTAATAACTCATCACTTCGTGTATCATAGAGTATTTCTGGATTTGGTGTGACAATGAGGGTTTTCTTTTTCTCAATGATCCGTGACTCTATTTCTGAGAGGCAGTCGACGTAGGAACTTTTGATAAAATTGATGCCAAAAAAAGTATTGAATTGCATACCTCCATAGTACGAAGAACTTCTTTTTTTCAAATTTCAAAAAACTCTTTCTTTTCAGATGCTTTGTGATATTATCTCATCAACTTTTTTCTATGTACCTTTTCCTCGATACCGAAACACATAATGTTGTTGACCCCATCCTGATTCAGCTCGCCTACAAGCCATCTGATAGACTCGAATATTTCTCTGCGCTCTACAATACCGGCGGTACTCCGCTAGATTTTGGTTCTATGGCGGTGCACCATATTACAGAATCTGAGATAGCTGATAAGCCCCTCTTTCGTGATTCTCTCGATGCAAAAGACCTCCAAAAAATCCTTAAATCCTACACACTCGTCGCTCACAATGCAGCGTACGATATCGATGTTCTCGTTCGTCAGGGCATCGAAATCACCTCTTCTATTTGTACGCTCCGACTTGCTCGCTATCTGTATCCTACAATAGACCAACACAAGCTCCAGTATCTCCGATACTATCTGGGGATTGAGTTTGCAGAAAAGCCACAAACACATGACGCACTCGGTGATGTCCTCGTTCTCGAGCAAGTATTTTACAAGATGCACGAAGCACTCAAAGCCCAAAATCCAGACAAAAATGAGGAAGAATTAAAAAACTTGATGATCGATATATCATCACATCCATCAGTCCTCTATATGTGCAAATTTGGCAAGCACAAAGGTACACTTTGGAGCGAAGTTCCACGAGATTATCTTGACTGGGTGGTGAATAAATCTGATTTTACCGATGAAGATGTGCTCTATACAGCGAAGTATTATCTGGAGCAATAATTTTAGGCCACATTGACCCCGAAAAGGTATCCAACAAAAGCAGTTAAAAACATCGCAGCTGTTCCCCAAAAGACGACACGGAGAATGGCTTTTTTGACACTAGCTCCTCCTGTCCTCGCCGAAACTGTTCCGAGAGTGATGAGTGATATGATAGCAGCCAGGTAGAGCGCATACACCATAAAGTGTATTGGTGCGAAGAGTGTGATGATAAAAGGTAAAATACCACCACAAATAAAGGCAAGTCCAGATGCCCACGCTGCCTGTCCTGGTCGTGCTTGGCTAACATCAGTGATACCGAGTTCATCTCTCACATGCGCTGCGAGTGCGTCGTGATCGGTGAGTTCATGAGCGACTTTTGTTGCTGTTTCTTTGGAGAGTCATCGATTTTCGTAGATTTCTACTAGTCGTCGAAATTCTATTTCTGGCATTTCTTCGAGTTCTTGTTTTTCTCGGAGAATATCTGCGTGTTCGATATCGGTCTGAGAACTCACTGAGACATATTCACCAGCCGCCATAGACAGTGCTCCAGCGACCAGTCCTGCAAGTGTCGCGAGGATGACTGGCGTATTACTGGTGCTCGCGGCAGCGACACCGATAGCGAGACTGGAGATAGAGATAACTCCATCATTGGCTCCAAGTACAGCCGCTCTGAGCCAATTACTCTTGTGGATATAATGTTCTTGGAGATGTTCTTCCAATGTTTGTTCGCGAGTTTGCATAGTAAAATATTTTTTTAGAGTATAGGAGAGACGGAAGAAATGCAACACAATGAGAGATAGTTATCCCGAGAATCAGAATTAGGTTTTATTTTTAAACCACTTTGCTGCATTTGGTCTTCGATGTGGACACCCCGGCCAGCAACATGGTCGCTTTTTCCCGTTCGCGATATCAGAGGCCAATCGCTCAATGTGCTCAGTTCGTGTTTCTGCTTTTTTGACTATCGTCACCCAACAAATCCACTCATTGCGAGCAAGAGGCGTCAAAGCGTTCCATTTTTCTCATACCTCTGGATGTGCGACCAGCACCTCGTGGATATCATCTGGCATGTCGTGGAAGGTATCACCTTCGAGGATGGGGTTATTTTTTGGAGGCATACATTTTTTCTGAAAAATCTAAACTTCTTAGAATATATAAATATATTTGGTGTTCGTTTTTTAAAATCCTTTCTTTAATCCTCTTTTTTTGTTTCTATCTTTTTCAATCTCAAGGTCTCTTTCTGTTCTAAGAATGAACTCATTAGCTAATTTTTCCAATTCTAAGAAAAGTGAACTATCTTTTCTCTCAATTCTAATTTTTTCAATAAAAGACTCAAAGTATTTGAAATGAAACTCTATCTTACTGCTGAACATTGTATAAGCGTAATCTTTATTAAATGCACCCAAGTTATAAGCGCCTGATATATCCTCAAGTAAATTTAAAAACTCTACCACTTTCCTTTTCTGAGAAGGGTTGTTCCAAATCGTATTTAATTCTGATTCTGTTATTTTACTCTTCTCAAAGTCAATAATCTTGTCGTCTTGTAATTCATAAAGATCTTTTTCTATTTGAAGAGCAATGCCATTATTGGAAAAGTTTATTGTTTCTTTTAATTTATTCCATTTATTGGTATTATAAATTTGATAGACAATTAATCCTACCCCAATTAGACCTAGTGCTTGAATGATTGTTTGCCAAATTTGTATTTTTTCTGTACACATATAATTCAGTTTAATTTTATAAATCACGAGATAAAAAATAATTACATACAATTATCTTGTTTTTTCTTTCCGTTGCAACTATTTATTACCCTCGTTGCTTTCTCCTACAAATTCCTACAATATCGCTATGTTTCCTGATATTTTGACATGGCTCGATACGCCTTCTGATAAACCCAAACTGCTTGTTATTTACTGACCGACGGCGTGCGGTAAGACGGCTTTGACAGTGGAACTTGCCAAGCAATATGATGGTGAGGTAATTTCTGCGGATTCTCGGCAGATTTATCGCGGGATGAATATTGGTACTGGCAAGGTGACGCCAGAGGAAATGCAGGGGATACCACATCATATGCTGGATATCCGAGATATTTCTGAGTCGTATTCTGTCGGGGAATATGTGTCTGAGGCAAAGCGAATAATTGCTGAGATTATTGCTCGTGGGAAACTCCCGATTTTGTCAGGCGGTACTGGGCTTTTTATCGATGCTCTTATTGGAAATTTTGACCTTGGACGAGCGGAGCCGGATTGGGAGTATCGTGCAGAGCTTGAGCGGATTCGTGAGACGGAATGAGAACAAAAACTCTGGGAGATGCTCGATGCTATCGACCCTGATTATGCGGCAGAATTGGATCACAGGAATTATCGCTATGTGATGCGAGGGCTCGAGGTCTTTCGTGCGACAGGGGAATCAAAAAAAACACCTGGTCGGTCAGCTGATTCTGACTATGATACCTATTTTTTGACACCGTTTGATGGAGACCGGGAGGCTTTATACCAGCGGATTAATGAGCGAGTTTTGGGAATGTTTCAACAATGATTGGTGGAGGAAATTATCCAACTTATACGAAAGAATAAAGAAGAAATAATAAAGAATAAAGAAGGAAGTGTTTTTTCCCCTTCACAAATACTGGAAAAATTTCCAGGACTCAATGCAATTGGTTATCGAGAGATTCTGCAATATCTTGCAGGTGAACAAACCCTTGAGAGAACTATCGAGCTTGTCCAACAAAATAGTCGACACTATGCCAAGCGACAGCTGACATGGTTTCGACGGTACCAAGTAGAAAAAATTGATGGATTTTTCGGAGCGTAATTATCCTCCAAATTTAAATACAACAGTGTCACCTTCTTGCATTACGTAGTCTTTGCCTTCCATACGGACGAGACCCTTATCACGAGCTCCTGGCCAACCACCATTATCAGCAATATCTTTCCAGTTTGCGATTTCTGCTTTGATAAATTTTTTCTCAAAATCCGTGTGGATTTTCCCAGCTGCCTGAGGTGCTTTCATTCATTTATTGATCGTCCAAGCGCGTGCTTCTATTTCACCAGCCGTAAAATAATATTGGAGTCCGAGTGTATCAAAACACGTCTTGATGAGTTCATCGACAGGGTTTTTTGTCAACCCCATATCTGCGAGAAATTCCTTGCGGTCTTCTTCACCAAATTCCATCATTTCCATTTCGATTTTTGCACAAATAGTAATAACAGGAATTTTTGTATCTGTGACACCGATTTTTGTACGAAGAGTAGTTTCGTCTATTTTGAGATCAGATTCATTCACATTGGCTGCATAGACAAATGGTTTCATAGTGAGGAGATGGAGGTCTCGAGCGAGGATTTTTTCATCATCAGTCAGTTCGACTTGGATAGCGAGTTTTCCTTGATTGAGCCCCTCAAAAATCTTGGTATAAATTTCGAGTAATTTCACAGCATCTTTGTCTCCTGAGCGTGCTTTTTTTGCCACATCACCATCCTTTCTTTTTGTGAGTGTCTCAATATCTGCGATAATCAGCTCGGCGTTGATAATTTCGATATCTCTTTTGGGATTAATACTTCCATCAACATGATGGACATCAGTATCCTCAAAGACTCGTACGACCTGCAGAATCGCATCAACTTCACGAATATTTGCGAGAAATTTATTACCCAACCCCTCACCCTGACTCGCTCCACGGACGATGCCGGCTATATCGACAAATTCAACAACTGCTGGGACGACTTTACCTGATTTCATCGTACTTGCAAGCGCTGCGAGCCGATCATCATGGACGTTTACAATACCAGTATTTGGCTCGATAGTACAAAATGGGAAATTGGCAGCCTCAGCGGCATAGCTTTTTGTGAGAGCATTGAAGAGGGTAGATTTACCGACATTTGGGAGTCAGACGATTCAGAGGTTCATAATGGGAAAAATAAGGCTAAAGCAGAGGCTCGGGAATTGTTGTATTGTAGATTTTTCTTACTTTTTGCAACTATTTGCTTTTGGGGTAAAAATAGGGTAAAATTTTGGTATGGCTGAAATCCCCACGTCATCTGAAGTAAAGAAGGAAACTCAAAAACCAGAGGAGGGATGAGCTAATTTGAACGGGTCTCCCGAAAAAGCATGAGAAAAACTCAAAAAAATCAATACAGAACTTCAAAAACAATATATATCCTTGCAGAGCAATCGCCAGAGAGTTTGAAACGATAAAACTGATAGTGATGGTAGTCATGATGAACGTGATAGAAAAAGTGTAGAAGAACGTCTCGCTCTTCAAGAGAATGAATTCAAAACCAAGGAATGAGAATATCAATGAGAAATGGCGCGTATCCTGACTGATGTTAAAGGAAAATTTCCTACCCCAAATCATCCAAAAATAGAACAAAAATGATTAGATAAAAGTATTACAGACCTTCATTATGCCACAGAGCCTCTTGATGAATCTCGAGTTCAATTTCTCGCAAAAACATTTCCTCAGGCATGGAAGGGGGCTATTGTTGATCCAAACATGGACTTGAGTTCCAATAAGGAGCTCGCAGTAGTTCGGGAAAGAATTCAAGGAAAATTGCGTTTCACGGAACAAGAGATATTTAAAAATTCTTCTTGACTCACACCAGAAGAAATAACAAAAAGATTAGCGGAAAATTTTCAAAAGGTTACGGGGATAGTGGTTACACCAGAATCTTTCAAAAAGTACGTTGCTCAACAAGTCGATTCATCACCAGTTGATAAGAATTGAAAAGACACTTCTGCTGAAACTTTTGGCCCTTCTGCTACACGATGATTTTCTGCTGGATGATCATCGGATGTACCAAGCGCTGATAATGGTGCTCGAGATATACCACCCGTTGAAGCTTCTGAGATGACCATTGATACTTATCAGTGGCAGTGAAGCTGATTTAAGATGCGTTGACCGTTGAAGGATCTCCCAAAAGATACAAAGTGACCACCGAGCCTTCTCGCAAAACTCGCAAAACAAGGAACGAATCCAGGATGAAGTACAGGTACATGTTATAAGTCTGTCAAAAATCATCTTTGTGCCGCTGGATATGTGGATTCGAGTTATAAAATGACTCAATGAAGCGCTCAAAATGCTGCAAGTGATCTCCAGAATATCTGATTTTCAAATGTCTGACCAAATATTTGAAATGCTCAACCAGGCGATGTGTGTGTCTATTCCGGATGAGCTCATGGTCATATTGAAATAAAAACTGATGGATGATTTGCGAGTGATTTCTTTTCAAATAATGCTTCTGGAAGAAAACTTATCGGAGTATGGAGACCGCCAGCATAAGGGTCGGTGTGACCACAAAATATTGCATGAATAGATAAAAAATCTCAAATGTCCTAGATTTGCAATCCCATAAAAACTATGATACAATCATAGCATGGCTGATAAAGAAAAATCAACACCCGATAATAAGCCAAAAGACGCTCCCTCTGTAGTGAAAGAATGAGAGGGGAATGAGAAAAAATGAGTCAACAAGATAGATGAGCATACTACAGCTATAACATCTGTTACTCAGAAAGTAACAGAAAGTCAGAGAAAGGTAACAGAAAGTCAGAGAAAATTAAAAGAAGCACAAGAGCGAGAAAAAGAGGACAATGATCCGCGTATTTTATCTGATTTTGCAGCTCCTGAAAATCCTTTGTCAGATCTTACCTGGGATGAACTGAGTCAAACTTCAAATCAACCAAAAATACCAGAATTATCAACTTTTGTTCAGGCGCGTCAACAGGCAGAAAATGATCTCCAAAAATCAAAAGAAAATTTTTCCAATAATCTCTGAGAAAGATATGCATCTCAGATGGCTTCTGTGAGAGATACTTGAACGCTTGATGCTCTTGATCCAGAATGAAAAAAAATGGTTCATACGGAAATTATTTGTCAAACACTCAAACCAGAAGAAGTATCCAAGAATTACGTGGAACAAGCACAAAAAGAAATCCTCGGCCCCAGCTTTCAATGACCGATAAGTCCGGAACAAGAAGTGTTATTGAGAGATCGAGCACTTCAGTTGCAAGCTGCGACAATACAGTCAGAATATCAAAAAGCACTTGATGCGGATAGGAAGATGAATCCTCCAGGCACTACAAGTCAAGAATATCTCAAGAAATTTCCCCCTTCTCAACAAGCAGCTCTTACGTTAGATGTTTTGAAACATGGGGATACAACTCAACTTAATTGAGAGACTGGCGTTAATATTGCGGAGAGAGTTTTAGCAGAGAGATGACTGAATGATTACCTCACAGTAATTGGTTCTACGGATTTCGATGTGGCAGCTCTTCCTGAAAATCTTCGGAAACAGGTGATGACGAATCCAGAATTTACTCTTCCTGAAAGTATAAAACAACAGATACTTAGCGAAAGATTGGCGATAAAAAATCGCGAAATACCTATTGATCGTGCAGATTTTCCAGAATGAGATGCTGGTGATAAGCAGTATTCTGAAGCAATGAAAAAATTCACAAAATCACGTACTGGGTATACAGCTGATGATATAGGTGAATTGGCTGGCAAAGTATGAGTAGATACATTATCAAATCCTGATAAATTTAAAAATATAAGTCCATTTTTGAAATTTCTTGCTGATATTCTAGCGCCTTTTGGTGCTATGATGGACGGACCATCTGGTGATTTTTGGCGAAAATATATGCGAGACACTAATGCAACAGGACGACATCAGGAATATGCACAGGATGGTCATAATTCACCTCCATTTAGCGTAGAAAAAGTGACATCTGGTCCTGACCTCATCAATTCTGCAAAAAAATATCTCGGTCGACCGTATAAAATGTGATGATTAGGCCGACTCGACGTACCATGAGATCCTATTGACTGTTCTCAGCTTGTCGTCAATAGTCTCAATGATGTATGATGTGTGCCAAAATGATTTGATACAACTGCGGCTGGTTTCGCATCTCGTTCCCAGATGGTAAAACAAAAAGAAGGTAAACCTGGTGATTTTTTGATTAGGACATCGGGATGACCAGATCATATTGCTATTATTACTGGTTGACCAGATGAAAATGGTAATTATACAACCATAGAATCAACTTCCAAGAATAGTGCAGGAAGCGGCGTGATTGAGACTACAAGACAAGCAAGTCCAGACGGTAATCCCGATGGATTTAAGGTATATAAAAATCCTTTTCTCGAAGAAAATGTTCCTGAAGTATGATCAGAAAATGCTCCTGAAGGAGGTGAGTCAAAAAATATCAGCTCTACACATTATTGGTATGAAAAAAAGCATGATTCACAGTTGGATCACTGGACCGCAAAATGACAAACCAGTACAGGCGTATCGCTCTTTGATTCTTCTGGAAGAGGTATTACACCAGAAACGCACGGTTATTGATTTTGTGCTGTTGATCCAGATATTATTCCTTACGGGAGTCTCGTTATCATGGATGGGAAAAAATATTATGCCGTCGATACCGGCAGCGCGGTAAAAAGTAAAGAGGCATCAATAAAACGTGGAGTATGAGATGTCCCCGTTGTCGATTTCTTTTCCAAACATCCTGTTTGAATAGAGGCAAAATGAAGAACAGATACTATCAGAGTTATTCCAAAGGAGCAATCAGATCGTACTCTTACTCAACTTAAAGCATGATACAGTCCACCAATCAACGGTCAGCTAGCTAACGTGGAATGACTGCAGTGATCTTCGAAGAAAATTTGCGATCTTGCGCTAAAGCAATGGAAAGAGCAAGATATAAATTGAGCATATCATTGTACAGATTGGGTGGATAAGATTTATAGATCAGCAGTCGGTACGAGTGTTTATAATACACGATTACTTTTTAATTGAGTCGCAAATATTGATAGATGAACTGGACTATGAGCATCAAAATATGCTTCTGAAGGTGATCTTAATAGTATTCAGCCGGGTCATCATCTCATATTAGATAAACCAGGGAAAACAGGCCAATATAATATTGGAAGAACTCATAGTGTTATAGCTTTATGAGTTCCAAAAGATGGACTCGTGCAAGTAGTGAGTTATCCGAACTCAAAGATTCCACCAAAGGTGGAGATGTATGATTTACGATGACAATGAAGATGAGATAAGGATGGGAAAGTTATCAGAATTCAGTGAGTATAATGGGAAGACGAATATTTAAATATTTTAATAACTTCTATTCCACAGTCACGCTCTTCGCGAGGTTGCGGGGTTTATCAATAGATATTCCGAGTTTGAGTGCGGCATAATATGCCAATAATTGACAAGGAATGACGGTAAGAAATGAAAAAAAGAATACCACGTGTTGTAGGTATCTTGATAGTCATAGTATTGTCAATATTTGCTTTTTGTGACAAATAGATGTAAGCTATTGATATGAGAAAAACTGATGTTCCATCTTCTGAGCCATCAAAAAAACCCGCTCTTGTGCAATTTGGGCATGATCTCTGGAATAAACTCACAGGCCAATATGAATATGCGAAACAACCCAAAGTAGAAAGAATGGCAGTGGCAGAAAGGAGAAATATCCTCAAACAATCAACCAAAGAACGACGTAATATCTTTAGTTTACAGTCTATAAATACCTATACGGCCTGAGAACGACTTTCACCACAGGAAACAGCGCAGAAGGTCCAAAATATTTTTGGTAATGTAGAGAGTGTGAAAATACCACGAAGTAATTGAAATATTGAGGTGGCGACACGTAGATCGGATGGTCTTTTTTATTTTGCTGGTAAAAATACCCCTTGTTATCTGGATAAAAATGAGATGGTCTCAAAAAATATTGAGACAGTTGAATCACGGGTAATGGTAGTCCAGAAAAAGACCCAAAAACGAGTCAATGAGTTACTTCCAAAAGATATATCTCAAAAGAACGCTATCGCAGGAGTAGCTTTTTACCAGAAGAATTTATCAAATCAAAATAATGCTCCAAATCAGGCACCAAAATCTGATATTAGTCCTCAGGTCCCAGTAAATCCATCAGATGCTTCATGAAAGACTGAATGAGCTCAGAACGAAACCCTAAAAACCAAAGAATGAATAGGATTTGTTGGTGACTCTCATTTTAATTTTCTCACAGGGAATCTCGGATATTCTCCGTACTGAAGATCTAAGAAAATACCATGAGAAAGTACTGTCGCAATCCCTACAGTGATGTCATGAGGCAATATGGGGGAAAAGGGTTATTCTATATCTCAACTCATTACTTCTCCTCTCGGACAAGAGTATTTGCAAGGCAAAAAGGATATTGTTGTTTGCCTCGGCACCAATGACGCCACGATGTTTCGTGCTGATCAGATGGTCTTAAATATGACAAAAATAGTCTCTAGTATCCGCGCTATCAACCCAGCGTGAAAAATTATCGTCGTGACTCCGCCTCGTAATAGGAGCCCTCTCGTTAATGCAAAAATAGCTGAGTACCAGGAAATGTTACTGGCTAGAGAAGGAAGTCTCGGTATCAAGGTAGCACCTTTTTATACCTATTCTCAAGAGCAAAGACTCGGTCTTTCTGATGCAGATCATCTCAATACTGCGGGCTATCAGGCTATGAAGCAGTATATTAACTCTTATATTTCATAAGAAAGTATCTCGATAATTTCTATTCCACCGTTACACTCTTCGCAAGGTTTCGAGGTTTATCGATAGATTGTCCGAGCTTAAGTGCTGCATAGTATGCGAGTAGCTGGCACGGAACGACTGTGAGGAATGAATAGAGGATGTCAAGTGTTGTTGGAACGAGAATATCCGCGTCTTTGTCGCCAATAGTAAATACGAGTCCATTACGTGCCTGTACTTCATGGATAGCTGAAGCAGTTTTTTCATAGAGTGCATCGTGTGGAGTGATGACAACACTCGGATGTTTTTCATCAATGAGTGCTAGTGGTCCATGCTTCAGTTCTCCGGCTGGATAAGCTTCTGAATGGATGTAGGTTATTTCTTTGAATTTGAGAGATCCTTCGAGAGCAATAGGGGATTGGTAATATCTTCCCAGAAAAAAACAATGGTCATATTCTGCGAGTTTGTTTGCAATATTTTGGATTTTCGTGACATCGCTCAGAATCGTTCTCATATGATCAGGTACTTGTCGAAATGCTTTGAGGATACGAGATTTTGCGAGAACATCGAGATTTTTTCTTTCACCGATAGCGATAGCCATCATTAGGAGTGCTGTTGTTTGTGCGGTAAAGGCCTTGGTGGAGGCGACACCGATTTCTTTGCCAGCATGGGTAAAAATACCCGCATCCGTTTCCTGAGCAATCGTTGAGCCTGGTACGTTGACGATTCCGAGGGTCATAATACCACGATGTTTGGCTTCTCGGAGGGCCGCTAGTGTATCGGCTGTTTCGCCTGATTGTGAGATGACGAGGAGTGCTGAATCAGTATTCCAAAATTGTTTACTGTAGCGAAATTCTGAAGCGATTTCTACACGTGTTGGGACGCCGGCGATTTCTTGCAAGAAATTTTTTCCCACAAGACCTGCGTAATAACTGGTCCCACAGGCTACAATAATGATTTCTTTTTTTGTGAGAAGCTCTGGCATAATCTGTTTTATACCGCCCAATGTTACTTGTTCTGTTTCAAAATTAATACGGCCCCGGACGGTATTTTCTATGACTTCTGCTTGTTCAAATATTTCACTGAGCATCGCATGAGCAAAGCGGCTATCGGTGGTATTTTCTTGGAAAATATCGAGTTTTTGAGCTTCTTTGATGAGTGTTTCTCATGTTGCTGATTCTATGGTGTAAGTACCATCACGATTGAGCATTGCCAGCTCTCCATCACCCATCTGTATGACGCTCAGATCTCGAGAAGGAAATGCGTGAGGATCTGAAGCAATCATTATGCCATCCTCTACAGTACTCAAAAGCAATGGCGATCCTCGGCGAATAGCATAAATATGCTCTGGATGGTCCGTAGAGAGGATAGCGAGACCGTAGGTTCCTGTGACCTGAGAGAGGGCCATAACAATAGCTTTTTTGATATCTCATACACTTTCGAGACAGTACTCGATGAGATTTGCGAGGACTTCGCTATCTGTTTGTCCATAAAATGTATAACCAGCCTTTCCGAGTTTTTCTGCAAGAGCTTTATAATTTTCGATAATACCATTGTGCACGAGATAAATTTTCTTGTGCATCGAATGGTGAGGATGTGTGTTTTCAGTCGTGACGCCACCATGAGTTGCCCAGCGCGTATGTCCGATACCGACAAATGCCTCTGTGAGTTCATGGATATGAGGAAGGAGATTGCTGACCTCACCTATTTCTCTCACGAGGCGTACAGTATTTGACGCATCGATGGTAACAAAACCCGCTGAATCATAACCTCGGTATTCGAGATTCTTCAGTCCTTGATAGAGATGAGGTTCTGGTGATTTTTTTCCGATATATCAGACAATTCAGCACATAAAAATAAATGTTAGATGTTAGAGTGGGATAATAGGTGCGAATTATAGGAATTTATTTTTTTTGACAAACTTGTTAGCAATATTTTCCTGTATTTTTGTCAATGAGAATTCATTGACTCTCTTTCTGAGCAGACTATACTAAAGAGTACTTATTTTCTAACCTTTTTCTCTATGCAACCAGAGCTTATTATCCAGATAGATACGTCTGCAGAGTATGATCGAGAAGTGATCCATCGTCTTGTTGGTATGGCTATGGGAAAAGTAGATTCATACCTCAAAAAATATGACAGCAAGCCCGATGCTTCGGTGCGTATAGAATTTTTCGTGAAAAAAAATAGTGATGATTCATTTCATGGGAAACTGCATGCAAATATTGATGGGCAGATTATTCTCTTTGATCGCGAGAATTTCCGAAAATTGGATGATCTCATCAATCATGCATTTCAGCATCTCAAAGAGCAACTCGCAAAATAATACTTTTTATATGAAAAAACTTTATTTACTGTGCGCTGCGTACTGTGCGCTTTGTATTTGAACAACTTTTGGTTACACGAGCGATGATCTCTCAAATGCTCAGTATCTTGCGGAGAGGGGGGTTATCGTGCAGCGGAACCTGGAAACAGAGTATCGCCTTGATGATATGGTGCTTCGTCAAGAAGTGATAGGCATGGCACTCAAACTACAATGAGTAACACTTCCAGAGAACTACACCTGTAAAAAATATTTCACTGATGCAATCCAAAATGATTGGGTGTGTCGAGCGGTTGAGCTTGCGGCTGATAATGGGATCATTACGCGTGCAAATGCTCGTGTTCGTCCAGCAGATAGAATTACTCGGGCCGAAGCATTGGCTATACTGTTGAAAACGGGAAAAATTACTCTTTCACAGCCGAGAAGAGTGATACAGCCAGACGGTACTGTTTGGAGTCTGTTCCAGGATCTTAGAAGTCTCTGATTTACTCAATGGCAGGCAGATATGCTTGATTCTCTTCCTTCTTGTGAAATAATTAATCATGGAGATTCTTGCGAGGATGGTGCTGCGATGAACAAGGTGTTCGCATCATTTCAGCCAAACGCTCAGGCCTTGCGTGCCACCGTATTTGAATTTGCATCTTTGATGTTGTGATTTCATACAGGCGATGATATCGGATCTATTTTTGATGATTTGAATATTTTGACAGATACTCGTATACCAGAAACATACAAGGAGTTTCATCTTTCCCCGGAAGCACTCAAAACACTTCTGCAGAATGAGCCTCTTCAGGTGACTTCAAAAACTCCAAAAGTAGCCCTGGTTGTTTTTTCTGATTTTGAATGTCCATTTTGTGTTCGATATTTCGAAAATGTTATCGGGCCACTTATGAAGGATACAACACAAAATCTCGCTCTTGTGTACAAGCATTTTCCTCTTTCATTTCATGAACATGCATACCAATGGGCACTTGAGTCAGAATGCGTGGGAGCTCATCTGGAAAATACAGATTTTTTTCGCTATGTCTACAAACGTTATTCAGATCAATCCTCTTCTCTTTCAACACTGGTCCCTGATCTCACTTCTGCTCAAATAAAATCGTGTGCCACGGATGAAATACTTGCACAAAATATTGCGAGCGATCAAAAGCTATGAGAACTCTATTCTGTAACAGGCACTCCGACAACACTGGTTATCAATATTCAAACTGGATACTATGAACCAATTGTTGGAGCATATGACAAGGAGCATGTGGAAAATGTAATCAAGACAGTACAGGAACATTTATAAACTATGCTCTCTCTTCGTTCGAAAAGTGTCATTCTCTGAAATCAAAATCATCCTGAAGATATTGTAGAATTTTTGGCTTTTTCGCGTAATTTTAGTCTTGAAGAAATTGGGGCAGATATTCTCCATGATCCATTTCTGATGCCAGATATGTCCAAAGCCGTGCAACGGATTTTGCAGGCTCAGAAAAATGGTGAACGAGTGATGATATTTGGCGACTATGATGTGGATGGTATTTCTTCGACAGCAGCCCTGTTTCTCTTTTTGCGAGATGAACTCGGAATGGATGTTTCCTATCGACTCCCACACAGAGTCAAAGATGGATATGGGATGAAGACTTACCATATTGAGGAAATAGCTGCCACAGGAGCCAAACTTCTTATTACTGTGGACTGTGGTACAAAAGATATTGAACCTATCACAAGAGCCGCTGAGCTCGGACTTGATGTCGTGGTTACAGACCACCATTCGTGTCCTTTGGTCTTGCCAGAATGTGTCGCCGTGGTCAATCCGAGACGTCATGATACTCTCTATCCTTTCTCTGGACTTTCTGGGTCATGAGTCGTTTGGAAATTGATTCATGCGATTTCGCAAGAACTTTTTGGTACTGAAAAAACTCAAAAACTTCTCCAAAAATATGTCGATATTGTTTCACTATGAACGGTAGCAGACTGTATGCCAATGCTGGATGAAAATCGTACCATTGTTCGGAGGGGTATTTTGCAAGCACGTGATTCTCATCATCCATTTTTTCAGATCTTTTCTGGAGTGCTCAATCGTCCTATCGAGACAGAAGATGATATATGATTTTTTGTTTGACCGATGCTCAATGCTGGAGGGCGAATCACGACGCCGTATCAGAGTATCAATGCTTTGCTGGCATCTTCTGGTGATGCGTATGGGCGTATTCAGGAACTGATTCTTGTTAATGAAACACGGAAGGGGCTTTCTCGTGATGCGTATGAGCGAGCTCTGGAAAGGATAGATACCACGGCTTCGTGTATACTCTGTGTGGATGAAACACTCGAGCATGGGATTCTCGGGCTGGTCGCTGCAAAACTTTGTGAACTTTTTTCACGTCCTGTCGGAGTTTTTACTCGAGATGGTGATAATTTTGTGTGATCGTTTCGGGCTCCAATTGGGATAGATCTCGTGAAAATCCTCGATGCATCTTCTGCTCACATTCTTCGATACGGTGGTCATGCTGGTGCTGCAGGGTGTACTATTTGTGTCGATCAATTCGCTCCAGCTGAGGAAGCCTTGCTACTCGCTGCAAGCCAACAGTATGCTGTGGGCGAATTTGTGCCTACTTTGAGCGTTGATACGGTGCTTGATCCCACGAGAATAGATACTTCTTTTATGCGACAGATTGAATCTTTGCGTCCTTTTTGACAGGAGTTTCAGTCTCCACTTTTTATGTTGCAAAACATCGCACATCCTCTGTTGCCTCTTGGGCAGACAGGGCAGCATTTTAAGTGGGAAACAGGGATACGATGACTTGATATTATTGGATTTAATATGGATGACATCATATCTGAATTTTCTGATGCACCTATGCATCTTATTGGCAAGCTCTCTTCTCGTGTTTGGCGAGACACTCTTACAACACAATTTCAGGTGATTGACGCTGTAAAGGTATAAAAAAACTCCTAAAAAGGAGTTTCTGAAATATATCTTTGGTGGGAACGCTGGGAATCGAACCCAGGACCATCACCTTAAAAGGGTGCTGCTCTACCGATTGAGCTACGTTCCCAAAAATACATTTGCGGGCGTGAATATAATAATAAAAATCCATTTGTCTAGTCAATATTCTCTAAAAATATTTGACGACCCTCTGATAGTATGGTACTGTACTCTCGTAACCCTTTATTTTATGCGAAAAATTATTTTTTCCCTCCTCGTAACTTCAGCTCTTGTAAGTACTACTTTTGCTGCAAGTATTGTGTGTCCCAGTAATTCTGGATGTGATCAGTGTTTTGGTTTTACGCTAGGAAGTACTAATAGTACTTCTGATATCTTTGTTCCTCGAACAGGAGAAAATGAGATAATCGATCTCGCTGCGAGTGCTATTTTTGCAGAAACATTGCAAGGTGCAAATATAGAACCAACAGGTAATATCAAGTCGAGCTTTACTCTCAATGCGGGTCCTAGTACTACTCAATGGACTTGGGCAAGTATGAATGGATCACTCATTAAGAATAATTCTATTCCAAGCTCAGTGAACTATTCAAATCCTGTTTACCGTGTAAAATATACGACTCAATCGTATACGCTTGATGGAAGCAATCAAAAAAAATCAGGTTCTGATGCGACTCATGCAGAATGTGCTTATTTTTATGCTACCGCACCTGTATCTCCACCTGTGAGTAATGCTGTGGATGGACAATGTAGCGACCTCGAAACATACTATACATCCAACCCTCGTAACTCTTCACTTTCTGGAGAAGATCTCTGTGATGAAGGTACTGCTGGAACAGTAACCTATAGCGCTTCTCGTGAACGATGGTCATATACTTGTTCTGGAAGAAATGGAGGAACGAATGATTCTTGTATTGTAGATTTGGAGCAAGACAGCGATCCTTCATGTCGTATTGAAGTGACTGACAAAAGTGGTGTGGCGCCATTTTCTACTTCTATTCTTTGTTCTGGAAGTCCAAGTGGTAAAACAGCCATTGTAATTAGTAAAAATGGTAAGATTCTCGATGCAATTGATTCAGATTCTGAATCATATGATTTTGATGATGCTGGTGTTTTTTCTATCTCATGTTATCCAGACATAGTAAATGATCGATTAAATGTTTGTAAGACAACTGTTACTGTCTCTGGCGACTGTGGAAATGGAGTTGAAGAATCAGATGAACAATGTGATGATGGTAATAGTACTTCTGGTGATGGGTGTAATAATTCTTGCCAGGTAGAAGCTGCCGATGGTTCTGTATGTGGTAATGGTGTCAAAGAATCAGACGAACAATGTGATGATGGTAATATTGAAGATGGTGATACATGTACAAGTATCTGTCAAAATACAGCTCCTGATACTGGACCAATCGCAACACTTTCCATTATCCTTCTTCTCTCACTCGGAGGCACAGGATACTATTTCTATCGAAAACGAAAAATTGTAGCATAAATACTATTTAGAAAAGAATCCCCGATTTTGGGGATTTTTTTCTTCTCACCATCTTGTGATTGTATTTCTCTTTCTATAATTTCTGCATATGCCACCAAAATTTCTCTCAAAAGATTATAAAACTTTTCAATACTATGAATATCGTGGTTTGGACGAGATACTCAAAGAAAAACTCATCGAGGAACTCAATATTCATGAAGAAGATATCGAAGATATTTTTTCTCCGACACAACTTTCTAAATTTGAAACTCGTAAAACATACTTGTATTTCGCCCTTCAGTTTCCGAGTATTAATCCTCTCACTAATCGTATTCAATTACAGCAGATTCATGCTCTCGTGAGCAAGAAATATCTGTTTGTGATTGATGAAGATGGTTTCACGGCTATCAAAGATTTTGACCGTATACGAAACAAACTTGTAACGCACGAACAGTATAATTCTTTTGATCTTTTCTACGAGTTGCTCGATATATCAGTGATTAGTATGTTTCATCTGCTCGATGCGATTCATATGCGTGTCAGAAATGTTGAAGAGGTTCTCTTTTCTGAAGAGGTCCATGAAAGCGATCATATTTCAGAGATACAGGATATCAAAAAAGCAATTATCAACTTTAAATCCATTATCTCTCCTTTGTACGAACTCTTGGAGGATATTCTCAGGAAAAATATTACTCTGATTGATGAAGTAAGCCGAGAGGCTCTCGATGACTCTTTAGATAAAATCAAAAAACTCAACAATAGGCTCGATAATTTCGGACAGACAATGAAGCTCCTTACAGAAACAAATGAGATGCTCATTGCTCGTAGTACCAATGATAATATCCGACGTCTTACTCTTATCAATATTCTTCTTCTCGGGCCAAGCGCTATTGGTGCCTTCTTTGGTATGAATGTGCATTTTGGATGGATGACTGTCAGTGAAACACAAAATCTCGTACCTGTGATGATTATTGTGGCCATCATGGCATTATCTACAATTTGAATGTATCTCTTTTTCCGTCTCAAAAAATGGATCTAATGAGTGTCGATTTCGACTACTTTCTCGCGAGATGTATGACCGTGTAGAATTTGGATATGAGATTTTGGTACCTTGAAGAATTCAGAAAGCGCCTCAATAAGTCCTCTGTTTGCTTCTCCATCAACGGGTTTTTCTCGTATTTTGACGACAAGTGTTTTCTCTCAGAAGAGGTTATCTACCCACTGAATAGACTCACTACGGCTTCAAGGCTTCACATGGAGAGTTATGCGCATAGTTTATTTGACGAGAGCGTATCCCGAGATTCCTGCATATTCCCAATTGTTTTCTCCAGAAAATTTTGGATTTTTTATTGAGTAATTTTGAAAGATTGCTCGCACGGTTTTTGTTTTTAATTTGAGATCAAATGTGAGCATATCTGCATCGAGAGAATTATTAACCCTGTCTCCATATTTTTCTCTGAGTGCTGTATTGATTTCTTTCAGTGAAAACACTGTTTCGATATCACCTTCTTTTAATATTAGTTCTTCTGTATCAGGATTGACGAGTATATAACTTCACTTTGATGTATTGAGAGTCTTCTCTCCCGGAGAATAGGATGTAATAGTATAAAAAGTCGTGTACCCAGACACATTGAGTGGAGCATCGTAGAGTCCTTCTCCTCCCTTCGTACTGTACATCAAGTATTTTCTTTCTTCATTGACTAGGGAAGTATCTCTCCATTCTATGCCCACATTTTCTGTGATAGTGGAGAGAATTGTCCAACGATTCATACCAGTATATGGCTTTCATTCGTTATAGGGATTATCTCTCCAACTTTTTTCATCGAGCTTTTTTTCTTCGATGAGTACACTAGCAAAGAGAGCTTGTATACGTTCACATTTTTCAAATCCGCAGACATATTCGATACCAGAATATATGCTATTTTCTAGAGAAATATCGAGTGTGCTAGGGGCTTTTGAAATAATTCCATCACTGAGGATGCCAGCAGTTTTGAGATTTTTTACGAGTGTATTGTACTGCCGATTGAGAGGGAGCTGATAGACTCACCAAGGACCTACGGATATCAGGAGAGTTATAATTGTCAGTGTCGCTGGGATGACCGTGAGTGATTTAACTTTTCCAAAGACAAAATAGAGAGAAATAATCGTGAGCCATATTCCAAAAATAACGACAAAATAGCGGTTCATCGTTAAGTCATATTGGTTAATACGAAGCAGAATTGCATAGGTGAGCATTGGTATCTGAGGGATGACGACAACAGGAAAAAATCGACGAAAGATTTGTACTGTCTTGTGTTCTTCCTCGTAGGATTTTGAGAAGATATATCCGAGATAACCAAAGATAGAAAAACCGATAACGAGCCAACTCACTTCACCTTTTGGCCAATCAGAGATATTGAGGAGTACTTTGATACTGTAAGCGTAGAGTATACAGAAATAGAGCGTGACAAAAGGTATAACGATAAAACGGATAACAAATGCAAAAAATTTATTGGTATCATATTCTCCTTCTCTGACTTCTGTTATTCTCGGTAAGTGCATCAATCCGTAGAGTGGTCCTGCGAGAGCTATGGCCGCAACTGCCCAGTTTTCATACATCTTCCATTCATTGATGAATATGTTAAGATCGAAGAGTGTTCCTACTGCTCCTATCGCGATACTTCCGAGCGCCATCACAGCTCCTCCCACCAAGCCAGACATCAGAAATGCCCATGCGACTTGTGTAAAATAATTCGTGTATTGGACCACATTTTTTTCTGTTTGTGAACGACGTAGGAGATATGGTGCAAAAAATATCCATGCGATAAAACCCACAAGATGGAGGATAAATAAAACAATATCGTCATTAAAAAATCCACTATTCGTATCCATGTATCAGATAGAAAAGTAAAAACCGATACCGTAGAGGACGGGAAGTACCGGCACCCACCTGACATATTTATTATCATCATGAGACTCGCCAAATATTGCGACCCCTACCGAGAGAAAGAATGTGACAATAAGTGTCATAATGATACGAAGTATCATATCAGACTCGAGAGAACTAGGATTATTGACCTGATACCATACGAACCCTGCATTGATGAGCACGAGCATGCTCGAAATAGGAAACCGCGCCCAGAGAGTCTGGACGATATCTCCGAGATTTTTCGGAGAAAAGAAAGAAAGAAAGTTTTTCATAGACTATGAGTCTAGTCAGAAGTATCTCGTCGTCAATGATACCGCTGACTTCTTACTAGACTTTTGGCTCACTGTTATTGCTGTTATTTCTCCATTGTATGATGTTGCCAGCGAGTTCGAGAAGTTCTGCACGGGTATACCATTTTTTGTTTACAAAATCATCAGTAAGGAGATTATTTTGCACACCGTAGGAGATATATTTTTGATACCAGGGGCTTGTTCGTTTTGCTGTAATAGGAAGTCCTGCTGCATCAACAAGTGTTGAGAGGACTGCGAGATTTCTCACCATATCATCGAGTGGATACTTACTTATTTCATCGCAAGCTAGAGAGGTAGGGGAGATGATTCGGCAGAGCGATAAAAGTTCCGAGTAGGTAGTATTTTTCCATGGCTCAATATTTCTTGTCCATCCCATTTTCTCAGGAGTCCATCCGAGAGTTTCGAGGGTCTGAATTGGTTTTGCGAGAAGTGATTCACTATAAATATCCATGTAAGTATCAAGTGGTGTTTG
>CAZFTF010000009.1:0-4858 GCA_964521495.1 uncultured Candidatus Peribacteria bacterium | reverse complement strand
GGGATAAAACCTCGTTCTGGATCTGTAGGAACGAGATAGACGGGACCATTGAATTCTTTACCGAGACCATTGGAATTATAGTAGGGTTTTATTTTGTCTGGTACTTGAGAAAATTCCGTTGGTCCGAGAGGTGCTTCTGCTGTAATATTAAAATAATTCACGAAGTTTTGTGCCAGATTTGGCTTATTCTCGAGATGTCACTCTGCGACATTGCAACCATTGAATCGTACACTTCCTCCAGGTCAAAATGTTTCTCTGGGTAGCTCGTAAATAGAGGCAGCAATATAGTCTTTGTTGACTCGTGGATCATTGGCGTAGAGGGCACCATTGATATTGGGAGCTTGATTGATATAGAGTCCTACACTGTTTCCGTGACCGAAATATTCCAAATGTTGTATTGGTCCATTTTTTGTGACATAATCACGCATTGCTGCGATAAATTCGTCTCCACTATGTACGGTGTAGCGTTCACCTTTTTTTTCTTTTGCATAGGTATCAGCAGCTTTTTGAAACATTGATCCTGATGGTCCTCCTTCACCGATGATAATCAGTGGAGGTTTTGAGACTACTACCTCTGCACTGATAGTTGTGGCTTGGGAAGTGATATTGCTTCCACAACTTGTGAGGAGGAGGCTTGAACAAATAAGAAAAAATCCAAACAGTTTCATAATAATTATTTTTTAGCCCATTTTACACCAAGATAGACAAATGGTGTTGTAATTACTGACATACAACATTTAAATATCCAATAAGGGAGAATAATTCCCCAAATCATCGCATGTCCAAAGGTAGCTGTAAAAAATGCGAGATAGACAAATGTCGTTGTATCGATAAATTGTGAGAGGATATTACTGATATTGGAACGAAGACCGAGGTTTTTAATTCGTTCTCTGAGACGAGCAAAGATGACGATGTCGAGGAGATCAGAAACCCCAAAAGCGATAATACTCGCGAGAGCGATGCGAGTTGTCTGATGAAATATCTGATCATAAGCAGCTTCTGAACCAGAGAAGAGCTGGCTTGCTGGTAACCAAGTTGCAAGCATTGAAAAACCGATAAGTCCCACGATACATCCGAGACCAATACGATAGACCGTTTTTGCCATCTTTTTCCCATACACTTCTATGATGACATCATTGATGGAAAAAATAAGAGGGAGAAGTACTATAGCGACACTGACTTTGAGCTCTTTTATGAAGATGGGCCCTAGAGCGATATTGCCAATTCCAAGAGGGATAGTTTTGATGCCAAATATTTCCGCAAGAAGAATACAAAAGACATATATTCCTGTGAGAATCAGAAGTTTCTGTTCAGATTTTTTTGGTTGAAAGTGTTTGAGAGACATAGAAAACGATAAGAAATTACGAGAAAGTATAGATATTTTTGAAAAAAAGAAACGTAAATCCAGCAATTGGCTTATCTATAAGCTTTTCTCGCGTATACAATTTGTGTACAAAGAGGGCTATTTTTGGCTTTTTGATGCGGAAAATGCCATTTTGAACGTATTTTCTGTCATTTTTTTTAAAACCCTTATTTCAAGCGGAAAAGTCACATCTGAAATATGTAGAACAAATAGAGTGGTACTTTTTGCAAGATGGTCGTGACTTTCTTAGTGCCGGATTGATGATATACTACTCGTACAAATTGTTCTTGTGCTTTTGGCAACTTTGACTTACTGATTGGAGAGGATCTAACGATTCTTCACCGCATTTCTTTTTCTGTCGATGTTATTTGTTCTCTGTTCGTTTGAATGCCCAATTTTCTTGGACATTGAAATGAACAGAGTAATCGGATAATACGATACGAGGCTGGGTGAAAATGCTTAATTACCAAAGGTCAGTCAAGGCCCACGTTTCCTTTATTGTCGGGGCATGTTCTGTCGTACAGAGCGCCTATGTATCATATTTTCCAGCAACAATCGATATTTTTATCAATCCGCTGTGATGTATGAACACGCAAGAAGTTGTCCGATCCCAAGTTTATTACCAAATAACTTGGGATTTTTTTTGTTCAAATTATAGCGAAATCTGAGATTATAATTTAATGACCGTATAATTGTGTGTAAATCCGCGGATGCCCGTTTTTTCTTGCTACCAAATATTTCTTCTTTTCTATTATTATATATCCGAGGAACTCAGTATCGGGAAGAGGAAACATAGATATCATATTTTGAAATGATCCATCACATTTTTCCGGAGGTATAATGCGATTTGTATCTTGCAGTATCTCCCATGGTTGTTTCATATGTAATTCGTCCGGAATTGTACTTCTTAGTATCCGTCTCATAATATCTTGATGTTCTCGAGGATCTTCCCCATCCCAGTGAACATGTCGAAGTCCAACTCTGCTCACACCTCTTCTCTTGAGCCCCCGATTTACTTGAGCCCCCGATTTGCATGTCATAAGAATTTTTCGAGCTCAGTTATTGTGTTTTGCTTCATTTCATCGCACAATATGGAGTACTTTTGATTGTACTCACATTATGCAATTAGTGATCACCATAACTTTTCCTCATTGTCCAGGTATCATATCTGTCTGTTCTCCTATCTTGATTGCGAGAGTATCTTTTTTTTCTGTATCGGAGCCATTAAAAACTTCAATGTTTGGAGCAAATCCATGACATAGCGAGGACATTTCCTCGATTCTAGGGGTACAACTGTCAGCAATAAATATACAGTCGAGAGGTGCCATATTATTATTCTAATATAAAATATATAATGTCAAATATTTAAAATATGAACTTATTTGTCTTCTTCTCGATTTCTTGGAAAAATCAATAGAATACCTTTCAATGTCTCGATTTCGCACTTACCTAGAAAATACATTTCATCTGACTCCCATAGAGTCGGAGGAAGTCATGAGCGCTCTCGTGAAACCTCTCACAAAAAGTATTCGTATTAATGCACACAAAATAAGTCGAGAAGATTTTATGCTTCATGCTCGTGAACAAGAGTGGGTATTGACTGAGACTGATATTCCCGAGGTATTTCTGATTGATCGAGAAGATACTTCTCTGGCTCTTGGTCGAACTCTCGAGCATCAAGCAGGCTGGTTTTATATTCAAGAACTGGCTGCAGCGCATCCGCCATTTCTTCTTCGGGAGGAAATAACGAAACATAGAAAATGAAAGATGAATCGTGAGACGACTATTATTGATATGTGTGCTTCCCCAGGCGGGAAAACAACACAGCTCGCAGATTATTTCCCAGCGAGCCTGATTCTTGCCAACGAAGTGAATCGTTCTCGTACGCCTCAGCTGTTTGATAATCTGGATCGTATGGGCTACATTAATGTCGCTGTTGTTTCCTGTGATGGACGTTTTTTTCAAAATTTTCCTGAATACTTCGATGCTGTTCTTCTTGATGCTCCGTGTAGTGGAGAGGGGACAGCCTTTCGTGATAGTTCCGTGATAGAACATTGGCATGAGAAAAATATTCATCGTATTGCGAAACTTCAGAAACAGCTTTTTGAGACGGCTATGACCATCGTAAAACCAGAGGGATTTATATCATATTCTACCTGTACGCTCAATACAGAAGAAAATGAAAACGTTATTGCTCTTAATGATCCCTCAGAAGAAAAACCTCTCCAGGAGCTCTATAAAAAAAGATTTTGGCCACATATCGAACACACCGGCGGATTCTTTGCTTCTATTTTTCAAAAAAAATCACATGCCGCTACTTCTCACAGATACCCTCTTCTCCCATCACAAGGACAAACACCATTTGTGCGCCCTGTGACGAAAGGGGAGCGAGAGACGGTAGAGCGATTTATCGTCAAACATCTCAGAACAGAACTCAAGGATACTCATCTTTTTATTTCCAAGGATGGAGTGTACGCGAATAGTCATAACCTTGGGCCGCTGATGCAGTATTTTTTCTTCGTCCATGCCGGGGCAAAGATAGGCACTCTGAAGGGCAATGTATTTACTCCGACGCAGCATCTTTGGTGGCATATCCGGGAGACAGTACAGTTACCAGTTATTTCTCTAGATGATAAAGAACAATCTACCACGGTACATGAGGAGGCGTTTTATACGCTTACTCGGGGAAGAGGCATTATCGGCATAGGGCAAGTTCTGAAAGGTAAAATATTGACAAATATATAAAAATATAGATTATGTATTTATGCAACTTCAGCCTTGAGATATTATTGACGCTATAATACCTGACTATTCTGCCGGCGTTACATATATGCCGAGTGATCATTGATCACGGGAATATATTGCAGCAAAAATTCAACAGGTCCTTTTACTCAGTGAAGGTGTGGTCGATTACAAGTGTCTTCCTATTTTTCCTAATGATGCAGATGGGGCATATCTCCCTGTTTGAAATGTGTGATATGCGAATCCGCTTTTGTTGCACCATGTTGCACATAGACATCTCCGTAGATATTATTCACGACTTTCAGAGACAGATCAGACTGATGTTCAGACGTATATTCGTTTATTATATCAGCTCCTCATCAAACAATGATGCCAGAGGATGTATTGGGCACGTGTTCCTATTTCTGAGATGCTTTGACATAATTTTTTTCTTCTTAAAAACCGACCAGTTGTTGATATTAAATGAGGGCTGTATGTCTCTACCACGACCAATGGAGGCAGGTATACCCATCCAGGTCCTGTGATTCAAAGTATGTGAAATAAGCCTGGGATAGTTGCTAACTTTCCCATTTTTTTACCAGAGGGTTTTCTTTTTGGAGGGCAAGGTGCAAGGATTCAATCTGTGGACAAAAAAAAGATTCAACAACATCTCAGAAAAAAATTACTAGAAAATTTTCCTATTCCTCCTGTTCTATAAAAAAAGAACCTCTCCTTTTGCTCCCTCTGTCACACAATGTGTTCGGCGACGATTGG
>CAZFTF010000008.1:0-37556 GCA_964521495.1 uncultured Candidatus Peribacteria bacterium | reverse complement strand
TGTGGATGTGGAGATGTGGAGTTGCTGGTTCTTCAGCATGAGAAACATGTGGTGCTATGACTCCAACGCCGAAATGCGGATCTGCTGTAAATACTGTTTCTGCAACAGCACCAGTCAATAACCTGTGTGAGTCTGGAACTGTTGTTTTTGAAGTTAAATTCGATCCAACAACTACTGGCTCAAATGGTAATGGTATGTGGATGTGGAGATGTGGAGTTGCTGGTTCTTCAGCATGAGAAACATGTGGTGCACAAAGCAAATAAATTTACAGTTTTTGTAATTTTAAAAGACCCACAGAAATGTGGGTCTTTTAGTTGATGACAATCATGGCGGCGAGTGAGGGATTCGAACCCTCGCGGCGACTTTTGGTCACCCTACAGGATTAGCAATCCCGCCCCTTCAGCCTCTTGGGTAACTCACCATGTAGACGGATTGTACGAAAACTTTTCAGATGAGCAAATTTTTATTGCAAACTGATGTATTTATCCGTTCGTAAAAGCCTTTCTTTATCTTTCTTGTAACCACTTTTCGAAAGAAAAATATATTTTCTCCTATAAAAATTGACTTCTTAGAAGTATCGCTATAATTCCCGCAATCTATTTACTTTCCTTTTTGTATGTCTCATTTGTCTCTCGCAGCTACTCCACGCGATCCAAAAGCTGATCTCCGTGAAGTCCGTGGAACTGCCAATCGTGGTGGATCTGTTCCAGCTGTTGTTTATGGTAAAAAAGTACCAAGCACTCCAATTCTTGTAGATACTTCAGACCTTTTACGAGTTTTTCGTGCGTCGGGGTTTTCTCATATTATTGACCTCGTTCTTGACGGTAAAAAACACCAAGTATTGTTTCATGATGTCCAAGTTCATCCAGTAAGCGGAGACTTCCTCCATGTTGATTTTTATGCGATTGTGGCTACTGAAAAACTTCACGTAACTGTTCCTGTGAAGCTCGTCGGTACGAGTCAAGCAGCTCGAGATGGTGCTATTATTGAGCATGTTCTCCAGGATATTGAAGTAAAATGTCTCCCATCTGATATTCCAGCGGAAATCGAAGTAGATATTTCAGCTCTTGAAAAGGCTGGTGATATGCTTCATGTGTCTGACCTCAAGATTGATCGTAAAAAAATTGAAATTCTCCATCATGAAGAAACAGAAGCTGTTGTGCTCGCATCTGCATTCCAAGAATATGTCGAAGAGGTACCAGCTGCTGAGGTTGAAGTACTTACTGAAAAGAAAGAAGGCGAAGGTGAGGAAGTTGCTGAAGAACCAAAAGCTGAATAATTTATGCTTATTCGAATTGTGTGACAGGGGCCTGATGCGGAATTACTTTTTTCTCGTGCACAAACTGCTCTTGAAGAATTATGACTTCTTGATGGTTCCATTCTTGAACGATATGATACTCCAGAATATCGAGAAGCTCTCCGTATTACTACTGATCCAGCCCTCTGTATAGAGGAATCGAGTATTGATTTTCGTGATATGATATTTGAGGGTCTTGTCCCAGAGCAAAATGAACTTAATAATTTGATGATTTCTCTCTTTGGAACAGGAGAATCATGATCCAGTTGCGGTACCTGTACAGGCGGTTCATGTGATTCATGTTCATTATAACTACATTTTTATTTCTCTTATTTTACTTCTATGAAAAAATTTCTTTTTTTCTTATTTGTAGGTCTCTTACTTACATCATGTACTTCTTCCAGTAATTATTCCAATCTTACTACTTGTCTTGCTGAGAAAAAAGCAGTAATGTTTGGTGCTTCTTGGTGCCCACATTGTGCAGAACAAAAAAATATGTTTGGTGCTTCTGCTAAGGACATGCCATACTTTGAATGTTCAAAAGGAAATAAACAGGTAAAAGAATGTAGTGAGAGAGCAATTGCGAGTTACCCTACTTGGCAATTAAATGAAGAAGCTATCAAAGCTCTTCCAAAACTTGCTCAAATCGAGCTTTTCAACGGAGAACTTGAAAAGGTTCGTGCTTCTATCAAGCTTATTCGTGAAGCAATACCTGCAGATGATGCTGCCTCTCTTAAAATAATCAATGATTTTAGTGCTGAGACAGAAACTATGGTAATGTCTGATATTCCAGAATTTGAAAAACTCACCAAACTCACATCTCTTTCTATCAGTGCTGATGGGAAAACCGTTGAAAAGACTCCTGTCTATGTAATGGGGCGTCTTACTGGTACGAGAACACTCTCAGACATTGCTCTCTATACTGGATGTACAGAAGCTTTTACAAAAGATACTCAACCAGCAGCTACAAGATAATATTCTCTGAATCTCTTAATTTTCTCTTATGAAATACCTGACTATTGCCATTATTGCCCACGTTGATCACGGAAAAACAACGCTTGTCGATGCCCTCCTTAAACAAGGTGGTGCATTTCGAGACAACCAAGCGGTCGAAGTCTGCGTGATGGACAGCAATGACCAGGAAAAAGAACGAGGGATTACTATTTATGCAAAAAATACGGCTATTCAAATCGGTGACACAAAAGTAAATATTGTGGATACACCATGACATGCAGATTTTGGTTCAGAGGTAGAGCGTGTTCTCCGAATGGCAGACTCGGTTCTTCTTCTCGTTGATGCGTATGAAGGACCTATGCCTCAGACACGTTTCGTTCTCCGAAAATCTCTCGAGCTCGGTATACGACCAATTGTGGTCATCAATAAAATTGATAAACCTACAGCGCGTCCAGACTATGTTCTTGATGCGGTTTTCGATCTTTTTGTACAGCTTGGTGCAACTGATGAGCAGTGTGACTTTGCTCATATTTATACTATTGCTCGTGATGGTGTTGCAAAACGTGAAATCGCAGATGAATCAAGCGATCTTCAGCCACTTTTTGATATGATACTTGAACGGGTTCAGCCACGAGAAAATGATGCAGAAAAACCATTTCGTATGCAGATTGCCAATCTCGCGTATGACTCATTTATGGGTCGACAAGGTATTGGACGAATCGCTGATGGTGTCGTCAAGACAGGGGCTAATGTTTTTATCATCGGTAATGATGGTGTAAAACGAAAAGGAAAAATCAGTAAAATCACGACTTCTCTTGGACTCAATAAGGTTGAAGTGACAGAAGGTGTCGCTGGGGATATTGTCTCTATCGCGGGTATTCCTGATATTTATGTTGGAGAAACAATTACTTTTGATGAAAATACAGAAGCCCTTCCGCCTATCCATATTGATCCTCCGACTTTGAAAATGCAATTTTTCGTCAATGACTCTCCATTTGCTGGTCGAGAAGGAGACTATGTGACCTCTCGTCATATTCGAGATCGTCTCGAAAAAGAATTGGAGATGAATGTATGATTAAAGGTTGATTTCACCGATGATGGATCATTTGTAGTTGCTGGTCGTGGAGAGCTTCACCTTGCGGTTTTGATTGAGACAATGCGTCGAGAAAAATTTGAGCTCCAGGTGGGTGCTCCAGAAGTTATTTTCCATGAAGAAGAAGGCGTCAAAATGGAACCGTTTGAAAAATGTATTATCAGTGTGCCTGATGAATCAGCTGGTTCTGTGATTGAACAAATGGGAAAGCGAAGAGGTATTATGCAGGATATGAAGAGCGAACGAGGACTGACGTCTCTTGAATTCTTCATTCCAACACGAGGACTTCTCGGTTTCCGACGTGAGTTCACGACGATGACTCGTGGTGAAGGTATCCTTGCAAGTGCTTTTGATAAATATGCCCCCTATGCTGGAGATATGAACAAGCGCGATGTAGGATCTATGATTTCTGCGTGTGATGGTGCTGCTATGACATTTTCACTCTTCAATCTCCAAGAGCGTGGGCCTATCTTTATCGAGCCACAAACTGAAGTGTATGAAGGTATGATCGTCGGAGAACATCTCAAAGGATCTGACCTCGTCGTCAATGTGACAAAAAATAAACAACTCACAAATATGCGAGCGTCTGGTACTGATGAGGCGATGCGTCTCACTCCACCTCGTGTGATGACCCTCGAAGATGCCCTTGACTACGTCGGACCTGATGAGTATGTCGAGATCACTCCTACCAAGGTTCGTCTTCGAAAGAAGAAATTAAAAGAGAATGAGAGAAAGAGAGGGTAAGAAACGAATGACAAAATTCTAAAATCTCTATAATCCTCTTATGATTGATTATATACTTCATATTAATGGTCGAGGGGGAAGTGGTAAAAGCACACTCCTCAATGCCCTCAATGACCGATTATGACTCGAAAGGACTTCTAATTATACCACTCGTAAGCCACGCTATATAGGTGAACAGGGGTACTATTTTGTGAGTGAAGCAGAATTTCAAGAAAAGTTTAAACATAATGAGATTATTGAGTCTTATTTTCGTAAATCAAATAGTTCTTTCTATGGTATTCCGGCTCCGACAAGAACGGCCATAAATCAATCTGAAATTATGGGGCTTGTTGCCCTTCGAAAATGGTGTTTCCAAAATAATGTGCCATTTCTGAGTATCTATCTTGATGTCGATGCTGAGACACTTCTTGCTCGTCTCAAAAAACGCTCTGATACGAATGAATTACCAGAAGAGAGACTTGCTGAAGATGCTTACTATGAAATCTTTAAAGAATGCTCTGATATTATCTATGATTACAACGATATTTCTGTCGAAGAAGCGGTAGAGACTGTTATTGAGATGATGCGAGATGCAGGACTTCCTTGTTAACTAATTGAAAGAATATTCTAGCTCAAACTGACTATCTTTGTCATCTTGAAATTTATTAAGAGAGGGGGAGTAGGTTGTTACTTTAATCTGATTATTTTTTGGGGAGAATGTTAAGATTCGTAGCCATCCGTTTCCTCCATAGTCTTCTTCTTGAAAATCAGCGAGCATTTGATAGACACTATTTCCAGCGAGGTTTTTATCAGTTCTACGGCTCTCTGCATGGACATGCCCAGAGACGACGAGTTGGAGATTTTTATGAAGCTTGATAAAATCATCCCAAATGTACTGTGTGTTGGTACAAATATGAGGATGTCTTCCTGCGTCTTTATCGAGATAGGCGTGATTTGAGAGGAGGGCTTTGTGATCTGGATAGCGTGCTAGGATTTCATTCCCCCATTTGATTTCTTCTTTTGTTGGACAAAAATCAAGGCTGATAAATATGTATTTTTTACCAGCCAATGTGAGGAGAATATATTTATTGTCGGTATCATTTCCCATCTGTCCGCCCCACCATGATTGTTGACTGTAGCGAGAAATAGGGAAGTATTTGTCATAGAGTGTAGACGGGTGATCGTGATTTCCAAGCGCGAGTAATACGGGCATATTTTGTGCATCGAGCTTTTTGATTCCTTCATTGTATGTCTTCCACTGTTTCTCATCGGTTGCGACATTGACCTGGTCTCCGACGTGCACGACGGATTTGATATTGAGCTTTTGAGTATTTGCAAGAATCCAATCTATCTGGCTCATAAAAACTTTTGGGAAATTTTGTACTTCGTTTTGTGTGTCAGGTAGGACAATAACACTGAAATCATCCTCTTCGACAGGAGGGGTATTTTGATGAGATGGTTTGACAGATATTGGTCCTGCACAGCTACTGAGTACAAGGAGTGATATGAGGGCGATGAAAATACGTTTGTTCATAGTAAGAGTATACCTTATTATGGCTGTGTTTGCAAAAGAATTATTTCCTAAAAATCACCCCATATATAAATCCAGCAATCGCTCCAGCGAGATGTCCGAGGAGGCTGATATTTCCATATAACCCAATACCAATATTGAGAGCAATCAGCATAATTCATCATTTGTATTCTGGATTTTTTCTTCGATAAAAATCGAGCGTATAGATCGAGAGGAGTGCCATCGCAAAACCACTTCAGCCTATAGTTGAATGTGCTGAAAAAAACATCAAGGTAGTACCTACAAAAAGTGTCGTCCAGATCCAGAGTCACCAAGTGTACCGTGTTCCGTGGGTGATTTCGACAATACGCCCAATGAACAAGAAAAAAATAATATTACTCAAAGTGTGGAAAAATCATCCGTGGATGACACTATAGAATACAAATTGCAAAATACGATTTTCGAGTGATGTCGAGTACATCGACATACCATACTGTACCACAGCAGGAAAGAGCACATAAGAGAGGCCCCCAATAATGGAAATGAGAGTAAGAATGGTTATCGGACTTTTCCATTGAAGGGTATTTATTTTCATATTGGCGTTCTTGAATACCAGACGAGATCATATTCTCCTTTGTTTTCTCGAGATGTTTCTGTGTAGAGATGTCAAAACTCTGGGAAATAGGTATCGCCTTCATAGTCTGCATGAATTTCTGAGAGACGTATCTCCGATCGTGAATCATCGAGAAAGAGAGAATAAATTTCAGAACCTCCGAGAATCAGTATTTCATCTTCAGATGTGAGCACGGATTCGAGTTCTTCTTTTGAAGTATAAATTTCTATCTGTCATTTTTCACCTCCATCGACATACCATTTTTCATTTTTTTGCACAGTAGGGAAATCTCCTATTTTTACAGAATCTGGATTTCTTGTGAGCATGATATTTCTTCTTTTTGGGAGAATTCTTCCGAGCCCCTCATAGGTTTTGCGCCCCATAACGATTATTTTTTCTTGTGTAAAGGCACGAAAATCAGCCATTTCTTCAGCAATATCCCAAGGGAGTTGATTATTTTTTCCGATAACCCGATCTTTGGTCATAGCGGCTACGAGTATATATTTCATAGTTAAAGAGTGTTACGTGATTGCTCAATTCGCCATCGAGAAATACCTGAGTGAATGTCTTTTTTTGATCCCTGGGTAATAGTGATAGTATTTCAAAAGGTGTAGGTGATGATATCGTGAGCATTTATTGGAGCATAAAAAGGCACTTTTTCATCATTGCGATAGATGGTATCTACAAAACGAAACTTCTCTGGTTCTAGATAGATCACTGCATCGAGCATTGTCAGCCCAGCCGGCATATAAAACAGAGGATTCACAGCGCTATGAAGTGGAATTTTTCGAGCAAATATATGAGCTGTTACGCTCTCCATAAAGGCCTCAGAATTTGATATAGTAGCTTCATTGATAAGTTCAAAATCTCGAAATAAAACTGGGAAATAAATTTTCTCGAGTTCTGATAATGTCCGGTGAGAAAGTATGATATCTTGTGATTTTTCTGGTATGATACGTACTTTAATTCTCTTGTGCCCCTTGAAAATAATCTCAAAATGTAAACCAGAATATCCAGAAAAACGCGGGTTATTGATAAAATCTGTTATCGGTCCTGCCTGTATACAATTCATATCACAGCGATGCCCTATGTCGTGAAGAATAGTATAGCAATCAGTCGGATTTTCTACAATAATCTGAAGAGCATACCATGATGTGTCAGCAAAATAACGTGTTGGATCAACTGAAAATGGAGAGAGAAATTTTGCACGGTAGTCAAGTATTTTTTTTGACCATACTTGTCCAGCAAAATATTCTTCCACTTCGTCGAGTTCGGCACGCATATGACTTGCTTGTCTTGCGTGAAAAGTTTCAAGAGTAGACCATTTTTCTGGTTCAAGCACCATCATGCAGAGTCATCGTAAGATATGATAGACATCACGAAGACCACAGCGTTTTGCAAGTGGAACGTAAATATTGGCAGTTTCAAGAGCGATACGTGTTTGGCTTTCTGGTTTTTTCCCACTGATCGTGATCATATTGTGAAGTCGATCAAAAATTTTCAAAAAGAGAATACGAACATCTTTTTGAGAGGCGCTTAGTATTTTTCGAATAGTTTCAAATTTTTCTTGTTCGGGCGTGAGATCCATTATTAGTTCTTCTCATCAGCTACAGCCTATTTTGGTTGCTCATTCTACGATGGAGGCGACACCAGGGGATATCTTTTCTATATCGTCCATAGTAAGACTTGTATCTTCTATTGTGTCGTGGAGGAGGGTAGCAGCGATGAGGTCGGCATCGGGTTGATACTGGAGCATCATGCAGGCAATTGTGAGAGGATGGGTAAAAAATGGTTGCCCGGTTTTTCTCTTTTGTCCAGCATGTGCCGTTTTCCCCATCTCAAAAGCAGACAGTATGTGTTCTTGTTCATCGTTACTCATTTTTTTGGCATATTCCATGATTTCTGAAAAGAGCTCTTCAATAGGACGATTTTCATACTCCCCATAACGATTCCTATAGGCGTCAAAATACTCAAAAAATGTATTTTCCTTATACATACTCACTACATTGTGTGAGAACTTATGAAAAAATCAACTCTTATTGCAAAAAATACACCTTTTCCCATAATGTTTTTATGAAATGAATTCTCTGAGTTGATGAGGCTGGGCGAGGAGCGTGGGCATGACCTGTTGTGGCTGCGTGTGTTTTTTGGTCATGAAGGTGCCCTATACGAGGCATATTGAATGATTCCAAGAAACTCTCTACACATGAACGAGAAAGGGCTTACCAGGAACTTATACATCTTGCAAAAAAATGAAAACTTTTTTTCGGGGTAGGAATTATCGCAAATACTATCATAGACTCTTTTGGGATTCGTGAGGCAAATCGTCTGGCGATGCAAATAGCTCTACGGGAAATTCAGAATACAGAATACATCTGCCTAGGCGGACAAAATGAAGGAATTTGTCTGATGATAGATGGACGAGATAATTACAAATTTGATATTCTGTGACTTCCAACCCCAGAATATATTGTGCGAGGGGATTCCAAAATTAAACAGATAATGGCAGCTTCTATTATCGCAAAAGTAACACGAGATAATCTCATGAGAGACTTTGAGAAACAATTTCCATGATATGGATTTGCCCAACACAAAGGATATGGCACACAGCTCCATCAAGAAACACTTCAAAAGCTTGGAATATGTGGGATTCATCGAATAAGCTACAAGCCTATTCAACTCCTCAATCAAAAATAATAAAGTTGTAAAGCCACTTTATTGGATATACTTTATTTATAACCACATTTTCTATGATTATACGAAATCCTGAACAACGCGTTGCCATCCTCGTCGATGTGCAAAATCTCTACTATTCTGCGAAGAATCTCTACCATTCTCGTGTGAATTTTAAAAATATCATTCAACTCGTGACCCAGGGGCGCAAGCTCACTCGAGCGATTGCTTATGCAGTTGATACTGCTGAGGAAACCAATAAAGTATTTATTGATGCTCTTCATGAAGGAGGCTTTGAAATAAAGCAAAAACCAATACAGGTGTTTGTGGATGGTTCCAAAAAAGCAGATTGGGATATCGGTATTGCTATGGATGCTATTCGCTTGAGTTCCAAAGTAGATTCGATTGTTCTCGTTTCTGGTGATGGAGATTTTTGTCCTGTCGTGAATTATCTTCAGCAGTCTCAAGGATGTCTCGTGGAAGTCATGGCGTTTGGTCGTACGACGAACAAAGAGCTTCGCGAATTGGCTGATGAATTTATTGATATCGAGGAATATCCAGAAGAGCTTCTCTTCCGCTCAAAACGATCAGTAGGAACCGGGAGAAATAATAATAAGAAAAAGAAATAGTATGGCAGGGTATGATGATTTTGCTGAGACCTTTGGCGCGAGTCGCCAGGATATGCATTGGGAAGAAATTCACATACTTCTCGATGATTTTGTAGAGCATTTTGATGCCGTAGAGACATGGAAAATAGCGGATATTGGCTGTGGAAATGGGAGACTTCTTCGACATATTCTAGAAGTTCCCAAGTATCTTGAACTCTTTCAATCACATCATACGCATTATTTCTGAGCTGACCTTTCTGAGAAACTCCTCAAGCAGGCACAGGAAGATGCCGCACTGACACTTGCGGCTGAGATGATAGAATGGAAGGAGATGGATATGCGAGATATGGGGAAAGTTTTTTCTGGTCCTCTTTTCGAAGCGTTGTTTTTTATTGCGAGCTTTCATCATCTTGAAACTTTTGAAGAGCGATTGAATGTCCTCCAAGAGGCGAAAAAAATACTTCTTCCTGGAGGAAAATTATATATGACAAACTGGAATCTCCTCTCTCCAGAAAATGAGCGTTATATCGCGTCCAAAACTCTAGAATATCCTGATGAGAGTGTAGACTTTAGTATCAAAATAGGGAAGCACCAGAGATTTTATCATGCCTTTTCACTAGCAGAATATCAAAAGCTTGCCGAGGATGCTTGACTCATTCTTGAAACATGTGAGTTTGGCGAGAAAAATAGTGTGGTTATTTTTTCTTAAGTTTGAGTTTTTTTCTCAGTTGTCATCATCTGCCCAAATACACCATCACTCTTTTTTACTTCATCCCGAATATATAATTTAATGCATCGTGAGAACTATAAGGTTTTCCCGATGGAGCTAGTTTGCTTATAAAAGTGAGATCATCCCCGAGTGTTACGAGAGGTGGCTCGGTATCATTATTGACTCATGCGGTTGCCATTAGACCGTTGCAAAGACATATTTTACCAATAGTGTCCTCTATTTTTCCTCACTTCCTTACATATTCTTCTTCTCCTGGTTCACTTGAACAGCGGTAGTCTATATTTCCTTGTTGAGCGACATATGGTGATCGTAGAGCGCATTCATCACAGACACGCGTCCTTGTTCTGTAAATAATACCTTCTGATATGGTTCCAGGTATTTCTGCTACTTTAAAAGGAAATCCAGTTGGGGAAGCATCTTTGTCAGTTCTGACAACTACTGTTCATTGGGCCCCGATTTTCACTATTCTTTCCCGGATATCAGGGCGCATACCAGATTCTCGGGAGAGTGCAAAAATAGATCCAGCTTGGATACCAACTGCGCCTAGAGAGAGAGCTCTAGCTAGTCATTCGGGTGAAGCATATCACCCAGCAAGCCAATAAGGGATTCATATTTCTCTCATTGTTTGAAAATTCACTTTATCTCTTTCTCAATAGTTCTCTGCACCACCCCTTGGGGGAGCGTTGTGTCCTCCAGCAATAGGATCTTCTATGATAAAACCAGCAAATAACCCCTCTATTTTATCATTGATAATCTTCGCGAGGCTATGTGTTGAGATAATAGGAAGAAATTTTGGTATATTTACTTCCGGAATCTCTGATTCAAAATAATCCTCTGGATTAAATGTCATCTTGTGTATGTCATCTTTTTTAGCTCCAATAACAGAAATTTTATAGGATGCAGTTTCTCTTTTAGCAAAAGCTTGAAATACTGGGGGTATATAAATAGGAATTCATGCTCCCATAGTAACATAATCTACATCCGCTAACATAGCTCCATAGATAGAGGCGAGATGGGGCATCTGTATTTTTTCCAGATAATTAATACTCACTGGATTTTTGTGTCATTTCTTTGCCATTTTCACAAAGGCATAGTTGGCACATACTACAAGTTCTATAAGTGCTCGAGAAGGCTCGAGTGTAAATACTGGTATGCCAACTCAGGGCCTGTTGAAATATTTTTTTGTTACTTTTTCAGAAACCTCCGGAAATGGAAAATCAGCAAGTGCTGCTATGATTTTTTGAGCTTCTGGTCATCATCTTTGGAGCATCCGAGCCATCACTCTCTCCACTGCGGTACCCGAGATGGTACCAAGCGTTTCCCTGCCAGGTTGACTCATGCTCGATACTGTATTGGCAAGCTCTGGACTCGATACGTTGACACCCATGCCTCCTTGAATAATTTTTGGAAATCACATTTCTCAATCTGTATCTGGAATAGTATTCATAGTAGACAAATCATATCGATTTTACCTATTTTGCAATTCTTTGTCTGATTAATATTTTACCCATAAAAAAACCGCCTCCGAAGAGGCGATTTTGAGATATATAGATAAGAAAAAATTACCAGCGATTACCGCCACCATTGTTTCCACCACCATTGTATCCACCTTCACGACGTGCACTGCCGTTGAAACCACCACCTGCAGGACGCTCCTCTTTTGGACGAGCTTCATTGACAGTGATAATACGAGCACCACGATCGTCAGACACTTCTGTCTTACCATTGTGAGCTTCGATAGCAGCAGCAGCTTCTTCCTCAGTAGACATTTCTACGAGAGCGAAACCACGAGGTCTTCGAGTCTCTCTATCGAGAGGAATGAAAACATCAACTACTGTACCATTTTGAGCAAAAAGCTCTTGTAACTGATCAGCCGTAATACGATACGGAAGATTTCCCACGAAAAGGCGCTTGCCCATACGAAAAAAAGAAAAAAATAAACATCGACTGATAAATCCTACGCTTTCGCGGAAATAACCACTACACAGTACGTTTACCTGACGACGCACACAGTATAGTGCTTTATTTTGAGAAGTAAAGCAAAACCCAGTTTTTCTTTGGAATTTAATTGGTTTGTTTTTGAGCTCCTGTAAATCGGACAATCTTATCTTTGATAATATGCATTATTTTTGCGATAAGTGTTTTATTCTTTGAGAGTTCTATGTAATTCATTTCCAAAAGTATATGAGGTACATATGTCTTATGAAAATTCTCATAGGTTTTTATCGCATCGTTGAGGCTTTCACGAGAAACAGTATGCTCATTATCGAGAGCCGTTTTTACATCATAAAATTCTTCAGAAATCTCGATAGCTCTCTTGAATCACTTATCTTCTCATACGACGAGTGAGAGAGAATTTCACATTTTTTCTTCATAATAATAGAGATACATATTGTAGACACATTCCTCATAGGAAAGTGAGTCAAGGAGGTCTTTATAATTGTATATTTTATCAGCCTCATCTGCAGCAAGACATTCTTTTTCTTTGAGTTTAGACTTTATATTTGCATTCAGAGCTTCGAGATATTTTTTAGAATTTTCTGGAGGTTTTTGATCTTTTATTATTTGTGTATGTGCTGCATATTTTGATTTTAAAAGAGCACATTCAAAAATAGTATCCTGTGTTTTTTGATATGTTGTCTGTATTTCAGTGAATTTCTTACTTTCCTTACTGAGATCGGGATATTTTGTCTTATCGTGTGTTTTTATGAGTTGTTTTTGGGTACTCATTTTCCAGCCACTTCCACCAAATTTTTCGCCAAGACAACTATTTTTTACATTGCATTCATAGGAGTATTGCCCATCACTATACTGGTCAAAACCAGCAGTCTTTCCATTTGGATTACACTCAGCGAATGCTTCCGGATAAAGCAGAAAGAATAAAGCAGAAAGAATAAAGATGGAATTTTTATGTTTCATAGACATGGCTTATGGAGCTCAAATACGGAACATGATTTCTCGATTCACAAATTCCTTTTCACGACCATACTTGAGACGAGACAGTTCGGTGTAGGCGCGCATCAGTTTTGGGTCTCATTTCTCGAGGTGTATATTTTCTGGTATGAGACTAAATGCTCGCGAGACTTGACCATCAATCATGAGACGCATAACTCACTTGAATTTGTCCATATTCACAAGGTCAGAACCTGAGAAGTTTGGTTCAAATTCTTTTTGGAGTTTCTCTGCATCTTCCGCTCCGACCTTGTAGCTCATCATAGACCCCACATTACCAAAGATAGCATTCTTGAGGTTTACAGAGCTCTTGGTGAGCGCATCAGACTGTTCGAGCTGAGACATATACTGGTGAGCCACATTGAGCGATAGGCGGTACTTACGAGCTTCTGAGAGGATGGATTCTATAGAATCAGTGACGAAGTTCTGGAACTCGTCCATATAAAAGAAAAAATCTTTTCGGAGCTCTTTGTCGATTTTTTGTCGAGCCATTGCTGCGGTCTGAATCTTGGTTACAAATATCATACCGAGCAGCTTGGAATTCAAATCTCCGAGGAGACCTTTTGAGAGATTAATCAAGAGAATTTTTCCTGTATTCATGACTTCGTCAACTTGAAATGAACTCTTGGTCTGACCAATAATATTTCGGAGGAGTTCGTTTGTGATGAATCCAGAAAATTTTGCCTGAAAGTAGGGAATCATCTCTTTCTTTTCTCGGTCACCCATCGCTGCATAGGTATAATCCCACCAAGATTTCACGATTTTATTTTGCACGGTTCGGCGTCGTTCTTGTTGAAAGTTTTCATCCGTAAAGAGACGAACGATATCCGTGAGTGCACCGCCTCCAGGGTATTCCATCAGCGTGTGTACACCGTTGAGAAAGTAGTCCTGAATACGTGGTCCAAAGATTTCATTTCCAAACAATTTTATCATCATCTTATTCGCATCTTGTGCGACGAATTCTCTTTCTTCTTGGTCTTTTGCTTCGAGGAGATTCAGACCCATTGGTCGGAGAGTATCACCTGGATTGAAATATATCACATCATCTGCTCGACTGCGTGGAATATGCGGCAGCATACCCGCAGCAAAGTCTCCATGTGGATCCATAACAGCGAGACCGTGTCCCATCTTGGCATCTTGCCGAGCCATTGCTTCGAGAATAGTGGTCTTACCTGTACCTGTTTGTCCAATCACATAGAAGTGCCGCATTCGGTCTTCCGATTGCATATAGACCGGTACTTTCTTGCCACGATAGATATTGTGTCCGAGGAGAATTCCTTCTTTTGGGAGATTATCTGGTGCTTTGACGATTTTAAATTTCTGCCATTTTATCTCGGGAGTAGAATTGTATTTGCTGTGAGGAAAGTGAAAGATAGAAGCGATTTCTTCGACATTGAGAATCATCGGAGAGAATGTCGGAAGAGTGTTTTTCCACCAAGGACGTCCAAAAGTACGATAGAGAATATTTCTGACTGTACGAGCACTCGCATGTTCGTGAGTGTCATGAAAATAGTTGGTATCTGGAGAGCGAAATTGTTCAAAAGAAGCGATGATATTCTTCATCTGTATCTCACAAGCGTGATGGTCTTTTGCTACTGTGAGAATACGAATCACCGTATCATACCCGACCTTCTTACTTTTTTCATCGATGAGTTTGACTTCCTCTGATTCGAGAGCAGAAGGTCCCTCTTTTTCTTCTTTGTGTTCATTTCATTTTTCATCGACTTTCCAGAAATTGATAAATCCTTTGAGAATACTCAGAGGAGAAAAGCCTTCACTGTGACCGTGTTTCTGGAGATGTCCTGCGTGTTTACTTGCATGTTTTTGCCAATGATTGTTGGTTGGACGAAGCATCAGCTGTATCATACATGCTTCATCTTCATCCAGCTTTGAGAGCGCATTGGTAATATTGTTGATTGGGTCAGATTCGAGTTTTTGATGTGTCTTAATCGGAAAGATATAGTTATGCCCCAATGTCAGACATTCAGTTGCATAGTGGAGGTCCTTGCCTTCAAAAATATTTACTTCTTCAACCGATTCGACGACAGCATCTGAAAAGAAACTCGTAATCTGTTTCTCGACGAGTACCTGATATTTCTGTGGTACGACCATGAAGAAGAGAATCTGATTCTTGTAAGCGATATACTCAAGAGAAAAGGTCTCTTGCCCTCGAAGTTTATTGAAAAATTTCCCAGAATAGAGGGAATTCATCGCAGCAAGTAGCTGCTCCATGAGACCAATATAGTCCTTGAAGTCTTTACTGTTGTCGTGTTTTGCATCTGCGTCACTATCTTTACGCGGTATGAGAACTTGTAAATGCACTTTCTTGAGAGTACGTGCCTGGTCAATACTTTTTTTGTACCAGAAAACACCTATTCATCCGAAGAGGGGAACCAGTATGAGAAATAAGAGTCCGATAAGTAATCCGTTCATAGTCTAATCGATGACCCTAGTATACTCTCTTTATGCCCTTTTTGCAAGGATAATTCCTGCTTTTGGCACCAGAGTACTTGCATTGAATTGGAAATAGGTATAAAACAGTATTGTGATTATAAAATAATATTTGACAAAATAGTTCATTGAGAGACAATTGTTTTTATGAATACTGCTACGCCCATTATTGATAATGATTGGCTTGATTTTTTGCGTGAATGAAAATCAGAAGGCTTCTTAAGCCGTATCTGACAGACTAGTGAAGAATATGAAGCCCTATTACTTGCCATTCTTCCAGGAAAATCTCAACCTGATCTAGATTTGGATCGAGATCAATTCTTGCAACTTCAGGAAGGTGTAAAACGAGAAAATCGGCAGAAAGAAGTCTTAGAATTTGCTCAATGGCACATATATGGGTGTTACGAACAGATTTTTCTATACCGTTTACACAATGATACCTATAGTACAGAATGGGTTCAAGATTGTTGGAATACTATATGAGAAGCATTGTCTCGACTTTCTGATGAGGAACAAGAAACTGCGGTAACGCACTGTAAAAATATGTGCCTATCCTTAGAAACAGATTATCCTGATGCTGATTTCTATAAATGAGCTAAGAGTTTTTTTAAAGACTTTGATTTTCGTTCTGGTATACCGAGCATGCCTTCCCGATATGTTCCTGGTGAACCACTTATACAGAATAAAATTGTCAGATGATGAACCGATGTTTGGATTGAATGAGTCATATGTTAAAAACTCACACAATCTCTACACAAAAAGAAAAAAGTCAGTATAATGCATTCATATTCTCATCTGAGAATACTTGTTCTTGTAAAGGGGGTGACCGGTATTCTATCGGTACTTGCGGTAACATAGTTGCTTTTCGGTAGATGTCTTTATCTCCCGTTAACACCAAAAAAGACACAATCTAAGTGCTGCTAAAACAACACGAACAGGTGGTCTCGCTTTCTTCAAGAAGGCATTCTCTCCTATGGCTCTCGCTGCTTAATTGCAGGAGTAGTCGTCATCCCCGCCTCGGCGGGAGCCGGGATTTCCCGATGACACACGTTATAGTGGTGCATGAGGAGCCCTATAAGGTTTTAATTTCTTCATCGAGTTTTCTCTGTCTGATAGGCACAGGAATTCGCGTATTGCGTCTATCAACAAACTACGGCTGTTTGAGTGTTTACTTACGTAATTTGATTTTCTAAACACCTATAAAAGTAGATACTATGGTACTGTGTATCGAGACGTGAGTTCGACTCTCGCCACCTCCACCAATTAAATTCTTATTATTTATTTAAGGATATGAATAGTCCTTGAGATGATACGGTGAGTAAAATACAAGCAGCGAAAGATGCTGACTATGTTGTACCGCCTGAACTTGCGAAGATAGGCGATGGTATTGCAAATATTGCCGCTTGATTACCAGATGGTAGTTTTGGAAAATTTTTAGGTTTCTCCTATGTAGTTGCATTAGCAGAGAATGGTTTTCGAGATCCAGGAATTGAAGAGGCGGCCCGATTTATGGTATTGCGGGTAATTAATGATGAGGAGAATAAAAGGTATCTTGGCATCTGATAAAAACAGAATCTCAGATTTTTTAATATGATCCACCTCGAATTTCCCAATCTCTCGCATAAACAATCCTATCTAGAAATGATAGGGGAGTGGAGAGAAATGGGAGAGGAGATTATTCCGAGTCGACTTATGGCACAAGAACCATTTGAAGAATTTGTTGAAACCATTACCCGTGAAATCACCGATAATCCACATGGTGTGAATTCTCACCTCTTTTTTCTCGTAGAAAATGAGAGAATTCTTGGAGCGATTCAGATACGTCATCATATCAATCATCCCAATCTGATAGAGACAGGAGGGCATATCGGCTATGGTATTCGTCCGAGTGAAAGAGGGAAGTGATATGGGGTTGAAATGCTTGCTCTGGCTCTCCAGGAAGCGAAGAAAATAGGAATTGAGAAAGTGCTTATTGCTTGCTATGATGATAATCTCTGATCTCGATGAGTTATCGAGAAAAATGGGGGAATCTTTGAACGATTCGTCCTGCAAGATGGCCGCAAGAAGCGACGGTATTGGATTATGCTCTCAGATGAGTCTTAAGAGTGAGAGATGAATAGTTCCATTCTCTCAATAAATTCTTCAAAATCTTTGATTTTTATACTTTCTCGAGTTGTGTGCATATCGGAGATAGTTGCTCCGACAGATATCCACTCTGTTTGTGGATATTTTTTTGCGAGGAGACCGCATTCTACCGCTGCATGAGTCGTGAGGAGTGGAATTGATTCATTTTCCTCATTGAGAAATGCTTTTTGGATTTGATCAAGAAGAAGGGAATGAGCATTATTATTCCAGGGAGGAGATTCGTGACTCATCGTCCAGGTCATTTCGGGGAGTCCTGTGAGGATATCATTTTTCATCGGTTCCATACCATCCAGGAGGTTCGTTCTGACAAAATAACTTACTGAGAGGGCATCTTTGAGTGATAAAATTCCGAGATTCCAAGAAGAGATGGGGGTATTGTGCGCTCACCATACTTGCACACCAGTTCAGACCTCTATGATTTGAGAGAGTGCAGGAAGTATATCTTCTCGTCGATAGAGTAGAGTGGGTTTTTCTATTTTTTCTCCTGAGAGTGAAATGATATCATATTTATATTTTGTACGAAGCAATTTTTGGAGATGGCTGAGCTCATTTTTGAAAAGATTTGGATGACCAGTATACCGCACAATCATTTTGCTACTATGAGGTATGGCATTATCTGCCTCGCCGCCCGTAATATTACCAATATGTGTGATAGAGGGGATTTCCTGTACTACTTTTATTATTTCGATGAGCGCATTGCCTCGGTAATGACGAATATCTTCTCCTGAGTGTCCTCACTGCATTCCGTGGAGGCTCACAAGAAACATATCATCCATCTTTTCAAAAGTTTGATGGGGGATGTCTTGGAGTTCTTGTGTTCACTGCAAGAGAAGTGTTCCTCAGCACCCAATACCTATCGTATCTGAGTTACACCAATCGAGATTGAGTGCTTCTTTGGCGGTGATAGGGAGTGCGATATTTTGAGCACCAACAAGTCCTAGTTCTTCACCGATAGTAAAGAGAAGCTCAAGGTTTGGGCGTTCAGCGAGATCGGCCAATGCCATCATTGTGGCAACCCCAATACCATTATCGGCTCAGAGTGATGTTTTCTGTGCGGTGAGTGTTCCTTCTTTTTCTACGATAGAAATACCCTGTGTGTCAAAATTATGCCTTCCGTCCGCAACACAGACCATATCCATATGTGATTGGAGACAGAGTGTTTTTTCTTGATTTCCCGGCGCTATTACAAGCAGATTTCCGATAGTATCGGTCTCATGATTCCATCATTTTTGTTTTGCCCATGAGATAATCCATGCTCTCACTTTTTCTTCATGGAGAGGCATTCGTGAGATGCGTGAAAGTTCACGAAAATAAGCGAGAGCTGATGGGTAGGTGTTCATGGTCCAATTGTACGATGAATTTGACATATATACAAGTAGAGAAGTCTTGCCAGTAGAGATATATCCTTATAATAATTGTGCTTATTTTTTTATTTTTTGTGTATGTTTCGACGTATTTTTCTCTTTATCTTGACCAATATCGCTATCATTGTTGTTGGTACTGTTGTTCTTTCTCTTCTAGAAATATTTTTTGGTTTTAATATTCGGGGTACACTTCATACAAGTTATGTGAGTCTTGGTATTTTTGCACTTGTTTTTGGATTTCTTGCTTCCTTTTTGTCACTTTTTATGTCACGATGGATGGCAAAAAAAGCTCACAACATTCAGCTTATTTCAGAAGAATCTCTCGGAACCGTTTCTGCTCGTGAACGTCTGGTATTTCAGATAGTTGCTTCTATTGCTTCTCGATGAGGCATCAAAATGCCAGAGGTAGGTATTTATCAATCTCCTGAAGTGAACGCTTTTGCGACGGGCGCTACTCGCAACTCGAGTTTGGTGGCTGTCTCATCTGGACTCCTTGAAACCATGCAGTCTGATGAAGTAGAAGGGGTTGTTGCCCATGAAATGGCACATATTCTCAACGGTGATATGGTTACTATGACACTTCTTCAGGGGGTGATAAATGCTTTTGTTATCTTTCTTTCTCGGGCTATTGCGCAGATTGTCTCAATGACTGGTCGTGATAGTTCAGAGGGGAGAAGCCATCTTACCTATTTTTTGACGACAATTATTTTGGAAATTTTTCTTGGTGTGCTCGGTACGTTGATAGTGATGGCATATTCCCGTCGTCGTGAGTTTGCTGCTGATGCAGGAAGTGCTTCATTTGTTGGAAAAAACAAGATGGTCAACGCTCTTCGTGCTCTGCAAAAAATTCATCCCCAAAATATGATTGTTGCAGGAGATCCAAAAGTCGCCGCCTTTAAAATTGACGGGAAATCAGGAGGTTTTCTACGACTTTTTGCGAGCCATCCTGCTCTTGAGGAGAGAATTGCACGACTTGAACAAACTATCTAGGTTTTCTCTTTTGTTTGCTTTCGATTTGTTTTTCCTATAATTCGATTACTTTTCTTTTTTTATGTCATTTATTCTTATTTATCAGTTGATTTGGGTGGAGTTTCTCCTTTTTCTTGCCTGAATCGGCTATATTATTTTCCATACATTTCATGGAGTTTGGTCAAAATATGCCCACATGAAGGCCTCTCAATTATTTCAAAAGAGAGAACGTACCAAGAGTCTTCGCAGGCATACTATGGAACAAAAGAAAGTAGAAGTACAAACACGCCGAGCAGATGTTTCTCTCAATATCCCAAAGAAGAAACTCAAGGCAAATGAAAAACAAGCGCTGGAGGCACTTATTAAAAAAATAAAAGCAAAACTCGCTGTACAAGAATATGAAGAGGCCCGCTCTGCTATAATAGAAGGACTCATTATCGATAGACACAATATAGAGCTGAATATCCTTATGGCTCAACTTTACGAGAAAGAAAATGATTTTGAAAAAGCAGAAATACTGTTTCGAGACCTTATCCTCCATCATGACCCAGCAAAGGCTGATATTTATGTGTATCTTGGAAACAATCTGATTCATCAGAGTAAACAAAATCTCGCGTATGATATTTTCAAAAAATGACTCGAAAAAGAACCTCGTAATGTAGAGCTTCTGCAAATTCTTGCAGAGCTTGGATATGATCAGCATGAGTATGAGGAGTCACTATTGTATTCTCGCAAACTCTCAGAGGTGCAGCCAAAAAATATCCAAGCATTTGAAATTCTCGGTCTTTCTTACTTGCAAGTAGGTTCTGACCAAAAAGCGTATGACGCTTTCCTTGCTCTTCGAAAACTGGACCCATACAATCAGGTGGTTCTTTCTTGGCTCCCAAAAGTCGAAGATCGACTCGGAGTTCATCCTGATTCCAAGCGTCTTGAAGATCAAATAGTGAAAGATAAAAATACCAAATATTAATTGATTTTTTTATTGAAACCAGGATTTTCTCCTGTCCTGAGGGTATTTGTAAAAGTATATTTTCTTGAAATAAACCTATTTTTATACATATTCTTTACAATACATCAATTATTTCTATAATCACAGTATGCAGTGAAAACTTCCACCTTCCGCTCTTGAATCAGAACGCAGTTTATTGGGTTCTCTTTTGATAGATCGTGAGAGTGTTATCAAGATATCAGATATTGTTTCACGAACTGATTTTTATGATGATAATCACGGAGTAATCTATGAGGCTATTTTGGAGTTGTATAAAAAAAATAAACCTATCGACCTTGTGACGGTTTCAGAGGCATTATCAGCAAAAGGGGAGCTAGATCTCATCGGCGGTAATCAGTACCTCGCAGAACTCACTATTGCTGTTCCGACGAGTTCACACGTTTTCGAATATGCACAGATAGTTAAATCAAAAGCACTTCTACGACGACTGATTAATACCGGGACAACGATTGCCTCTCTCGGGTATGATGAGGCGTCTGATGTCAACGGACTTCTAGAAAAAGCAGAACAATCTCTCTTTCAAATAACACAAACATTTATCAAGAATCGTCTGACCCATATTCGGGATGTACTCGATATGCGATATGAGGAATATGCTGAAATTCATGAAGATCCCAAAAAAATAGAAAATACTCGTGTGATGACTGGTTTCAAAAACCTCGATAATAAACTTCAGTGACTTCGTGGTGGAGATCTCGTGATTCTCGCGGCTCGTCCATCGATGGGTAAGACCGCCATGGCACTTAATATTGGTCAACAGGTCGCTAAAAAACGCAATGTAGCAATCTTTTCTCTCGAAATGAGCAAGGAGCAACTCACAGATCGTATGGTGTGTGCGGCGATGGGTATTGATTCCTGGAAACTGCAAAAAGGAGAACTTTCTGATGATGATTTTGGTCGTATTGGCGATGCACTTTCCCAACTCTCAACCTCACATATCTACATCGATGATTCTGCGAGTATGTCTCTTCTTGAAATCAAATCCAAATGTCGTCGTCTCAAGATGGAGTCTGGTCTTGATATGGTAATTGTAGATTATTTACAACTTATCCAGGGGACAAATCCTATGAATCGTGTACAAGAAATATCTGATATTTCTCGTGGACTCAAATCACTTGCGCGTGAACTTTCTGTACCGATTATCGCTCTCTCTCAGCTCTCTCGTAATGTAGAAAATCGTTCCAGCAAAGAACCGATTCTCTCTGACTTGCGAGATTCTGGGTCTATTGAACAAGATGCTGATATTGTATTAATGATTTATCGAGAAGAATACTATAATAATGCAGAGCTCAATGAAAATGATATGAACAGAGGAAAAACAACCATATTTATTCGAAAAAATCGTAATGGACCGATTGGAAATGTCGATTTTGCTTTTGATGGCAAGTTTATGAAATTTCGTGAGATGGATATGAACCGAGTTGGGTTTTAGTCGATGAGTCCCAGACTGCGCGCTCCTGCAATATATTGTTTGATATTAATACACATTGTATCTCAGAGTTTTTCATAGGCTGAGTGGGCAGTATCGATGAGACTGAGCACTTGTTCCATACTGGATACTTGCAATGTAAGATCAGATTCATCTTGTGTCGCAAAGCCTTTTTCAACAGTCGCCTTTTTCATAAATTCTTTGAGTAATTTATAATCTTCTCACCAGAGGATAATAGGCGTGCGACAGATATGTCCTACCTGCATCAATTGCCATGTGTAAAAAAGCTCTAAGAGGGTTCATATCCCACCTGGTGTTATAACAAAAACATCAGAAAGTACCATAAAAGTATCAAGTCGTGCGGAAAAAGTAGAGACGGTTTCTTCTACGTCGAGATACCTATTTGGTTTTTGTTCAAAAGGAAGCTCAATATTGATACCTATTATACTTGCCGTATCTGTACATTCTTCACATCCCTTTTTATGGCCAAAAGATGCAGCCTCCATGGCTCATGGTCCGCCTCCAGTCACAATGTCATATCATCTGATTGCTATATTTCTCGCAAGCTCTACGATAGATTGATAGAGCTCATCTCCTGGTTTTATTCTGGCTGATCAGAAGATAGAAACTCGAAATTTCTTATCCCCGATGACGTTTCGGAGATTTTTTCTATCCAGGATATCCTTGGGAGAGAGGGGGAGTTTGATCATAAGAGGTAATATTGTTGGATTATTCCACCTCTTTTTTCTCTATTCTTTCGAGTTCTTTGTTGAGGAAGAAATTGAGAACAGTTCGTATAATGACGATACCTCCGAGTATCCCTATCTTCTCAAGAGAAGGAGTGAAGACGGTTTCAAGGATATCAGCTGCTACCAGGAACTCCAGACCGAGAAGGAGGTATGTGCCGAGCTTATATCGGACAGCATCGATATCAATGTGATGTTTATTTTGAGAAAACTCCAACACCATATATGCTCTGAGAGATTTGAAAACTCCTATAAGAATAATCAAAACACCCAATCATCCTACAATGAGTCAGCATGCTGCCAGTATTTCTTCAATAAGTATGTGGAAGATTTCAGTATGCATAAAGAGAAAGTTATTAGAGACCCTGTTCTGCTGCTTTTTGTTTTTCTTCGAGGAGTTTTGCAGCTTTTCTGGCTTCGAGTACGGCTCTTCGTTTATTTGCTAGAGCATCAGGAGTGTTATTTGTTGTAGTGGCTGGTTGTTGAGAAATAGCATTACTTGTGAGCCCTTGTGTGAGTGGTTTTTTGTCAGGAGAAATGTCTTCTTTGACAGCTACTTCCCCAGAAAGTATGATATGAGTTCAGATATTTGCATTGATGATACTGACAGCTCGGTCCATAGTATTTGTAGCAAGTGCAGCTATAAAGAGTCCACCAAATACTGCGATACTCCATACGGCTGTTTGCGTGATACGAACGCAACCATCTATGATTATTCGCAGAGCACCATCCTTATTTTTATCCCCCTTTTGACTATTTTGAATTGGAGGAGATGGTTTATCGTCTTGATTATGCATATTTTCCCCCTCATTCTCAATTGGATGAGTTTTGTAAGTACTGAAGAGGCCAGATGGATCAGTATCCGGGGTATTTTTTGATTCTTCTTGCATATACGGTAACAGTGTACCGTATTTTTTTTCTGAATGCAACTCTTTCGGGAAACATTTTTGCAAAGAAATATTTGCAAAAATAAGAATAATTCTTATTATATATTGGTCGAAGACAGTAGGCATATATCTTAATAGGATATTACAAGACCTACCGAGGCAAAAACTCTTAGCATTCCACTAATAGAATACGCCTTTTTGGGTGTATTTTTGTTTTTCTCGACAATTTTATTTTTTTATCCTTTTTTGTTATGACTGTGTCAAAGGCAAAAAAGTCTGAAACACTTGCGGAGCTCAAAGCTGATCTCGCTCGTGCTACATCGTTTTCTCTGGTTCAGAGCAATCGTATCACTGTAGCCGAAGTCAGCAAAATCCGCCGTGAACTTCTCCCTGTACAGGGCAAAATGACTGTCGCTAAAAAGACACTCATCCAGCTCGCTGTCAAAGAAGTCAAAGGTGTTGATATTCCAGAGGAGATGCTTCCTGGTCAAGTAGCCATTGTTATGGCATTTGCTGATCCAATAGCTGTTCTCGGACTCGTCAACTCTCACGCGAAGTCGTATGAAAGTACGGACAAACTCGTTTTCACGGGTTCGTACTTGGAAAACGTCCTTCAAGATGCTCAGACTACACAAAAGCTCGCATCTCTTCCTACAAAGGAAGTGTTGCTCGCAAAATTCATGGGTTCTCTTCTTTCACCCGTGAGCTCTCTCGCTCGATTTTTCGATGGCGCGAAGCAAAAACTCGAAGAGACAAGCAAGTCTACAGTTGGCGACCTCGCTACTGCAGCATAAACTGAAATCTTTTTCTTTTTATTTTATTTTTTACTATTTTAATATATGTCAGATAACGCACAAAAGGTTCTTGACCTCGTCGAGAAACTCACAATCGTCGAACTCGCTGAGCTCGTCGAAGCTATGGAAGAGAAATTTGGTGTTTCAGCTGCTGCTCCAGTAGCTGCTGCAGGTGGAGCTGCTGCTCCAGCTGAGGATGAAGGTGGTACTGTATCAGTTGTTCTCAAGGATGCTGGCGCTAACAAGATTGGCGTCATCAAGCTCGTACGAGAAATCACTGGTCTCGGACTCGGTGAAGCTAAGACTCTCTCTGAAACTGGTGGAAACATCAAAGAAAACATCGAGAAGAAGGAAGCTGATGAGCTCGTTGCAAAATTCAAGGAAGTTGGTGCTACTGTTGAGGTGAAATAGTTTTATAGCCTCCTTCTTGAAGGAGGAAAGAGCTACAAGATTGAAAATAGGAGGATTTTTTCTCCTCGAAAGCATCCCCTCTGGAATGGAGGGGATTTTTTGACTTCTCAGAGAGAAAGACTACAATGATGTATATTTTTCTTTTATGCCATCACTTGACGATCCATCTTGACTTTCAAAGATTGAAAAAGGCATGGGTGCTCATATGCATTTCCCAAGACCATGACATAACACTTTCAAGGTATGTTCTCTCGGTTGAGAAAAGGTTTCTATGTTGATGTGAGCTTCTTGATTCGCTATTGAAGATGCAGATGGTACACCGGAACAATTAACTATTATGGCAAAATAGGTAGCGATGTTTTTTAAAGAGATTCTTAGGCGTTGATAGGCTGAAAAGCGTTGTAAATATTAGCTTCTAATACACTATTTTCCTGTAGCACTCTTCGCAGAGTATCTTGCGATTTCAGGGGAGATACGTTGTTTGTATATCTGTCCCACATTCTGAGCAGGTAGTGGTATTGAGTACTCTCGGGTTCATCTGTTCAATCCTTTTATTGTAGCGAACTTGAGGATGTTTTCTGGGTATTGGTAAATCGTGGAGGATATAGAAGCGGAGTTCTTCTTTGAGAATACGGTATGGTTCGCCTGTTTCTTCGCACTGCACAATTCCGTTTATCAACGTCGTCGTGTTTTTTTCTGCAGTTTCTGCACCAACAATAGTTGAGTTATATTGATTGGTATCAAGCGGTTCAATATAGGTCCCAGTGCGCTCTTTTTTTGGAATATTATACCAATTCCATCCATATTTTTCGACTGTTTCATGGCTGAGAGGGAAGTTATCAAGCCCTATGGTCTCATTGTACCCAAATGAAGAGATGCTGGGATGGAAAAATTCGCCCCATTCTCCTGTTGAGCGCATATGATCGATGACTCGCGGAACCAAAATGTCATATTCTTGTTGGCTCATAGCGGTATTGAATACAACATGGGCAGAATGCTTGATGCCTACACACCCGAAAAGATGATTGGAACTCATACACCAGGCTGAATAATAGACATCAGAACAGATATCACAACAGGAGGTAAATCCTACTCGAGAGCCATGTCCAGATCCGAGAGATTCAAGCATATGATCTGAAAAATAACCATACCCTGTCATATCCATACTATCTTTAGCGTGCTTGGAAGAATTTACATATTTCACATTTTCGCAGTCAAAAACCTCGAAACCAATGACATTTTTGCAATTGACGAGATAGTCTCCGACACCATTTTCGCATTTGACGTTATGATGACATCGGACAGGATGAGTACTATGAAATTTTTTTACCTGAGCTGTTATAAGTGGAAGATTTTTGTAGGTAATACGGAGTTCCTTCATGCGTTTTTCATAGACAGTTTTTTCAACTTTTTCATTAAATATGCAGTATTGTTGTCCGACGAGATTGATACAACCGAAACAGTTTTGGCATCCAACACAAGCATTACAAAAAGTACATTCTCGACAATTGGTACAATCCTGAGAAAAGAAGGCCCCATAACACTCATTGCAGTTGATGCACTCGTAGCAGTGGTCATCTTTGGCACCAAAAAACATTTCTAGGCAATCTTTGGAATTGATCACTCATTTGCAAAACATACAATCTTCATCGTCCCCAGAATTAAAACAAAGGTAACAGTTCTTTGATGCGGATTTTCCTCATCAAAAATGATTGGTATAGTCACAATTTTCTGAATTTCCAGTGAAGTAGAGTGCCATCATGGGTACATCACCCCATAATTCTCCTAATTGTGGAAATATTGGGCGATCAAAATCGACTTTTCTCCCATAATCAAATCCTGACCAACTATCAGTCCACCAGAGCTTCGTCGTGCATACTTTTTTGTGACTATCAGGATGATACATACTTACAAGTGGCTTACCTGTGAAACAACATTTTCATTCATAGAGATAGCGTTCATTTCGGAAAGCCATACGGCGCTGCATTCTTGTTTTGGGCGACAATGTCGGAGATGGGATGAGGTATTTCTCCCCGTTAAATATCGGAGACATCTGATCATAGAAGAGGAGGTCCTTGTCTGTAATGATGAATGGTTCACCAGAAAGGGCGCATTTCTTCGTATCTATCTGGGTTTCTCAGGTGAATAGGGAGGAATTCATATACGGTTCATTGTAGATGAAAAGATTATGAAATCAACTCGTGTATTCTAATACAAAACCCCTCCGTACAATCGGAGGGGTTTTTGATACACATTTTGAAATGTCTTATGAGTTTGTCTCTTCCGTGGTGGTAGGAGGAGTTGTAGTGGTATCATCATCAGTACTATCATCATCTTCTTCGATGACTTCTTTTGTCGCTTCGAGGTTGATGACGACACTATCTTGTCCATTTTCTTCTGCCTTTTGGATGAGTCTCTCATATCGTTTATCAAAGTTCTTGATATATTTTGCTCGTTCTTCTGGGGAGAGAGTAGCGAGATAGGCATCAATTTTTGCTTTCGCAGCAGCATATTCTGTCGCCTTTAATTCTTTGAGGTGAGCTCGCAATTCTGTTCTTTTTGCTTTGATTTTGGCAATACAGGCTTTTTTAACAGCAGCCTTGTCAGCTTCTTCGGCAGCAGCCATATCAGCATTACATTGGAGTTTCATAGCACGGAGCTCAGTTCTATTTTTCTTGCGCATATCTTTTACTTTTTTCTTGGTTTCTTTTTTCACTTCTTTCTCGATTTTTTTCACTTCTTTTTTCGTTACTTTTTCTGATTTTTTTACTCATTTTTGTTCATCCTGTTTCGCCTTTATTTCTGCTTCACAAGCAGCCTTGACGGTTTCTTTTTCCTCTTCTGTCGCAGCAGCGATATCAGCTCTACATTTCTTCTTGAGGGCATTTATTTCTGCCTGCATTTCTTTTTGCTCCTTTTCTTTTTCTCGCTTTTTTTTCATTTCTTCTCTTTTCTTCTCTTCTTTCTTTACTTCTTTGTCGTCGTCTTTGTCATCATCCTTATCTTCATCCTCAACCTCATCTTCAGTTTCTACTTCTGTTGATGCGGTAGTAGATGCGGTAGGTGTCGTAGTATTACTCGGCGAAGTGTCTGCCCATGCAGAGAGCGATGCCAACATCGCTGTGAGCATAAGGAAGGAAAGTGTCTTTTTCATATATTTCGTGGGTTAAAAAATAAAAAAGCTCGCACAGTGTAGCATAGAAAAAAATGATTACAAGACCCCTGTGTGAGTTTTTATTGAAGATATAAAAAATCCTCCCAAAAAGGAGGATAGTTTAAATATGTATATAATACTACTTCTTTTCTTTTGCAGCAAGACGAGCATTGAATCGGTCAACGGCACCAGTTCGTACGATACGCTTTTCTCCAGTGTAGAAAGGATGAGACGCAGAAGAGATCTCGATATAGACAAGAGGGTATGTCTCACCATCGATATCGATAGTTTCTTTTGGGTGGAGTGTAGACTCAGCAATGAGGGTGTATCCAGTAGAAAACTCCTTGAAACACACTTTGTGAGAACCTGGGTGAATATCTTTTTTCATAGGAAAAATAAGTGAAATATGGTGTGATTATAAAAAGAAATAGAGAAATGCAAGATTTTTTCGTCTTTTTTCGAAAAAGCTTGAGAAAAATGGGAAATAGATAGAATGCTCGTATGCCCAGATGGTGGAATTGGTAGACACGACGGCCTTAGAAGCCGTTGCCGCAAGGTGTGGAGGTTCGAGTCCTCTTCTGGGCACCATTTTGAATAAACTAAGGGAAGATGGCGAGAATCGAGTATCAAGAAGTGACTTTTGTCACTTCGACTACGAGAGCGCCGGTCGCGGTAGAGAGCGACCGAGTCCTCTTCTGGGCACCATTAAGGAAATACAAAGTACAAAGCGCAGAATACAAAATTAGACCACCATTGAACCAAAAAATTCCCCATCTTTTGTGAGAGTGGCGAGTTTGGAGATATTATCAATATGACACACTCCTATTGGGAGATTGTGTTCTCGAGCGAGCGCCACAGCGGTTTGGTCGATAAAACGGAGATTTTTTGAAAGGACTTCATTGTAGGTGACCGTATCATATCGCTCTGCTTCTGAGTCTTTTTTTGGATCAGCTGAGTAAATACCGTCGACATTGGTGCATTTTATCATCATATCGCAGTTCATCTCGATAGAACGGAGGACTCAGGCGGTATCGGTGGAGAAATAGGGGTTTCCTGTTCCTCCTGAGATGATCACGACTTTCTTTTCTGAGAGATTTTTCTCGGCTTTTCGAGAATAAAATGCTTCACCAACAGTAGAGATATCTCGTGCAGTGTAGAGATAGGTTTTTTGTCCATCTTGAGACAGAGCGTCTTGTATGAGCAAGCCATTGATGACGGTTGAGAGCATACCGACAGCATGAGCGGTATTTTCTGAGACGCCGTGCTTGTGAAATTCGCCTCCGCGGCAGATATTTCCTCATCCGATAACGAGAGCTATCTCGTGAAATTCTGTGAGCTCGTGGATTTCGTGCACGAGTCGTTTGATATGTTCATGATCAAAGCCTTGACCACCATTACCGAGAGCTTGACCAGAGAGTTTGAGGAGGAGGCGCATAGAAAAAAGAATAAAGAAGAGATAAAAGAGAAAAGAGAGGGGATTTAGGGGAGGAGTTTTTTTACAATTTCCTGATAGACGCTCAGATCAGGAGGTGGAAGAGTGATGCTTTTTTTGTACGTGACATATTTCTCGAGTACTCTAGGGAGTTCTTTTGTGAGAGCATCTTGGAGGATACATTCGTGACCTTTTTTTTCAAATATCTTTGCGTTATGATATTGATGATTATTTCCAGTATGTGGGTGGGGGATAAGTATCATATGAAGTCCCAGGGCTTCAAATTCAAAAATACTTGATCCGCTGCGAGTAATTACCAAGTCACAGCTGTAAGTAAGACGGAAATATTCTTTTTGATCGTAGAAAAAATCATAGACCTCTACATTGGGAAAAGAAGTAAATTTCTCTCGATATTGTGGATTTTTTGTTCCCAAAATCAAATGAATATCAAAATCTTTAGCGGGGGAATTGTCTGTCTCAAGCATTTTTATGAGTGTATCAAAGATAGTACTCGAGCCCTGAGAACCACAATTTATGAGAAGTTTGGTTTGTGGTGAAAATGGTATTTTTTCTTGAGAAATTATGGAAATATCCTCTGGAAGCAGTGGTCAGTAACCGCAGATTTTTTCGTCGGCAAAAAGTGTAGCCGCTTCACGGAAAGTGCAAAAAATTCCCGTCGCAAACCTTGCAACTATACGGTTAGCGAGTCACGGTACTGAATCAGATTCATGGAGATATACAGGTACTCGAAGCACCCATCCAGCGATGGCAACAGGGAGGGAGACATAGCCTCATTTAGAAAAAATAGCGATAGGTTTTTCGTCGAAAATGATAATAAGTGATTGCATAATTCCTATCATAATCTGAAATGGTACCAGAAAGGTTTTGAAGGAGAAATATCGTCTGAGTTTTCCACAAATAATGGGGGAAAAAGGAATTTCATGTGTTTTCGCGAGACGAGACTCGATACTACTAGATTCTCCAATCCATCGAAAAGATATTTCTGAAAAAAGTTCAGAAGTAGCGTTTGTGTTTTTTTGTATGTATTGGATGAGATTGAGAAGAGGGAAGACATGTCATCCAGTGCCGCCTCAGACAACAATCAGTGTTTTGTGGTGTTCTTGCATTGCAAATAGTGTAAGAGGAGTATACTGTTTTTCAGAAAAATAAAAGTTAGAAATATATGATTTCCGGTGAACGATTTGATCCATGAGTTACAAAACCTCCGCGCCCTGTTCTCGACGGAATGATCAAGGTGGCTATGCCAAACACTGTCCAATCTTCTTTAAGGTGTCGTCCTCATTCTGTGAGTTTTATCGGCGATAGTCACGGAAATCACGCAGGATTTCAAAAAAATATGGAAGCGCTCGGTTATGGAGAGAGTATTCCTCCCGATCACCATCTTATTGTGCTCTGAGATATTGTAGCGGATCGTCATGTGACAGGAATTCCTATACTTCTTGATATAGAAGACTTGCGCACTCAAGGTGCAAATATTGAAGTGATTGCCTGAAATCATGAGGATCTTTTATTGAGCTTTCTTTTTCAGAGACTACACGTTAATTTTTTGGACCCAATCGATCTTTGCCAAAATAGACATGTTGGTGTATGACTCTTAGAATTTGGACGTTTCCAAATTCCTCCTGCATCATACTGGGACGGTCTCTCTGCTCCTGATATTCTCGAGGGATTACGACAAAGTGCAGAATGATATAGGATTTTGCAAGCACTTTGTGCTATGAAAGTAGGAGCACAGATAGATGAGACACTGTTTGTGCATACAGATATGACCGATGATATGGCAGAAATGATTTTGCAGCATGGCGTTGATACTCTCAATGAGGTTTTTCAGAGAAATTTGAAGAGCTTTCTTATTGAGGGTAAGAATGAGTCGGATATTGATTTTTTTCACGCTATTCGGGATGTATTTCTCTCAACCTATAATAATCGGACTAGAATGACCGATGAATATGATGCACGTGGAGAGAGGGTATCAGTTCTCAGTTTATCTCAAGATCGTGCTCGCCAACTGCAGGACAAATATGGTATTTCTCGAATCATTCATGGTCATGCGGATTACAGTCGATATGATCCTGTTGGGAATCTGATAGAGAGCATGCGATCTATTCTTATTGGAGAAATTCTAGTTATGTCAGCGGATTACTCAGCACATAAACGTTCTGACTTTCGACCACACGCTCGCTCTGTGTGATATATAGACAAAGAGGGTGGATTGTACGCGTATGGGTATTAATACACCAATTTTTGATAGCACGCTTCACACACGACTTTTTCTGGTCTCTCGGGAGGATAGGTGGTGATAATATTCTTATGACATTCGGCACAAGTTCTCTCGTAGAATTTTTGTGGATTTCTGAGATTCATCCGTTCTTTGCGTCTCTGGTCGGGGTGCTTTGTAGGAATAGGAATGGCATTTTCGATGGAGAATACGAGCTCCTGAGGGGTAATCTTAAATGGTTTTCCAGTGATTTCGCATTGGAGCATTCCTGCCAGGAGGGCATCAATATTTTTTTGTGCTACTGCACCTCATACATTTCTCTCATCATATTCTCGGATGGGGAGAGGGGCGTAAGCGTTCCCTTCAAATGACTTTGTATCTTCCGGATACCAATTCCATCCCAATGTTTTTATGGCTTCTTCCGTGGTTGGGAAATAGTCTTGAGCACAGGTTTCATTGTAACCAAATGGGCTCATACTGTGAGGGAAAAATTCACCCCATTCCCCTGTAGATTTCATATGGTCGATAATCTTGCCACACAGGACCTCATATTCGTGAGCTGAGTATGGTGTATTGAGTATGCAATGGTGTTCATGAGAGTGAAGGCCGCTACAAGCAAAACAGTCTGAGACATTGTAGACACCAAAACAATAAAAAACATTGCTGGAATTAATCGCATCATTCACAAAACAACAGGAGGTACCGACGATACCACCACGATTGAATTCATAGGAATTCTCAATTTGTCCTCAGATACCATCAAAGCAATTTTTCATCTGTTCTCATCGAACATATTTACAATTATCCAATTTTTCTACATCAAAACAGAAGAATGAATCCTGACAATTGAGCATAGAATCTCCGAGGCAATTCTCGCATTTGAAATTGTAGAGGTTTCGTGCTATTTGTTTTTGGAGAAAATCAGTGAAATATTGTTGTATAGTTTTTTCTGGAAGCTGTAAAAATTCCTTTTTCTTTTTCTCATATTCCTCTTTGGTGTACTGTTTATTGAGGATGCAATATTGTTTTTGTGACAGTGACGAGCAGAGGAGACAGTCCCGGCACCCGATGAGATATTTCCCAAAGAGGCAATCAGAGCAATTATTTGAGGCTATTAAATTTCGACAATTATTACAGTTTTTGATATGAATACATCCGTAGCATTTTTCTGAGACGTAGACGAGGAAGCTATCAATGATATCTTTTGATTCAAATATCCATCGTGAATAGAGGATATTTTCACAACCGTAGTAAACGACCGATGACATATAGCAGTTCTTGCCGCCTATGATATAATTGTTGAAGCGACTATTTTCATTTTTTGAATTATAGAGTCATGGAACAGGAATCGGGGCAATAAAATCACGAAATTGATCAAAAAATGGTCGTGAAAAATCAAAATTTCCCTGATACTTTTTTATGTCCCAGGCATCGGACCACCATACTTCATGATCGTAGATAATTTTGGTTGAGGCAGGTGAGTACATTGAGATAATTTCCTGACCTGTCAGAGCACAGTTTCTCTTGTAGAGATAGTTTTCATTGCGAAATGCCAGCTTCCTCCTCCACCTCTCATCTGGAGAAAGTTTTGGGCCGGGAATACTATATTTTTTTCCTCCAAAAATAGGGGAGATCTTATCGTAGAATTCGAGGTCCTTATCGGTTATATGAAATTCTTCTCCTGAAAGAAGACACTTTTTTGTTTCGATGATGTGTTCTCCAGGTGGAATAATAGACATAGAGAATTTAATACACTAATTTTTGATAACACTCTTCACAGACGACCTTCTCAGGTCTTTCTGGAGCATAGGTCGTCATTATACTCTTCCCACACTCTGCACAAGTCCTCTCATGGAGTGTCCTTGGATTTCTCAAATCCATTCTTTCTTTATGCCTCTGGTCTGGGTGTTTGGTAGGAATTGGAATTGAGTTTTCAATGTAAAAGACGAGTTCTTGTTTGATTATCTTAAAAGGTTTCTTTGTTACTTCGCACTGTACTGTTCATGCTAGACATTCATTGATATTCTTTGTAGCCGTATCAAATCATACTACTCGTTCATCATATTGAGAAATAGGGAGGGGAGTATAGGGGGTTCATTCAAATTTTTTGTCTTCTTCCGTGTGCCAGTTCCATCATTTTGTTTGTACCTCGGATTCTGTCATAGGGAAAAACTCTTTTACTACTGTTTCATTGTATCAGAAAGGACTGAGTTCGTGTGGAAAGAATTCTCACCACTCGCCAGTACTTCTCATATGGTCTACTATCTTACCACAGAGAGTTTCGTACTCAGCAGTCGAATATGATTTATTGAGAATACAGTGGTGGGATTTTTTGAGACCTGTTGATCCAAAGGCATTCTGTGAATTGAAACAGGAAATACAGTAGAGTAGCTGTTGAGAGGTCCATGCCTGTATGCAAAAGAGGTCATTGTTTACATCGATACCTGTGTTAAGTGACTCATATACCCATGCAGCATTTCTACCAACAGTTGAGACATCCATGACATTTTTTGCATTCCTCCAAACATGCTCCGCATATTTGCAATCTTCTGCATCGTGCGCGTGACTCGTAAAAATGCAGTTTTTAGCATTTGTCATATAATCTCCGATACAATTTTCTGTTTGGAGAAGGTTAGCATATTTTCGTGGTAAGTCTTTTTCTAGTTGGAGTTTGTGCCCCATATACCCACCTCTTTCTTTTTGTGTACCTCAGAAAAATTTCTTCAGGAAGGCCTCAAATTGCGCCGGGGTTACTTCACGGTTGTAAATATGATATTGTTTGTTTTTTAGATTGAGGCACCCGAAACATTTCTGACATCCTATACAATGCTCCATAAAATAACTATCACGACAATTATGACAATCTCGACTGTAGCAGAGCTCATAACAATTATAACAATCACTCACTTGGTAACAGTGTTCACACTGGTGGATATAGTCACAGTCTATACAGTCTTTTGACTGCTGCATCCAGAGACCGTAGTAACAATCTTCATTATTGGAACATTCGAAAATTAGATAACAATTTTTGTTGTTGGCAGTTAGATGGGTGTAGTTACAATTCTCATTTTGGGAAGTCATCACATTGAGTTTGGGAACTACACGATGAAGTTCTTCGAACTGTGGAAAAAATGGACGAGAAAAATCAAAATCTCTACCGTATTCTTCTGGATTCCATACATCACCCCACCAGATACTTTGTTCATACACTGGAAATGGTTTGTCAGGAGAATAAATAGAAATAATATCTTGTTCTGTCTTATCACATTTTCTCTGGTAGAGATTTCTCTCATTGCGAAATGCTAATCTTCTTTTTTCCCTCTCTTCTGGGCAGAGTGTCGGGCTCGGAATACTATATTTCTTTCCTCCAAAAATAGGGGAGACTTTATCATAGAATTCGAGGTCTTTATCCGTCACGAAAAATTCTTGCCCACTGATGCGACATTTTTTGGTTTCAACAATTTTTTCTCCTGGTGGGATGAATGTCATATAATAAAATTAGTAAACGAGTTTCCTATAACACTCTTCACACACAACTTTTTCAGGTCTCTCAGATGAGTAGGTAGTAATTATATCTCTTCAACACTCAGCGCAAGTCCTCTCACAGAGCTTTCTTGGATTTCTCAAACTGAGTCGCTCTTTATGTCTTTGATCTGGATGTTTCGTAGGAATAGGAATCCCATTTTCAATATAGAAAGCAAGTTCTTGTTTGATGATTTTAAAGGGTTTTCTGGTAATCTCACATTGTACCATTCCTGCCAAACACTCATGAATGTTTTTGGTGGCAATATCAAATCATACCACTCTTTCATCGTATTGAGAAATAGGAAGAGGAGCGTATGTACTTCATTCAAATTTTTTCTCTTCTTCTGTATGCCAATTCCATCCATGAGCTCTTACTTCTGATTCTGTCATAGGGAAATACTCATTCGCTACTGTTTCATTGTACCCAAATGGAGAAAGAGAATGAGGAAAGAACTCTCACCACTCACCAGTAGAACGCATATGATCTATTATCTTACCACAGAGTGTCTCATATTCTTGGGTAGAGTAGGGGATATTGAGGATGCAGTGGTCATGCTTTTTGAGGCCAGTCGATAGAAAGCAGTCGTGGGTTCATTTGGTACAGTGCATACAATACAATAATTCGGAGGTCTTTTCCCAGCATTCTTGCGTAAAGAGACAATGGTAAGCGTCATGACCTATCGTTACACATTCATAGGAGAAATGTGTTTGATCGCCGAAAGTGTATATATCATAACAATCTTTTGATCCATAGAAATCAGAACAGTATTTTATATCTTCGGAGTTTTGGACATAAAATGATCAAAAAACATTCTGAGACTTCACTATCTTGTTTCCTATACACCCCTCTGCTTGCAGGTTCATATTTTCTCTATACACCTGTGAGAGAAAAAAATTGTGGATTCTTTTTAGGAGGACATCTTTATGTCGTTCAAGAGAAAATTCTTTTACGCGTTTTGTATATTCCTCGGATGAGAGTTGTTCATTGAAAAAGCAATATTCTTTTGATTTTAGATTGATACACCCAAAACATTTCTTGCAATCAGAACAACCATACAGAAAAGAAGAATCATGACAGTTTGTGCATTCTTGTGAGAATTGAATTCAAAAACAATCCATACAATCTGTTATCTCATAGCAGTACTCACAAGTATATGCACCGAGAAAATCAACACAGTTCTTTGATGATTTGAACCGTTCACCATAGTAGCATTTTTCCGTGTCATCGCCACCGTATATCAGATAACAATCTTTTACATTGCTTGCTTGGTTTACAAAATTGCAGTTTTCCTCTTTGAGAATAGACCGTGCAATTTTTGGTACTTGTTTATTGAGACTAGAGAGCTGAGTAAAAGCTGAGGAATCAAAAGAAAATTTTGCATTATAATCCGTTGATGCCCATGCATCAGACCAATATTTTGGGGGTTGAAATGAAGTATATCAACCAGATTTTGAGTAGGTTGAGAGTTGTCATTCTTCTGAAGAGAAATAGAGATGTCGACTATTACGGAAACACATCCTCCTCCTCATTCGTTCATCTGGACACAATGTCGGTGTTGGAATACTGTATTTTTTTCCTCAGAAAATAGGGGAGACTTTATCATAGAATTCGAGGTCTTTGTCGGTTACGAAAAACTCTTGTCAGCTGAGGCGACAAATTTTCTTTTCAACAATTTTTTCTCCTGATGGAATCATAGACTAATTTACTATTTTGAGATATTCATTTTCTGAGAGTATTCGACCATCATATTCTTTCGACCAGGAAGTATGGATGGGGATTCCAGACTTGGCACAAGTAGCTTCTCTCAGTATACCGTCATAGGGCATCCATGCAAAATTTTCTTGTAA
>CAZFTF010000007.1:45849-54607 GCA_964521495.1 uncultured Candidatus Peribacteria bacterium | reverse complement strand
CCTTATGTCAACGGAAAACTTTTTGAAGAGACACTTCCAATTGCCTCGTTTGATTCCACGATGCGAGCGAGCATAGCAGAATGTTGTTCGCTTGACTGGAGCCGTATATCTCCTGCGATCTTTGGTTCCCTTTTTCAGTCCGTAATGGATGAGAAAGCGAGGAGAAACCTAGGTGCTCACTATACCAGTGAAAAGAACATTATGAAACTTATTTGACCGCTCTTCCTCGATGACCTACGAGCTGAATTTGAGAGTATCAAAAGAGAAAAGAAGAAACTAGAGAAATTTCATGACAAGCTGGCCTCACTCACATTTCTCGATCCTGCATGTGGATGTGGTAATTTCCTTGTTATCACTTATCGTGAGCTTCGCCGTCTGGAGACAGATGTCATCAAGGCACTCTATCTCAATCAACAAGTTCTCGACGTTTCTCATCTGATTCGTCTCAATGTCGATCAATTCTACGGGATAGAAATCGAAGAATTTCCTTCACAGATTGCGACCGTCGCTATGTGGCTGATGGATCATCAGATGAATATGGAAGTTTCACAAGAGTTTGGAGAATATTTCATTCGTCTCCCTCTTAAGAAACGAGCAACTATCGTAAATGCAAACGCACTTCAAACAAATTGGAAAGAAATTATCGCCCCAGAAAGACTTTCTTATATTATTGGGAATCCTCCATTTCTAGGATCTAAGATGATGAGTGAGTGACAAAGGAATGATTTGTTAAATACTTTTCAGTGAGAAAAGAATGCAGGAACCCTCGATTTTGTCTCTGCATGGTACGCACTGGCGACAGAGTACATGAAACATAATCCAAAAGTTCAGACTGCATTTGTATCGACAAATTCTATTACCCAAGGGGAACAGGCATGAGTTTTAGGAACTTATCTTATAAGAAACAATGTTAGTATTAACTTTGCTCATCAGACTTTTAAGTGGTCAAATGATGCTAAGTGAAATGCAGCTGTCTATTGTGTGATTATCGGTTTTGCTCTTGAGCCGAAAAAGCACAAAAGACTTTTTGTATATGAAACTATTCAGGGTGATGCTCATGAAGCTGAATCAAAGAATATCAATCCCTATCTTGTAGATGCAAGCAATATTGTTATTACTAGTCGCAGTAATCCTATATGTGATGTTCCAAAAATTGGAATCTGAAATAAACCAATTGATTGAGGGAATTATCTTTTTACAAAAGAAGAAAAGGATGATTTTATTAAGAAGGAACCTTTATCAGAGAAATTTTTCAGACCATGGATTGGTTCGGAGGAATTTATAAATTGATTTACTCGATATTGTCTTTGGCTTGGTGAAGCAAATCCGTCGGAACTAAAAAATATGCCTCTTGTATTGGAAAGAATCGAAAGAGTATCGCAATGTCGTCTAGCGAGTACAAGTGAATGAACGAGAAGATTAGCTTCAACTCCAACGAGGTTTCATGTTGAAAATATGCCCAAAGGAAACTATATTATAATTCCTGAAGTTTCTTCTGAACGACGAATATATATCCCGATAGGATTTATAAATCCAGATACTCTCTCGAGCAATCTTGTAAAACTTATTCCAAACGCTACACTGTATCACTTCGGTATTTTGACTTCAATGATGCATATGGCTTGGGTTCGTGCTACTTGTGGACGACTCAAGAGTGATTATCGATATTCAAAGGATATTGTGTATAACAATTTCCCATGGCCAGAGGTGAGTGAGAAAGATACAAAAAAAATTGAAGAACTCGCACAAGCAGTTCTCGATGCTCGTCTCGCATTTCCTGAGAGTTCATTGGCTGACCTCTACGATCCTCGCACGATGCCACCTGTACTTGTTCGTGCCCATACAGACCTGGATCGTGCAGTCGATAAACTCTACCGCCCAACTGGATTCAAAAATGATAGTGAACGAGTACAATGGTTGTTTGATATGTGGGGGAAGTTAGCACAAAAATAATATGGATATTTCATTTTATAATATATTCCTCAATACCCATATTTCAGGAGAATATTTTGATTTACAATGTGTATTTGATAGCGAGGCAGTTAATTCCAATACAAAGAGACAGGATCAAATGACTCATACCTGAAAACTCAAAGGTGAATATCGAAGAAATAGTTTATTGCTCAAGGAATGAACTGTAATTGATGATATAATAATATTATTGTCATTATGACTATGAAATCAGGTTTTCACTGACAGAAATACCCTAGGAAGAATAGGTCAAAATAAGCATGATTTTTCTTTATTGATGCAGAATGATATTGAAGCTTTTATGAGCCAATCTATTAGTACGATTGAGTGATTGTCTCCTGACTATAGAAACATTCTTATCTCAGCAATTTTAACACATTATCAAATTCGTTATCTTCTCCGATTTGATGATTTAAAAGATATATTGTTAATGAATTGTTTTGAATCTTTAATTTCTTCTATATACAGAATAGATAATAATATTAATGATAATCAAACTCTCGAATTCGGCGTGGCATATAGTTACTTACTTAAAAAGTTTAGCTACCAAACTTATATTGATCAAAAGCTTTCTTCAGAAATAGAATGAAAAAATATAAAGGAATTTAAACAAGAAAGACAAATAAAAAATATTTCAGATTTCTCAGATCAGTTCAGAAAAATGAGAAACTGGATAGCTCATTGAAAAAATCATAAAAAACCAGATTTCCCAAATAGTCCATCAAATTCTACTTTTACTTTTTCATATCGTTTGGAAAGTTTTATTAGAATAATACTAATAGATTTGGTTTATGGATTAGATTATAAAAGAAAATTTGATGTACTGTATCAGCTAATATTAGAAGTAAATGTTATCCCTGTTCTGACACCAGAATTTCCTAACTTACGATTTAACTGAGTTTCTAAATCTAATTTTCCAAAATGAACTTCCTTATAACTAAATCTCTCTTCGTCGATTATCGCAAGTTCCCAAAACTTGCATGGTTAAGGGGGAATAATCTAGACCGTTATCGTAAGGCAACAAGGACAGATAGTGATGATATGCAGGAATATATCATTGAATTATGAAAGACTGTGGAAAAACTCGTTGGAGAGTATCTTGTAGGTAAATTCTGAGTGCCTTTATTTAATGCATTCCCCGATATCCCAGAGGAAGATGTTTGACGCACGGATGATGACGATACATGGACTATGAATATGTCATTTCAGGATCGACTCTCTCAAAATCTCGCTCAAACAAAAGAGGCAATTCTCAGGAGAGAGCCCCTTATTTATCAGCCTGGGTTCCAACTCGGGGATTGTTATGTGCGTGGTGATTACCTCGTACTCAATGCGGAATGAAAGTATGACCTCATAGAAGTAAAAGCTAAATCAGGCGTTAGAAAAGAGGTTACAGACAATGGAGAGAAGAGAAAAGTTTGAAAGATAGAAGATGAATTTCTCAATGATGTTGCTTTCCAGAAGTATATTATCAATCAGTTACTTGTTACTTGGTGAGTCGTCGAACTTTGAGAAATAAATATTGCCCATGTGAATGCTGACTATGTAAAAAAATGAAATATCGATATTAACGCTATTATTTCTTTTCAGAAACCTTGAAACATAAATGGGATTCAGGTGGTTCAAGGAGGGAAATTAAAGTCCATACCAATTGATGATACCCTAGAGACAAATCAGAATATTCAAGAGTATATTGATATTATCAGGAGAGAGTTAGTTCTTTCGGAGGAAGATTTTTGAAAATTGCACCCATTCCCTGGTAATAAATATTTGGAATATTTTGGTGCGGAGAAACCCTTTGGGACTATTTATTCAATCCCTATTCACCATACGCGGGCTCCTCTGATTGCCAATGCTTGTAGAGAAAATCGTATAGGTATTTGTGATCTCTGTGAAGAGGAAATTCAGGGGATTGGCACAGAGGCATGAAATTTTATTAATAGATACTTCCAATCAGAAGGCGAACCATATATTGAAGAAGCAGAAATAACCAATGAATTATGAGGTCTTCAGTTTCCGATTTGCTTTTATGATTATGAGTCCATTAGTACCCCTATACCGCTTTTAAATGGTGTCTCACCATACCAACAAGCTGTAGTGCAATATTCTCTCCATAAACTCTATGAAGATGGTCACATAGAACATTTTTGAGCCGTTCTGATGGCAGAATGAGAGTTTCAGGTAACGGAAGTAATTGGCATCAATGATCCTAGCTTAGAGGCACAAAAGAATCGAACTGTGATAGGTTCTCAGGTAGATTTTCTGAAACTTTTTTTAGAGGATATCGGAGATCATGTGAACACTTCAAGCTTTGTTGTTTGGTATAAGCCCTTTGAAAATTCTCGTAACAAAGAGATAGGAGAGAGTTACGCTGACTTAGCTGATAGTTTCCTTAAAATAAATGACAAAACATATGATTTGTATGATCCTTTTAGCAAATATCAGTATTTTGACCGTAAATTTAAGTGATCAGCATCAATAAAAAAAGTTTTACCAGTCTTGGTCCCCGAACTGAGTTATGAACATTTAAGTATCGGAAAATGAGATAAAGCCATGAATAGGCTTGCCGAACTTATACGAGGGGATATTAAAGATCCAGATACTAGATTACAGACAGCAAAAGACCTGCTTATATATTGCAGACAAGATAGTTGGGCGATGGTAGCGATTTATAAGAAACTTTTGGAATCATTCAAAGTGTAGGGTGATTTGGCTGTTTTTAAGTCAAAATCTTTGGCACCATTTTGGGGTATTACTTCATAATTCTCATCGAGTTTAATATAACATTCGTCGGGCGGAGGTGTCTTTCTCTCACGTCAAAAACCATCGAGATTTTTGTCTTGAAGTGAAGATTTAGTTATTTTCATATTTCCGATCATAGCATTGCATTAAAAAAGACCTTCCCAGTATACTTACATACCCGATTCTTCAAATATTTCTTTAAAACAAAAGGTATCTTTAGATGAAAACTAAATAGGAATCACACCCCTTTCGGGAAGCAAAATAGGGGGTTAACTCTAATCAATCAAAGCTGAAATATGGAAATATCAATGCTTTTGAGAAGTGCCATTAGTGCACCTTGTACTCAGACACAATGGTCTAGAACCCATTACCTCACTGATACAATCCCATAAAGGATTTAAGAGGTGAAAAGAAGACATAAAAAAACCCGCGTAGGCGGGTCACAATATAGCATTAGTGTAGCTATTGGTTGGGGATGAGGGATTCGAACCCCCGCATGTCGGAGTCAAAGTCCGATGCCTTACCGCTTGGCGAATCCCCAACAAAATGTTTTCACTTTTCCGTTCATTGAGAGAGTATAGAATCCCCAACGCGTGAGGAGATTGTAGATATTTTTCATTTTCTGCAAGTTTTTTGTTTTTCACGGGTTATTTTATTTGCATTATGATAAAATATGTTGTAAAGTAATTTGGAAGTAACCTTTATTATTTTTATTTTTATGAAAAAAATTCTTCTCTTGGTATGAGTCTATGTATCTGTTTTTACAGCGTATGCCGCTACCTCGCCCGTTGTGCAAGTTGTTTCCTATAAAGAACCACTCTGACTTTATTTTTCTCTTCAGGGGTGGGGAAGCGGATCTATCGTAGATAATCAGGGGCATATTATCACAAACAATCATGTCGTGGATGATGGTGTTGGGGGTATTTCGGATGATTTTGCTATCTGTATGACCGATAATCCATCGCTACCTCCACGATGTTATTACACTGCCTCTGTCGTGAGCCGTGATGCTGATGCTGATGTGGCTATTCTGCAGCTTGATACTACTGATATTTTTGGGAAGAAAGTAGATTTTAATGCTCTGTCCACTCTGACTATGGATATGGAGTATGTTCCTCAATCAGGTGATACAGTGGTTGCCCGCGGATATCCATGGGTGGGAGCCAATACGATTACTGAGACACAGGGTATTGTATCTGGAACAGCACAATACAATGGAAATAGGTACCTCAAAACAGACACATTGATTGCTGGAGGTAATTCGGGTGGTCCGCTGATTCGTGATGGGAAGATGATTGGTGTCAATACTTTCCTCGTAGGAGGCGGATATGACCCTTCTCTTGGATATTCCCTCTTGATCAGTGAAGCACAGGATTTTATCCAAGAAGCATTTACTCAAGAGGATACACTACAATCTAATAATGAGGATTTCCCAGAATTTCTCCAAAAAGTAGAGACATTTTCTTCACAGAAAAAAATCATAGACCCCCTTATCTCTATCAATCTTCTCAAGAATTATACCATACTCTCCTACATACCGGCTACGAGTATTTCTGCTTCGCTTGCTGATGCTGATGCGACATCTATATCGTCATTTAGTTTTTATCATATGCGCACCCCGAGGATACAAAACACCTCAGAGCTTCAAAAATATCTCACTTCTGAGATGGGAGCTTCAAAAATATTATTTACACCTATCAAGATAGGAGGCAAAGAATTTTATGAGCTTTCGTTTGACGGAAATGCCGAGAGCACTAAGACAAACAGTGCTCATATATATCTTATGGTGGTGGACGAAACACATCTTCTTTTTCTCTATCTCGAGACCCCAGTTCCTACCAAAAAAACACTTGATAGCATACAAAAATCTGTCAAAGATTTTCTTAGTTTTGTGACATTTCCATCTACATTTGTATTTCCTGAGGTTACAGATGTTATCATACCATGATCTGAGATAAGTATTGCGACACGCGGCAATGCTGCTATTTCATATGATATTGGTGAGTATAGGGGGCTCCTCGCATATTCTATTGAAAATAGACAGGATTTTGTGATGGTGCGAAATTATCTCGGAAATTTTTGGAGCAGAGCACAGATCGCTGTATTTAAAAATTCTTTTGCTACAGAAGATGATTCTGTGGATACATGGCTCAAGAATGTTACGGAATGAGCGTATCGGAAACCTCTCATAAAGAAGATAATAACATATTCGTGACATGAAGGTTTTCTCGTGTGTTTTGCAGAGTCTGTCATTGATGAGGAAGGAAAAGATGAGGATATTATTCGTTGTGAAGCTGTACTCCTGATTGGTGATAATAATGAGTATATTGTATCGAGCCAGATGGTCCTCCCAAAGAAACAACTGAGACGCATAGATACTCTGATGATACAATATCTCAAGAGGACATTGCAAGTGCCAGAAATCTGAGAAACAAACTTTCATACACAAACTGATACTGTAGCACTTCCATACTCAGATGTCGGGGATCAGAGCAAGGCATATCAAGAAGCGCTCAATACACTCATATCGTATGGTATACTCCAGAACCGTTCAACATTTGAATGAGACACCCCTCTTCGATGGAAGGAGTATTTCTCACTCTTTGTCTGGGCAGTGTATCACAAAAAAATGACTGACACGATTGATCCAGGAGATTCCGAAGGTCCTACATTTGAGAGAGCCCTCTCAATGCTTCCTGTCGTAATGGATGACTATGCGGAGGATAATGAATGGCTACTCGATAATATTGATGATCTCATACGACTCCTAGTTTCAGGAGGCTCTCTCCCAAAATATGACCTTGAGACAATTGATGATTTCTCAAATGCTTCATACGATGAAAATTCCACTTATAAAGATTCTTGGGATACAATTATCGCCTTTGAGTCCACATACTTTCCCCAAAGTGTTCCAATGGAATCCGCAAAATATACCTCAACAAAAAACATCACATATAATCCATTTACTGACCTCGAAATACAATCAAAAGATACTTCGAACGGAATAGATTTGTTTAGAAATAATACAAAAAACAAAGCAGAGGCGGACAAGATATTACAATGCGATAGGAGCTCTCTCTCCTATTTCTCTACCGAGTGTCGTGATATGAGAAAGAAGTCCCTTCTTGAATTCCTTACATATCCAGTTCTGACAAAAGGCAAGGCAATAGAAACTATGCTTTGAAAAATCAATATTGGTCTTTGGGAACCGGATGCTTCAAGATCAGAATAGATTGAGATAGGGTTGTTTTCTTTGACAATGATATTTCTGGAGTATAATCCTCCTGTAACCTTTATTCTATGGATGCACATCAAAAAATCAGTATTGGTATTTTTGGCGCACTCTTGCTCGGCACTATGGCAATGTATTCGACAGGTAGTCTATCCAGCAGCGCTCTCAACGCGAGTGTCGTTGATACTACCAGTCCTTGCGCTGAGACATTTATGAGAGAATATGCGGATACATATACAACTGACAAAGCAAAGATTATAGAGCTTCAGCAATTTGTAGGGAGGAACTGTCGTGGAGATGTTGTAGAATCCAAACAATCTTATTGTGATGCAAAAAAGAAACAGATCACTACCTACTCAGGTCAGATCAAAAGATATGAGCAGTGTATAAATTCTTCCACCACAGAGGTCAAATAGTATTTTCTTTTAGAGCGTTTTTCATTTCCACCTCGCATAGACTCCAGTAGTGAGACTTTTCTCACTCCTATTTTGTTGTATCCCCAGTTCCCCATGCTCTATGATTCCTTCCGGAAGAATATCTGAGACTATATTCGCCAGTGAAGTAGAGAAAATACTCGAAGCATAGGTATTGACGAGGAAAAAGAGGGGATTGGGAGAGAGGATTTTTTTGATGCTTTCGAGTAAAATAGGAAACGAGGTATCAAACTCCCATTTTTCTCCATTAGCACCATGACCAAACACGGGAGGATCCATAATAATCCCGTCATAGGTATTTCCTCGTCGCACTTCTCGCTCGACAAATTTCACGACATCTTCGAGTATCCATCGTATGCTATTATCGGGCATCCCTGAG
>CAZFTF010000007.1:45563-45839 GCA_964521495.1 uncultured Candidatus Peribacteria bacterium | reverse complement strand
ACTTGCGCTCCTTCTTTTGCACAGGCTATTGAGGCGATACCTGTATAGGCAAACAGATTGAGGACTTTGGGAGCTATGTTTTCTCCATTTTGTATTTTGTCTTTTGTGTTCTTCATTGAAGCTCGTAAAACTTCTCTCATCCAATCCCAATGCATTGCCTGTTCTGGAAATACTCCCACATGACGATATGGTGACCATTTACATTGCCAAGTGAGATCATTATAGGACATCACCCAATCACTCACATTGTCTGGGATTTTTGCCCAACGACCTTGG
>CAZFTF010000007.1:0-45553 GCA_964521495.1 uncultured Candidatus Peribacteria bacterium | reverse complement strand
TTTTATCAAAATAGGCATCCCAATTCCATTCTGCTTGTTCTGGGCTCCAGAGCGCTTGGGACTCTGGTCGCGCTATCTTGAAAGTGCCGTAGCGTTCAAATTTCATACCATTCCCGGAATCAATCAGTTCGTAGTCAGGGTAAGGTGGAAGGAGAAGATGACAGTGTTTGATACTCATAGTTAAAATATTAGTGCTTCTCTGAAGAGAGGGTACGAGGAGACGGTTGCGATAATGATTCAGATTAAAAGCCAATTATAATATCTTTTATGATTTTCCCATTTTCTGAATATAAAAATAAATAAGATTGTATAAATAAGCACTACCCATGCAATTGGATTAAACATAAAAACAACTCAAGTAATCAGGGGAGCAGTATATATAAGATCCCACTCTATATCTTGTTCTTTAAATGTAGTATACCAAGCAACTGTTCCTATGATAAGACTAGTAAAATAAAACACTATACATGGTAAGAGTGCATAAAGAATTTTGTGTTTCATATGCAGGATAATACTCAAATTCTTCTTTTATACAAATTCCTCTGCCCACTCCTTGACTTCGCACCTTTCAGTCTATACTTTTTGAGTTATTTCCTATTTTTCTTTATGAAAAAATTTCCTGTATTATGTATTTTGTCCTTTGTATTTTGTATTTGAATAAGCTTTGCATACACAAGTGAAGATACTTCAAATGCTAACTATCTCGGAGACCAAGGAGTCATCACAAAACAATCAACAACTTCAAAATATCGCCTTGATGATAAAATACTTCGACAAGAAGTAATAGGGATGGCACTGAAGATGAAAGGCATCACTCTTCCAGAAAATTACACTTGCAAGAAATACTTCACTGATGCAACCAAGAATGATTGGGTATGCCGAGCAGTAGAGCTCGCTGCTGATAATGGTATCATCTCCAGGAGTAACAAGTATGCAAATCCAGGGATGTATATCACGAGAGCTGAGGCTTTAGCGATTATTTCAAATATAGTATGATTTAGGGCCCACTGAGCATCAATCTATTTTAATTTTGAAACTACTCAACCCTGGCAAAGAAAAGTATTTAATCGCTTCTACGACAATAATATTACACCCAAAGATTCAGTTATTAAAACATCGTACTATCCAGAATCACAACAAACTTATATCTCATCAATAGAATTTTATCCCAATTCTTTTGCTACAAGAAATTTTGTTTTTGATCTCGTTAAAGAAATTTATGTAAATCATAAAGGTTCTTTAGGAGATATAGTGACCGACAATGATTCTATTAAAACTATGCTTCAAGGCACATGAGTAATGGTGGATTATGATAAAATTACTTCCACGCATGAAATGGATTTTCTAGGTTTCAATTTTGGTGATTGGAAGTACAATGAAGTTGAATGATCATCCTATGAATTTCAGTCCCACTTTAAGGTTAATAATGGTTTTTTACCAGACAGTATTGAGTGAGCAATAGATGTAAATGGGGTAAAATTTATTAAGTGATCTGTTTGGTGACTCTGTTGAGATACTATTTATGCAACATATACAAAAACCTCAGTCATTACTTTCTATTTTGGTTCTTGTAGCAAGGATACCTTCATTGATGATGTTAAGTATCTAAACTTTAAAACGGACAGTTTTAATTTTTGAGCAGTAGATCTTTTGAAAATATATTATTCTCATCTTTCTGGAAAGAATTTCTATTCAGCATATAGTTTTCGATTCCCAAAATGAGTTTCTGAGGATACCTTTATTTGATGGTATAAAAATGTAGAGACCGTTACATTCCGTGAGGATACTCTCAAAAGCCTCGGGGATAATATCTATGAATTTCTGGTTGATATGACAGAAAATGGTATAAAGAGCACCTACAAAGTAAAGAGCAAGATTAATTTTGAGAAGTTTACGATTGATAATATTTCATCTGTAAAACAGTAATTCTTGTGCAACCACTCTCCACTCTCTTGATAGACCCCCGTTCGACTGACGGCCTTCAGCTTTCTGGTCTACTCTTTCCAGCAGAGTCCTCGCACCATCCTAAAACTGCCATTATCTATCTCCACTGAAATGGGAGTAAGGGGATTTTTTATGCGCATGAATGGAATGAAATTATGTCAGAGGTGTTGGGCTGAGAGGGGATTGGATATTGTACTTTCAATAATCGATGAGCAATGCTCACGACTTCACTCGATGTCTATGATGAGAGTGGTATTGTATGAAAAACGAATGCCGGAGTTTGGTATGAAAAGATTGAGGATTGCGTTTATGATATTGATGGAGTTGTTGATTATTTGAAAAATCTGGGCTACGAACGATTTTTCCTGATGGGGAAATCGACAGGTGCGAATAAGATATGTGTCTATCACGATATACTCAAAAAACAATGAAGAGATACACCGTTTGCTGGATACATTCTTCTCTCATGAGGTGACGATGTCGGTCTATGGTATGACGATATGGGACCAGAACTCTTTCAGGAAGTCCTCCTAAGTGCCCAAAAAGCTATTCAGGAAAATAGGGGAGAGGAGCGACCAACTATTCGACGATGTTTTCTCGAGGATTTCTCTTACCAATCAGCTCATGATATCCTGAATCCTGAAGGACCCTATAATTGTTTCCCACTTTTTGAAGCATTTCGAGAACGCCTCGGGAAGAAAAAACTCTTTGAGGAATTTTCATGACTCGATATACCAAGACTGGTTATGTACGGAGAAAATGATGAATATGTTCGGTTTCCGATGAATGAGGTGGTGAAACTATTACAATCCCACAACTCAAACACTGACTACCAGACTATTCCTGGTGCCGACCATGGATTTGAGGGGTATGAAAAAATCCTCGCAGAGAGGATTTTGACATGGATAAAAAATATCCAAAATTAATCGAGAAAATCGAGCACGACTTCAAAGTTTTCTTCTGAATTGATGCGCCCCTCATGGAGTCATCCAATACAGGTCAGGAATTGATCCTCATCTGTATCGATGAGTTTTTCGCCAAATTTATTTTGTACCAGGTGTTCACTTCACGAGACAACTTTGCATGCACAAGTCGTGCAAGCACCTGCTCGACATGCAAAAGGGGAGTCGATACCGTGCTTTTCACATTGTTCTGTAATAGAGGCCCTATCTTCGCCAATAAAGGTATTCCAATTACCTGATGGGTCGCGGAGTTTGATGGTTATCATAGAATAAGAATAATATTATTTATAGCGAGCAATCTCTTTTTTAAGAGCATCATTGATTGTATTTTTTTCTGCAGAAAAGTCGATAGATATTTCTGGTTTCTCTGGGAAAAATCTTTGACGGAGTACATTTATTCTCTCAATCCTTTTTCTAAGAGATGCACTCTCATTCTCCGGGATGTCATCGTTATATGCATAGCGCATCTTGATTTCTTGGAGGGTAATAAGGATATATTGTTTTGTAATTTTTAGTTGTGCTTCATATGGCGTGCTATCTTTTCGCCCCAAAAAATTGCCCCATTCTTTATAAAATCAAGAAAATGGATTAAAAACAGTTGTATTTTTGAGCGGATTGTATCTTGATATACGTTCTTTGAAGGCCGTATAGTCTCATGGGATATCTTCAATCACATGCTCAATATCGATTTTTCATGTAGTAGTTCCACATACGACATTTTTCCAATGATGAAGTTCTATATCTTTTGCCTGTTCGAGAAGAATTTGTTGTTCTGTAATCCCTGCATTTTTTCAGAGTCTATCCCTAAGTCATGCTTGTAGAGTTTGAGCAGCCCAATACACTCTAGTACTATCGTATTGACCCCCATTGAGTTTTAGGAGATAGTCAATCATCATTTTTTCTAAATAGAAAAAGGTTGCTTCACCTTCTATTCATTCACTGATATTACCAACGAGATCATGAATAGTTGGCACATCTGTATCAATTCATTCTCTCTTCATCATACATAGCTGTATTAGTTCTGCTACATCTCCAGAAATTTCTTCAATAGTTCTCTGGTCATTATTGAGCTTATCCTTTGCATAATTGTGTCTGTTAATAGCTCCATAAATATCCCTGTGAACCTGTACCCGTGCTCTATTAATGGGGATCATTTTATGAGCATTTCTCCCAGTTTTTTTTATTTCTTGAAATACTCCTACTGTACCATCAGGAGCTACCACCACCCTACCGCCTATTATTTGGCGTGTATCTTGGAACCAGGCATGGATTTTTCTTACCATTTCTCGCATATCTTCAATTGCCTCAATTTTAGCGAGTCACGGATTTCAACGATTTTTTCCAAAACTCTCTGCTAAAAATGGATCTATCACTACACCTGCTTTTTGCTCACCTTCGGTATTTTGTTTAGAGATTCTTAGGAGACCGTTTTCCGGGCTAAAAGCCCGTATCATCCAGCCAGTTGTTGAGTGAGGAAGACTTCTAAAAAAACGTGATTGTCTTTCTGTCGTTTGCAAAGAACTATATTCGAATCCTCATTCTATTCATGTTTCCTTTTGTTCCCTAATAATCTCATCTCTCCATTCTTGGAGTATGGGGTATTTTTCTAGAAGTGCACAAAGAGCTTTTGATATACCAACACTTTTTGGATTATTGTTTGGAATATTTGGAGACCTTTCGGTATCTGATTTAGACATAAAAATATTTATTGTCCACTTATCATAGAAAAAATTTGCAAATTGCAAATATCTCATACAATGTCGCTCGTTGGGAGACCCTAAAAAAGCCGCTCGCACCAATATTTCTTTATTTTTCTTTTTATGCCAAGAGGCAAAAAATACACTGCTGCGCTCAAGTTCATTGAGCCAAACAAGATCTACTCTGTAGAAGAAGCTATTGCTCTTCTCGAGAAGACAAACTTCGTCAAGTTTGATCCTACGGTTGAAATCCATTTTCATCTCGGTATCAATGCAACTCGTGCTGACCAGATGGTCCGTATGGGTATGACACTTCCTCACGGAACTGGTAAAACAGTTAAAATCGCTGCATTCAGTGATGCTGGTGATGAAAAGGCTCTTATCGGAGCTGGAGCACTTATAGCTGGTGGTGACGATCTCATCTCAGGTATTGAGGCTGGTTCTACGCCAATTACCTTCGACATCGCTATCGCTACTCCTGCTATGATGCGTAAGATGGGTAAGATCGCTAAGGTTCTCGGTCCAAAAGGTCTGATGCCAAATCCAAAATCTGGAACAGTAGGTGATGATCTCCTGGCTATCATCCAAGAACTCAAGGGTGGTAAGTTTGAAGTCAAAAACGACAAACAAGGTGATATCCACGGTATGGTAGGAAAGCTCTCATTTGGTGCTAAAAAGCTCGCTGACAATCTCCAAGCTTTTATCCACAATGTAGAAGAAGCTCGACCATCAGGACTCAAAGCAAACGCGACTTACATCAAATCTATTTCTGTTTGTACGTCTATGTGACCTGGCATTTCTGTGAAGGTATAGTTCTTTTCTTAGAATTTTAAAAAACCTCTCCAAATTGGAGAGGTTTTTTAAATTGCCCGTTAGGATTATTGTTCTATCTTGCTACTCAGTTTCCCCTCCACAAACTCTCGATTCTTTGCAAATTTTTCTCGGACGAGAGTACGAAGTTTCTCAGGATTTTGTGCTCCTGTATGTGTTGCGACGAGTGCTGGGGCGATGAGTTCACCTGTTTCTATTTCTTTTTTCCCATCTTTGACAGTCTTCAGCACAAAAGAAAAGCTTTGCTGCTCCGTGAGGAGAGAGACATCGAGATTTTTGCTCATATTCGGTGCGAGGATTTTGGCATCTTCATTGCTGGTGTGAAATGCGATAATATTCCCGACGTTACCAAGTATCGCTTCAATCAGTTTTTTATCGACTTGCCCGAGATATTGGTGAGCGATTATGAGCTCGAGATTGTATTTTCTCGCTTCAGAAAAAATATCCGCAAAGCTCTCGGTTGCAAAGTTTTGAAACTCATCGACATAGAGACGAAATGGTACGCGATTTTCTGGATCAATCGTTGCACGACTCATTACATCAAGTTGGAACTTGCTCACGAGCATTGATCCAAACATATCACTCACATCTTCTCCGATTTTTCCTTTTGAGAGATTTGCGAGAAATATCTTCTTGTTATCCATTACCCATCGTGGACTAAATCCAGATTGAGGTTGACTGACAATATTTCGTATCAGAGGCACAGAGAGGAATTGTCCGACTTTATTGAGAATAGGACTTACGACTTCTGCTTGTCTGACTTGGGAAAGAGCGCCAAATTCTGTTGACCAAAATTTTTCTAAGAAAGGATTTTTGATATTTTTGAGATATTTTGTTCGGAAGTCTTCATCTGTGAGAAGCATTGTGAGATCGAGAAGGGTGCTTCCTGGTTTTTCTAGGAGTGTAAGCGTCGCATTTCTGAGGATATATTCGAGTCGTGGTCACCAGCTATACCCAAATATTTTTTTGAAAACACCAACAATGGAACTTGCGACAAGAGAAGGGAACTGTTCGTGCGTGTTTTCGAGGATATTAAATCCGATAGGATATTCGATATCAGCGAGATCAAAGAGGACGACATCATTGCTTCGAGATTTTGGGATGCGATTGATAATCCTGTCATAGAGATCGCCATGCGGATCGATAAGCCCTACACCACGCCCAGCATCAATATCCTGAAGAATCATACGCTCCATAAGAGTGGATTTACCGCTCCCTGTTTGTCCGACAATGAGTGTATGTCTACGAAGAGAAGATTGTTCGATATTGACAATACCTTGGCCATCCTCAGAAATACCGAGGAGGGTGGCTGACTCTCAATCTTGATGAGTTTCTTTATGGGTGCTTTTCTTTGTTTCTTGTACTGGTTCCAAAACTTCTTCTTTGGATATTTCTGGTTCTGAACCTGCATCAAAAAGCACATCCCCTACGACCATATCATCGTGGATAATCATTTCTTCTTCTGGCATATTTGGATCACGTTCCCAGATATTTTCAACTTTTTTACTTTTATCTTGCCAAAAGTTCCCTCTTTCTACTAAAACATCACGGAGGCTCACAAATTTTTCATTTTTTCGTACAGGTTCTTGGTCTTCTTGGGCCGGAACTTCTTCAGAAAGCACGGACAGAGGAATATCACTCATCGCATACTCATAAAAAGCCTCTTCTGGAGTCTATATGATTTCTTTATGCGTAGGTACTTCTTGTGGCTCGGGAGTTATCAGGAAAGCATCTTCCTCTTCTTCAAAAAGGGGAGATATGCTCTCGTCATCTCAGAAAACACGGGTATCAATATCCTCAATACCACCCAGTTCTTCTGGCTGAATAGAGAGAGTCGGCTCCTGCATCTGAGGGAAAATAGGATGGATATCTGGTTCTATTTTTCGGGATAGTACCTCTTGAGTTTTTTCTTCCACAATATCCCGGTCTAAAATGAGCAAGGAGAGGAATCGTTTCAGAGAGTAGAAGGAGTGCTTCTTCATAATATACAATTTTACAAATTATATCTATATGTCAATAGGTGATGAGCACAAAAAAACTCCCTCGATTTCCGAGGGAGTTTCTGAAATATATTACAAGATATTATATCTTTCCGTTTCCTCATAAAATACCAAATACGAGACTCGTAATCGTCCATGCAAAGAAGATAATGACGATACCGATAACAGCATTGATAATAATCTTTTTTCCTGCTTCTTTTCCTTCATCTTCTGATCCAGAAGTGAGTACTTTGAAACCGCCCCAAAGAGCCATTGCTACCATGATAAGTCCGAGGTAGAAGAGAAGATTTGAAACAAATGTTTGAATAGTAAGAACAGGATTATTGGAATCAGCACCAACTCATCGAACATCTTGTTCAATCTGGTCGACACCAGGCTTGATTTGAGCGAGAACTGACTGAGTCGTGATAAGTGCTCCAATTCCAGTATACATAAATCGTTTAACTGTGTTCATAAGAGGGTATTAAGAAGTAAACACCCTTTAAGTATACACTATATAAGGAAACTTTGCAAATATTTCATCTAGACAAATTGTGAAATATTACTCAATACAATTTAAATAGAGGCTTAGTGTATATTATTGGGAAAAGAAATATCTTCTCTTTTATTTAGTTAGCGAGTTTTCCTCCACCAGTCAAAATACCAAATACGAGACTCGTAATAGTCCATGCAAAGAAGATAATGACGATACCGATAACAGCATTGATAATAATCTTTTTTCCTGCTTCTTTTCCTTCATCTTCTGCACCAGAAGTGAGTACTTTCCATCCACCCCAGATTGCCATCAAGACCATAATAAGACCTAGAAATCCTAAAAGTCCTATGATAAAATTTTGAATCGTCTCAATGGGCTTATTATCACCTACTCATTTTAAATCACTCTTTATGGTGGCGCTTCCATATGGGTCTATTCCAAAAGCAGACTGAGCTGTGAGGAGTGTCCCAATCCCAGTATATATAAGATGCTTAACTGTGTTCATAAAAATTCATTAAAGAGTAAAACACCGTTTAAGTATATAGTATATAAGAACGCTTTGCAATTATTTCCTCTAGACAAATGGTGAAACATTACTCAATACATTTTTTCGTCCCGGTTGTACACGGCCTCGTCAGAAAATATGAGGGAGAAATGTGGATATATAAGGCTTTCCTGACTTTTCTCGTGAGATGGACAGAAGAATACCGGCAGCTGTGAGAGTAGAAAGAAGAGAAGAGCCCCCGTAGCTCACAAAAGGAAGTGTGAGACCAGTATTGGGGAAGATATTTAAATTAACGCTCATATTGACGATCATCTGCCACAATATCCACACTACAATTCCAAAAGCGACATATTTCCCAAAGTCATTTTCACAGGCGAGAACAATCAAAAAACCACGGTAGGCAATAAAGAGATAGAGTGCTATGAGGACAAAGGAACCAATAAATCCGAGCTCCTCAACGATGACTGAGAAAACGAAATCTCATTGTGGTTCAGGGAGGTATCCAAATTTTTGTATTGAGTTCCCAAATCCGAGCCCGAGAAATCACCCGCTTCCTATAGCAATCAGTGCCTGTTTATTTTGATGATGCAGGGTGTTATTTTCGATGGCCGTTTTGTTGCCAGAAAAAAATGAATTTACACGGTCATGGATGTATGAAAACCTGGTTCTATCTTCCGGTGTGCTATAACTTCAGAGGGTGTAAAATAAAGACGCGATGACAAGTCCAATACCCAGAAGTATAGCTAAGATGCGTACATTTCCACCCGCTACAAAGAATATGGAAACAGCAATAGGAATGATAATGAAGAGCGCTCAAAGATCGGGCTGCCAAAATACAAGTATTATAGGTATAATGATGGTTACGATAAAAGGAATAAATCCTTGTTGAGTATCAGCAAGTGTATGCTTGTTTCGAGCACAAAAAGATGCGACAGTGAGGATGATGGAAAGCTTGAGAAATTCTGTTGGCTGCAACGCAAAGGGGAGACCTGGAACACTAAGCCATCATCGAGTACCATTGATTTTTATACCAAGAGGAGTCAGGACCAAAATAAGGAGAATAATAACTCCCACTATAATCCATTTAGTATATTTTTTCCACCACATATAAGGGATCTTGATAGCTACCACCATAGCAGCAAGACCGATACCCATTTGCATGATATTTCGGACAATAAAACGCCAATTATTCGGTGCTTCGAGGGTACCAGATTCTACGAGTTTTCGGGTGATACGGTAGGAGTCATAGACGCTTACAGAGCTGATCATCACCGATCAAAATATCACGAGTCACAAAATGGCGAATAAGAGAGGATAGTCGATGTCTTTGTGTTCTTTCATAGATGCTTTTTATTATAAGAGTACTCCGAGCTTCTCAAAGAAATAGTCAATCTCTTCTTGTGTTGTTTTGTGGCCGATACTTACTCGTAGCGTCCCAAATACTCACCAGGATTGATGGAGAGGATCGCAGCAATGATGTCCACTTCTCACACAGATACCATATTCATCGAGCGCTTCAGTGATATCATTGCTGTGTTTATTTGGCACGACAAATGACCAGATACCGAGAGCATCTGGTGTGTTGGAGTGGAAAAGTTGAATACTTCATTTTTCGGCGAGTGCTTGGAAAAGAGTGTTTGTATATTGGACCAATTCTTTTTTTTCTTGACGCTCTTCTTCGCTGATATTTGAGAGAAAATCTAGTGCGAGTTTGAGACTGACAGCACCCGTAATGTGTGGGGTTCCAGGCTGCCACTTTTCTGGGATTCCTGCTTGTTCGTGGGTTGTTTCTGAGACAAAATTAATCGCCCCACCGCCACCGATAGGACATTTCCAGGCTTTTTGTAATACTTTCCATAGAGCGAGAATACCAATACCGGTGTCAGCTCCTATTTTATGACCTGAAAAAACCACTGCATCTGCTCAAAGTCACCGCATATCGATATGATTGTGTACTGCCATTTGGGTTGCATCGATGAAAAAGAGTCGGTCTTTCCCAATAATATTTCGTACTTTCTCAAGAGAATGAACAGCGCCTGTGACATTGCTGGCATACTGGAAGCTGACAATCTTTACGCTATCGTCGAGGAGACTCTCCAGGTGTTCCATATCTATCTGGAAGTTTTCATCAAGTTTCACAAATTTTATCGTTATTCCGACGCGTTCAGCGAGTATCTGCCAAGGAACAATATTTGCGTGGTGCTCAGATTGAGAGAGGAGGACAGTGTCTCATTTACCGAGAATCTCATTATGCTCCAGAGCGAGCGTGATGAGATTGATACCGTAGGTAGCAGAGTAGGTGTAGAGTACCTCAACTGGCTCACATCCAATCCAGTTTGCAACAGTTTTTTTAGAGGCTTGATAATGTTCTTCTGCATCTTCTGCGAGGGTATAGAGTCCTCGTCAGACATTGGCATAGTGAGAGAGTTCGAATTCTTGTTTAGCACGGAGTATATCAGCATTGCGGGGTGCTGTTGAGGCGTAGTCGAGATAGACGGTTTTCATATCGCACTATTGTATGAAAAATCGTATTTTCGCAAATACTGCGACTTGAATGACATCAGAAATTGTTTGGGGTACAGCAGAGAGCTTCTTGACAACCAAGAGAAGATATTATTTATATAAAAATAAAATTTTTACTTGTCAAAATAAAAAAGTTCATATACTGCACGACACAACATTACCTACAACGTTTCGTTTGTTCGCTTTTCGAGAATGAAGTTCTATAAAAAAAATTAGGACCGCATCTCACAGCGGTTCTATTTTCTTTCTCTTTTTTTATGTGAGATTTTTCAGGTTTTTCAGGTGGTCGTGGCGGTAGTCACGGTGGAAGTCGTGGCGGTTTTGCCCCTCGACGGAGTGGTGGTGGATACGGCGGTGGTCGATCAGGTGGCGGTCGCCATGGTGATCGTGATGCAGGTGCTCCAGAGGAGCGATCTGGTTTTGGTCATGCAGATTTCAATAGACCAGGACGTGGATTTGGTGGTCGACCAGCAGGTGGTGGATGATACGGTCGTCGAACTGGTGGTGGAGGCTTTAATCGCGGTGGTCGTGGAGGTGGCCGATTTATGCAAAAGCAACCAAGCTACAAGCAATATATGTATACTCCTTCAGATACAGAGGCAACAGAAAAATCTACGTATGAAGTTCTCGTAAAATTTCATGATTTTCCACTTCATCAAGGTATTCTCAAAAATATCGACAAGAAGTGATATGAAAAACCAACAGAAATTCAGGAAAAAACAATTAATTCTATTCTTGCTGGTCGAGATGTTCTCGGTCTCGCAAATACTGGTTCTGGTAAAACAGCAGCATTTCTCATTCCTCTGATTCACAAGATGTTTGCAGACCCTACGAGAAAAACACTCGTGATGGTGCCAACTCGTGAACTCGCTGATCAGGTACGAACCGAATTTCAATGGATTGCACAGGGTTCTTTTCTCCGCTCAACCGTTGTGGTAGGGGGTGCGAATATGTACCAACAAATTACTGATATTCGACGTGGTACACATTGTATCATAGCGACTCCAGGACGACTCAAGGATCTCTACGATCGTGGTGTGATTGATTTCTCTGATTTTCATCATCTCGTGCTCGATGAGTTTGATCGTATGCTCGATATGGGATTTGTAAACGATATCAAAGAAATCGTTGCACTCCTCCCAGCTGAGCGTCAATCGCTCCTTTTCTCTGCGACTATGTCTCGAGATATTGAGAAGCATGTTGATTTTATGCTCCAAAATCCAGAACGTATTCACATCAAGAGTGAAGCAGTCGGAGAAAGAATCGTCCAAGAAGTGATGTTTTATACGACAGCAGCTGACAAGCGAGATAAAATTCATGAAATTCTCCAAAACGACAAAACAGGGAAATACCTCATCTTCACTCGTACAAAAGTGGATGCTGATATTCTCTGTGATGATCTCAGGGCACTTGGGGCTCCAGTGGATGCTCTTCATGGTGACAAGTCACAATTTTTGAGAACAAAAATCACTCGTAAATTCCGAGAAAATCAGATCTCAATCCTGATTGCGACTGATGTCGCAGCTCGAGGTCTCGATATCCCAGATGTTACGTGCGTTATCAACTATGGTGAACCAGCAAATCGTGAAGACTATATCCACCGTATCGGCCGTACTGGTCGTGCCGGTAAAACTGGTAAGGCAATTACATTTGTGAAAGCTGGAGAACGATAAAAAGTTTTCATCAAAAAATACCTCTCATATTCTGAGAGGTATTTTTATTTTATAAGTAAATACTCCAGAAATTTCCCATGATTGAGAAATGTCTTTCGTGGAAAACATATCTTTTTTCCGGAGACGACTTCTGCTTCTTGTTTAGTATCATTTTTTAGGATAGTCTTCATAGCTTCGATAGTTTCTGTGCCTTCTCGTGCCCATTCGAGTGTATATTTTCCGAGCTGCATATTGACGCGTCGGATGCCAAGTGCAGAGAGGTGGAGACGGACACGTATCAGGAGAAAAAGATGAACAATTGATGATTGTTTCACATCGATACGACTCTTGAGCGCATCGATAATTTCTCATAGTTCTTCCTCAGTGTGGACACTTTCGAGCTCTCGATAGAAGTGGATTTTCTCGACATCAGAACTAAATGCTTCATCAGGAATGTAGGCAGTAATAGGGAGGTCGATGACGGTATCAACTTTCGTGACTTTTTTGCCAGATTGCAGTTCTTCGATTTTTTCTTCCAAGAGTTTGAGATAAAAACTCACACCCACATCACGGGTTTTGCCAGATTGTCGCACACCGAGGACATCACCGACTCATCGGATTTCCATATCGCGGAGAGCGATTTCAAATCCTGCGCCGAGATGGGTATGATTTGCTATTGTCATCAGTCGTTCACGAGCATCGTCTTTGAGCTCATTATTTCGGTAGAGGAGGTAGCAAATTCCTGACACTTTTCCTCGTCCGACTCGTCCACGGAGTTGATGCAATTGTGCAAGTCAGAAATCTTCTGCTTCATCGATGATAATAGTATTGGTGTCGAGAAAGTTAATCCCATTTTCAATGACAGTTGTCGTGAGGAGGACATTATGCATACTGAGTTTAAACTCCATAATTCGGTCTTCGAGTTGATCGCCAGGAAGTTGCCCATTGGTGATAACAACTTTTGCTTTTGGTACCAGTGACTCGATTTCTTTTTTGATAATGGGGAGTGATTCAATCGTATTGTGAACAAAAAATACTTTCCCTCCGCGAGCGAGTTCTTCCTCTATCGCTTTTTTGATAATGGTTGTCTCATAGTGTCCGACGACGGTCTGAATTGGCGTTTTCCCAACGGGAGGAGTTGCGAGAATAGAGAAATGTTTCACGCCAGAAAGCGCGAGATTGAGACTTCTTGGAATCGGTGTTGCCGAGAGAGCGAGCGTATCGACTCAGGCCTTGAGGTGAAGAATTTTCTCTTTATCCGTCACGCCAAATTTGTGTTCTTCATCCACGACCACGAGTCAGAGATCAGCAAATCGGATATCAGGAGAGAGGAGCCGATGTGTCCCGATAACACAGTGAATTGAACCATCTTTGAGACCTTTGAGTACTTCTTTTTCTTCCTTGGTCGTACTCATACGAGTGAGGAGTGCGACATTGAGACCAAACGCTTTTACCCGTTTTGAAATCTCCTCAAAATGTTCATACGCGAGGACGACAAGAGGGGAGAGGAAGATGGTTTGTTTGTGATTCAAAAAGGCACGATAGACAGCGTGAAGTGCAACCTCAGTTTTGCCAAATCCTACATCACCCGAGAGGAGTCTATCCATCGGATGCTCACTATTCATATCCGCCATGATATCGAGGATAGCACTCTCTTGATCAGCCGTGTGCTTGTACGGAAAAGCGATATGAAACGTTTCTTCTTTATCAGGAAAATCGGGCATCGCAATACCACCAGCCATTCGACGGGCAGCGTGATTTTCGAGAAGTTCTTCAGCGACTTTTTGTATTTCATCCTGAGTTTTTGCGAGCGTCTCTTTCCAGGCAGGAGAGCCAAGTCGTGTGAGTTTTGGAGCATTTTCTCCGACATATTTACTCATACGATGCAGCTCCTCAACAGGCACGTAGAGTTTATCATCATCCGCATAATCTATCTGGATATATTCTCGCTCCATACCCGAGAGGCTATGACGTATGATTCCGCGGTATATTCAGACTCCATGGAAAAGATGTACCACAGGATCACCTGATTTTATTTGTACCAAGAGGTCGAGCTTTGGTCGTTTCTTACGTCGGAAAATACCACCGAGCAGCGGTCAGAGGACTTCATCGGTGAGAATGAATTCATCTCGCATTTTAAAAGACGGTCCCCCCAGTTTCCACTCATATATCTTCACATCCAGTGAATTATCTTGGCAAAATTTTTCTATCACGCTGGGTTGTTTCGTGAGAATGGTCACCTTTTTTTGTTTTTTCACAGCATCCACGAGCTCTGTGAGCGTCTCAAATTCCAGCGGTTCCACGAGCACTTCCTCACTCGCATCGCGTCGTATCTGGTTAATTTCTACAGGCTGATAGGTCTCTCGTATTGCATCAAAATCTGGCGAAAAATCCAGTCCCAGCGCCACCGTCTTCATCCCCTGAATGGCAGTCAGAGTTTCATTTTTTTCTGGTTGTTTTTTATCTTGTTTTTGAACCATAGGAGAACAGAGCAATAGTATCGGAAATAGGGAGAAAGCAAGTAGCTCATTGAATCTCCCAGAAAATCCCTATAATACCCTTATGAAATTCTTTCAGAAAATCAAAAACATATCTTCCATTGTTCGAGAAATCAAAATACTGTACTTGGCATATACCGATAAGCGGACACCTCTGAGCACCAAAATAGTGGCTGGGGTACTTGGAGGAGCGTACTTATTATATTTTCTTGATCTGATTCCTGATTTTTTCCCTGTCATCGGAATACTCGATGATATCGTTATCATACCTCTTATAGCTGCTTTTATCTCTCGATGGATTCCTCAGGATATTCTCGATGATGCGCGTAAACAAATCCTTGCTCACAAAAAATAATCATATGAAAAAAAATATAGTATCGTCATTCCTGCGAAGGCAGGAATCCACCCCGAATGTATTAATCAGGGAAGATTCCCGCCTTCGCGGGAATGACGGAAGAGGTTTCTTTTTTTCTGTTTTGCTCAGTGTATTTTTGTTATTTTCTGCTTTCTGAAATGTGTTTGCAACTTTTTCTGACACCCAGTATTCATGGTATCGAGATGCTATCGCTACGCTTGAAAAAGATGACATTATTGCAGGCACCAGTCCTGGAGTCTTTAGCCCTGATCTCCTGGTCACTCGAGCAGAGATACTGACGATGCTTCTCAAGACCGCTGAAGTGAAACTCCCTGATGCTCCGACAGAATCGTGTTTCCCTGATGTAGCAGTAGATACTTGGTATCATCCGTATATCTGTGGAGCGCATACGCTCGGTATGGCAAATGGGTTTGAATCTGGCAAGTTTGGCCCAAATGATACAGTGACGGCTCTCGAAGCGCTCGCTTTTGGTCTCAAGGCGTTTGGTCTTGAAGTAGAAAAGGATGCAAAAGAGCCATGGTATATCGCACCTCAGGCATTTGCCGATAAAAATAATATCCTAAAGACGCATGGATACACACTTGCGACAAAAATCTCTCGTGCGAAAACAGCTGAATTGATTGTCCGATTGCGAGACTACAAAGAGAAAAAATCAGCCCTCAATTACAAAAGTAATGGATGTGCGGTTAATGGGAATCTAGGGACAAAAAATGTTATCAAGATTAATGAAAAAGACAGGGAATATAATCTCGCAGTACCGAGTAACTATTCTCGCGATAAGCAATATGGCTTAATTATTGGTGTGCATGGTCGTACGAATAGCAAGGATCAAGTGCAGGCCTATATGGGCTTACAAGGTCGCTCACAGGATAATTTTATCGTTGCGTATCCGGCAGCGCTCAAGAGTGGTTCCAGCTTTTCTTGGAGCGAAAAAGATAACCTCACATTCTTTGATGCGATGATCCTCGAAGTAGCGGATAATTATTGTATCGACCGTGATGATATCTTTATTGTTGGACATTCACTTGGTGGATGGTTTACGCAGAAACTTGCTTGTCTGAGATGAGACCTCGTCAAAGGTATGGTGGCTGTCGGTTCGGGAGGATATAATGGGGAGTGTACTGGTCCTGTGACGAGTTTATTTTTCCAAAATGTGAATGACCATCTCTCTTCCTATGCCTCAGGGAAGAGTGCTGAAAAAATTCGTCTCGCTGTCAATCAGTGTGAGGATATTTCAGAAACAACGATAGTCTGACCACTGACCTGTACCAAATATGCACAGTGTTCTCCTGGGAATTCAGTCGTATGGTGCGAAGGGTATTCTGCTTACCGGAATGATCCACATAGCTGGCCAATCAGTGGAGGAACTGATATTATTAATTTCCTCAGGAAGTTGCAATAGAGGAATGCTTGCAAAAATATTTTTTAGTCTATGATTTTCATATCACACTTTATTTTCTAATTTCTCTTTATGACAAAATACTGGTTCAAACCAAAAAGCTACGGATACGGCATGATGCCTATCTCTTGGGAAGGATGGCTCGTGACACTGATATTTGTTGGGATCCTCTATCTCTCGGCATATGCGAACAATGTCGTTCCTTATTATCCCAACAAACAAGAACTGGTCGCTTTTATCGTTGATATTATTTTGCTGACTTGATTATTTCTCGTTATTTTCAAGGATAAAACAAATGGAAAAATCAAATGGAATTGGGGAGGAGATGGGAAATGGTTCTAATTATTTTTCACTGAAATAGCTTCTGAGAAGACGTGTCCACAAGACGCGTCTTTTTTATTTTTCTTGCATTTTTTTGGTGGCGGAGGGGTGATATTTTCTGCTTCAAAAATCCTATCATACTTATTTCATTTGATAGCGCCGACAAACATCATCGGTTGTTGGGTTTTGAGATGTTTTTGTTGTTCTCTACATTCCTCGGTAGCACAATTGAGAATGACATTCCAGAGGACATTATCAGGACATTTGATGCTGTAGTTGTTACCATCTATTTTCTGTATTTTTCCTGGTAATATACCAGATTCGGGAAGGGGCATTCATTTATGAAAATCAGCTCGCATACGCTGATAAGATGGTATCATTTTTTGCATATGTTTTTCTCAGAAGGCATTCACTTTGGTCCGATGGAGGGCATATCCTCCAGTAAAAGAACCTATGATGAGTATTCAGACTATCCAGAGAGTTGGTATGCGATATCAGTTATCTGTTTTATAAAAAACAAAATAGGCAATCGCGACACAGAGCGGGGCACCAAATCCCCATAAAAATGGGAGATAGGGGAGTATTCTGAGTGGTCCAGGGAGAGGCATCCAATCCATATAGATTCTTTCTGGCATACCCATCTCGAGAAACAAGAGAGAGACTGCTACAATACCGACAAGAAGCGTTCATCAAAAACTTACCCACAAGAGTGCATGGAGTCAGAAAAAATACCATTTTGATCGAGGATGGATTTTTTTACTACGGATAGTATCGAGGATGGATTTACTGAGCTTGGACATAGTGGAAAAGATGAGAAAATTGTGGCTCTGTGGTGAGAGCGAAGAAGTGTTTTTTGGCTCGATTGATGAGGGTTCAGACGGTGCCTATTGGTATCTGGAGGATATCGCTGATTTCTTCATAGCTTTTGTCTTCCATAAATGCGAGTATTATCACTGTCTTGTATTTCTCGGGAAGTTCTCATATGATGCCTTGAACCGCTTGACGTATTTCTTGTGTTGCAAAAGTATGTGTGATGTTTTCATCGCTGGCTATTTTTTGTATGAGTGTTTGACTTTCCTCGTCCTCCATATCGAGACTTGTATGATGTTTCTTGCTATTTTTTCGTAGATAATCGACACAGAGGTTATGGGCGATACGATAGATCCAGCTCGAGAATTTAAGTTTTGGATTATATCCATTGAGACTTTGATAAGCCTTAATAAAAACTTCTTGGGTAATATCCTCGTTGATTTCATGCTCATCTCATACCATACGTCGTATATACCGAGACAAAGAGCCTTCGTACTTATCAACAAGGGCGATATATTCATCAGGATTTTTGAGTGTTGCTGTGACGAGTTCATTGTCACTGAGAGGAGGAGGCATGCGAGTATTATATACACTTACTACGAAATACAGAGTTTTTTCTTTCAAAAACCCCTCATTTGTGAGGGGTTTTGATATGAGCTTTGCATAGATTGCCTAGTCATCCATTCATTCACCACCCTTTTTCATTTCCCCTTTTCCAAATTCTGTAGGAAGAGTACCATCAGCTTTATATTGAGCGACCATTTCATCAAAATGTTTTTTCATTTGATCTGCATCTGGAGTCTTTGGAGTTATTCCATTTTCTGTATGAAATTCACTCATAGTTGCCTTCATATCTGTATGTGCTTTTTGGAATGCAGCAAAATCATTGTTTTTGATAGCAGTCTGTATAGCAGTGAGTGCTACTGCGTGAGCCTTGTGCGCAGCTACTCGCTTTTGAAATTCTGCCTCTGTAGGTATTTGTGCAATCATTGCTTCACGAAATGCTGCATAGTCACCAGATTCAATCGCTTTTTGGACTGCCTCACTGTGCATAGGTCCTGTACCTTTTTTCATGCTATTTTCCATTCCTTTTCCTTGTCATTTTTTGTGCTCATCCTTTTTATCATGATCTTTTCAGACTTCTTTATTCATCTTTTTTGCTGTCTTTGAGACATATTTTTCTCGTGCTTGATTAAATTGAGCTTCTGTTATCTTTGCTTTGACGGCATCAGGGAGACTCGCATAATCATTATTTATCAGTGCTTGGACGATCACTTCTTTGTGGACTCATGCTCACTTTGTCGACATAGGAACTCCACCAGCATCAGCGAATACAGATACTCACGTGAGAGTGACAACTCCAAGGGCGAGAACGGGAAGAATAAATTTTTTCATAAAAGAAAAATAGAAAATAAAAACAGAGACAAGAAAGAAGAGAGTGTTTAGATGTGCCGTGTGATTCCCAAAGTGAGAAATAAACATCGTGCGAAATCTAGAAAATAAGAATACTTTTCTGTCTCTAAGGGGTAATACGTCGTCAATCTTTTTTTCTTTCAAAAAACTTGTACTCACCCAAAAAGTCCTATAATAAAAAGTATATGGCCATCAAAAATCTTCCCATTATTGACCATGTTGAGGAGCTCAAAGCGCAGAAGCGTTATGCTGAGGCGAGAGAGGTGCTCGAGGGAGCTATAGCGCGCTACACTGACCGCTACGAACTCTATGAAGAGCTCGCAGACGTCTATATCTATGAGTGATCATATGATAAAGCGGGTCTTGCCTTGGATTATTCTGAGACACTGGAAAGTAATTCTTCAACAGGACAATACCTTCGAGGATATATGGCTCTTATAAACAATGATTTTTCTCGGGCAATCACATTTTTAGAGCGATCCAATATTACTTCTCCAAACAATCCAGAAGTCCTCCGAAACCTCGGCTGGGCGTACACGATGATGGGCGATATCAAAAAAGGTATTATCCTTCTCCAGAGAGCGCTCAATATCGCACCAGAGGATGAGCTCATCATGGAAGACCTCTGAGTCGCCCTGCTCACACAGTGAAATATTCAAGAAGCTCGGAAGTATCTCGTGCAAATAGGCCGAGAAGACCATATCACTAATATGGGTTTTCCTCTTTAGTGGTTTTTTATACAAATAGCGATTTAATTTGTTGTAATGTTTCATACCAATTTTCTCCAAGACAATCAATCATATCTGGTAGCCGATTATGATCTTTCATCATTGACGGTTGGCGTTTTGGTATTTGAGAAAAGAAAACCAAAATTGATTCAGAGTGTTCGCACCTTTTTTGCTCCTCATGAGCGAGGATTTCATCCGCACCTCTTTGAGCGAAATTTTCAACTTGCCTACGACCAACTCACAGAAAAGGTCACTGAAATGCCCAAAGAAGTCTGTGTATTTCTTGACCATGGAGATACTGTTGCGACACCAGTAAGCTACACATTTCCACGGTCCAATACATCAGATCCTGTCGATGTCACAGAGATCAATATGTATGCCCGAGAGCTCCTCAAGCAGGCAGACCACCAAGCCAAAAAAATATGGACAGATGATATGGGGTACTTTGAGCATGATCGTCGACTTCTTTCACTCTTTTTGACCCATCTTGCTCTCGATAAAAAACACCACCTCTTCCCAGTTGGGAAAATAGCGTCCCATGTAACACTTGGATGCCTCTTCTTTTACGGCAACAAATTTCTCATCGATGGTATACGGAGAAGTATCGAGCTCTGCGGATGTACACTCTTGACCTGCGTGCCCCTTTCCGTGGTATTTCTCAACCATCTGTGTACTCAAAAAACATTTCAAGAAAATCATCTCCATCTCCATATTGGCTACGATACGACCTCGGCACTCCTTCATATTGGAAAAAAAGTGCACGAGATACAATCAATACCATTTGGATGGAAAACGCTCGACGAATATCTGACACCCTATCTCTCTCCGCTCGAGAGAGAGTCTCTCCTTTTAAAAGATGAATACGAAGAACTCAAAAAATACGAGGAATATACTACATATTCCGATCTCTTAGAGGCCTCTCTTCAAGTGCTTTTTGAGCGTTTTGGACTGCAGTGGAGTTTTTCTCATGTTTCTCTTTCAAGTCAGTGACCGATTCATCTCATCCAAACGATGGCCCGAGAGAGCAAGCTCTCTCCATGGATACAAAAAAATGCCACCTTTTCTCGATTGCAAGTAGACCCAGTGAATCATTGGCTCCATTATTGTGATACGCTGGACCCACTGTTCTCTGTTCATCCACATCCGCTTCTTGCTCTCGTGCGTTCTGTATTTACTCCAACACATGAAGATATTTAATTGGTCACATCCAAATGAATTTGCACCACTGGTAGAATCTCTTTCTCACACCGGGGAAGAGGATGATATTGTCGTGCAGATTAGCCGAAAAAGCCATGCTGGATGGTACCATATTGCCCTGATTGCCAGACTCTTTTCTCGCAGGCATATTATTTTCATTTGTCGTGATCAACGCTTGCGTATTCTCCTCAAGCAGTACTGATTTCTCTCACACACATCGATGCAGGGTATTTCGGATATCCTACCAGAGGGAGCTCACATTATTCAGGAAAATCTCTGACCACTCGAATATGTACGTTTTATCATGCTTCGTTTCTTTGGGCGAAGTATTGCTTGGTTCAAAGAAAATACCCCAAAGAAAAAACTCGATATTTTCACGGTTCGACATTCATCGTGGTATGTCTTGGTGCTGGGGATAGTGGTAGTACTTCTGCTTATTATCGGTATTGTGAGTCTGACGAGTCCCCATGCGACGATTATGATTAGCCCGCAGATTACCCTTCAAAATGCTATTGGAAACATCGTCTTGATGTCAGAAGATGCGATTACTGCTGATACACAGGTACCTCTTCGCAAACAAATTCTTCCCTTTGAGACTCAAAAAAGATATGTCGTTTCCACGTACGATACAACCAAGGTTCACAGGGCATCAGGGAAAATCAGTATCACGAATACACGTTCAGAAATCCTGAGACTCAAACCTCAAACGCGTGTTGTATTTGAGGATGTCATCTTTCGAACAGCGGGATGGATAGAGGTTCCTGCTGCCACGGATTCTACTCCAGGAGAATTCACGGTAAAAGTCATCGCTGATGCTCTCAGCTCAGCGGGGCCAGTAGGTGCAAAGGCCAATATACCTGCCAATACACCTCTGACGTTTCCATGACTTACTTCGGATATCCATGAAGGAATCATCGTAAAAAGTATCGAGAATTTCACGGGAGGGGAAGATACATTTTTCCCACTTCTGACAGAAGCGGAGAAGCAGCGCCTTGAAGCACTTTTTCGTGAACATTTCCTCGCAGAAGCGCAGGCAAGTATCCAGAAAAATTTTAATCAAGATGTTGATTTCCTACCCGTGCCACTTACGGAAGCTATTATCCCATTTGATATCAAAGTAGAAGCAAATCAAGTAGTCGGTTCGACTGAGCCTGAAATTACCTTTACTGGCAAAGGAGATTTTCTCCTCTATCTCTATGATAAAAACCATCTCAGAAAAATACTCATCAAGTTGGCACAATCTCATCTGCTTCGTGGAGTTGAATCATATACTGATACCTTTAAGCCTCCTGTTATTGTTTCGGTCCTTTCAACATCAAAAGAACCAGACCCATTTTCTATCAAAGCAACCGCTCAAATAGAGATCCAAGTCCTCTATGATTTTGAGAGTACAGCTGGGCGCAAAACGCTCCAAAATATTCTCTCTGATTTACTCGGAGCAGAAAAAGACAGAGTTGAAAAAACACTCCTCAATCACCCCTATATCAAGGATGTTCATATCCGGCTGACGCCTTTTTGGTCACGAAAACTCCCAAGCACACTCGATGCTATCGATATTCAGGTGGAGAAATAGACTTAATTTCCTGCAGTGATAATCTTTTCCTCAAAGTAACTACTGAGGATCTGGATACCGACGTGTTCTGATCCAGCGAAGAAGAGTCCTTGCCCAACAGGGGAATTGAGGAGAATATATTTTTCTTGCTCGGTGAGTTTAAAGACATTTTGCATCGCATCAATAGAGGCAGGGGATTGTTTGAGGAGTATTTGGAGGGATGAGTTGGTGACGATAGCCTTCCCGTGTTCATTATTGATAAAGTCCTCAACATCCTGCGTAATAGTTGTGACCCCGAGGTGATATTTTCGTGCTCGTTTCACGAGACCGTGAAGGAATCGTCCACTATCTTCATACTGCATAATATTCCAGGCTTCGTCCACGACGAGGAGACGTTTACGATTTGATGATCGGACGACATTCCAGATATAAGAGAGAATGATGTACATCGCAATAGGTCGGAGTTGTTCATCGAGATCACGGACAGAGTAGACTTGGAGCCCTTCACCAAGCGTGACATTCGTCGGATGCGTGAAGAGACCACCAAAGACACCGCTCACATATTTTTCGAGTCGTTGAGCGATTTCATTACCTCCTTCCATTGTTTCCACGACAGAGAGGAGATCAGACATCACAGGGATTTCTTTCCCGATGATATCATCATCTTCAAAGGTAATACCCTTGAGACTATAGGTAACAACAATTGCTTTTTCAAGAATTGCTTCTTCTGTAGCAGTGACTTTCCCGAGCATGAGTTTGAAGAGTCCTATCAAATTGATAATACCTCCACGAAGCAAATCGCCAGGATGACTTTCATAATCCTTGAAAGGAAGAGGGAGGTCAAATGGATTGATTCGTTGCGTTGCATTGATACTGACATTGAGATAGCTTCCTCCGACGGTATCGACGAGATTTTTGTATTCATTTTCTGGATCGATGACGATGACATCGTGTCCGAGCATCAGAGAGCGGAGGATTTCCAGTTTTACTGCAAACGATTTACCTCCTCATGACTTCGCGAGGACGACCATATTCGCATTTTCTGTACGAAAACGGTCATAGATAATGAGTGAGTTGTTGTGAGTATTGATACCGTAGAGCACCCCATCATCCTGAGAAAGTGTCGCAGAAGTAAATGGAAAGGCTGTTGAGAGACCACGAGTAGAGATATTTCGATACACGGAGACTTCATCTCGGCAAAATGGTCCTGTTGCTGTATATCCTTGTTCTGCTCTAAGAAGTGCTGGTTTTGTGAGAATATTGCGCCCATGGAGCATATTCTGGATATCATTGCTTATCTTGAGGAGTTTATCGCGGTCATCTGCATAAAGCGTGACATAGATGGAGAAATGGAAGTATTTCTCAGATCCACGAGTAAGAAGGCCTCGCAACTCTTCTACATCTTGTAATTGAGCATCAATATAGGGATCACTGGTGAGTCCTCGTTCTTGATTGAGGTATTTTTCAGATTGGAGCTCTGTGAGACGACGACGGAGGTATTTCTGTATCTTTTGAGAATCAGTCGGATAGATAAAGAGGGAGACATCAAACTTAGCATCCCAGTTAATCAGAGGCGAGAGCCAGTTACCATCGAGAAAGTCTGGATAGGCGTAGGTAAAGAGTGTTTTGCAAAATGTATCATTAATCTGGAGGTCTTGTGGCGTGATCTTCATCATGGCTGGCGAGATAGCATCCTTGATATAGGCAAGAGCTTCATGATAGACTCGCTCACCTTCTACGATATCTGCTTTTTCTTCAGGAGCTTCTTTGGTTGGTTCTATTGGAGCAGTTTCTGACGGTACTGATGAAACAGTTGTTCCAGGAATAGTAGGAGTTGCAGGAGTACTATTTTCAGTTTCTGTTGGTGTTTTTGGTGGGGCAGATGTTTCTGAGAGAGACTTTGGTGACGATAAAACTGCCGCATCGCCAGTCATCTGGACAGAGAGGAGTTGTATCATCGAGGTGTGTTCTTTCTGGTTCATATAGAGGCATCATACCATGAGTTGTTTCATATTTCAACTCTAGAGCACCTTTTTCTTTTGGAAACTGGAGAAATAAGGCAAAAAGCTATAAAATATAATATAATACATTAAATATTTATCTTTGTAAAGGAGAAAAGTGCTATTTTAAAACGAAAACTCTACAAAAATGCTTGCATTTTCTTTTGAGTTCAATAGTCTTTCCTCGTCCCGTTATTTACTAACCCTCTTTTTTTATGAAGAAACAGGACCTTATCAAGGCTATGGCAACTACTGCCGGTCTCTCTCAGGATGCTGCTGCTAAAGCACTCAAGGCATTCATCGATGTCACTACAAAAGCTCTCAAGAAGGGAGACACTGTAGGTATTACTGGTTTCGGTACTTTCCGTGTTGCACACCGAAAGGCTCGAATGGGTGTTAACCCACAAAAGCCTACTTTGAAGATCAAGATTGCTGCTAGCAAATCTCCTTCTTTCAAGGCTGGTAAGACTTTCAAAGACTCTATCTAATTAGTTTCTTGATATTTACTAAAACTCCCCAGAGATGGGGAGTTTTTTGTTGATTAAAGAGAAAATTCTATACTATGACTCTATTATGATGTCCAAATACCTTTTTCTTCTTGGCCGTGAACCAGATCTTTCACTCGCTGAACTCTCAAGCCTCTTTTCTTCTGTCAAAAAACAGGGGAATTTTGCTTCTGTAGAAGCAGAAGGAGATATTCTTCCTCTCATAGCCTCACTCGGGGGTACGATAAAGGCTGGGAAAATATGGGCTGAAAATATTTCAAAATGAGATCTTGAAAAAGTATGTGTTGAGGCTATTCTTCCGACGCTTCTTCCTGAGAAGAAAACCCGTATTGCGATTGATTCGTTTGTCCCTGGACTGAATAATCTCGTTTTCAAAATAAAGGACAAATTAAAACTTCAATGACATTCGATTCGAGTGGTGCAGCATGATAATGGACGAGTGAAAACAGCAACGACGCTTCACGAGAAACTGGTAGAGCGTGGATGCGAACTTATGATTCTCACAGGCGATACCGGTTATATTGTTGCTCAGACAGTGTGGGTCCAGGATATTGATGCGTATACTCGTCGCGATATTGGTCGTGAACGCTCGATGTCTGTCGGTATGATGCCTCCAAAACTCGCTCAAATAATGATTAATTTTGCGACAAAAGGGGAGAGGGGATTACAGGTGTGGGACTCATTTTGCGGACTTGGTACGACGCTCATCGAAGCCTCTCATATGGGATATGCATCTCTTCTCGGATCTGATATTTCCGATGAAATGATAGTGGCAACAAAAACAAACACTACTTCACTTCAGGCACAAAATATTGAAATATTTCACCACGATGCGAGACGAATTGATGCTAAGAAAATAACTATCCCAACAGTTGTCGTGACAGAATGAATGCTCGGGCATAATTTCACACCAGGAACGCTCACACATGCTTCCGCTATCAAGGAGCGATCCATACTTGAAACACTCTACAGAGAATTCTTTGCTTCAGCATCCCGTAATCCATCTATCCAGAGCATAGTATGTTGTTTACCAGTATGGAATATCTGAAGAGAGAGTATCTATATGCCTACCCACACTGTGCTTGCTCCAGATTGGACTATAGACGCTCTCTGCCAGTCATGAAGACGATACCTCATCCATGCTCGTCCTGGGCAGAGCGTAACGAGAGAGATACTCGTTTTGAGAAGAAAGTAGTTAATACTCTTACTTCTTTTTCTTTTTCGTCGTCTCTTTTGCAAGTATTCTCGGAATATCACTTGTCGGTCAAATAACAGGAGAGTTATACACTATTCCGACATGTCTTTCTCATGGTCTCTCATCTTGATTTGTACCTTTCTCCTGCAGAAATGCCAAGAAATCAGCTATATCATCCAGATTATTGGGGTCTTTTTCGAAGAAGAATGCTCGGCAAATACTTGAATCTATGCCCGAAGTTTCCGTGTCACCAAACAAAGCTTTTATTACTCCTCCAAGGAGAATATCACTTTTTTCTGCTAGTGTACCTTCTGCATGTATAAGATCCAAGAACTCTTGCATATCTTCTGGATTGAAAGGATCTTTTTTGAAAAAGAATTTCCGACAGTGATCAGCAACACCGTTAGTAAAAGCATCTCGTTCCTGGTAAGTAGCATTTCCTGAGGTCTTACTTTCTCGAAAAGAAGCTTTTTGTGCAAGTGTTGCCCGACATCTTGCCTGCATCAGATCGAGATGTTTTTCTATACATTGGTCATACGTTCGATCCTGTCATGCTCTGAACTCCCCATCATAGAGTGCATAACTAAAGGTTCTATAGACAATAGATATCTTCTCTGGTTTGTATTTTTCTTGTATTTCCACCATTTGATCCTGATAATTTTCCTCTGAAATATCTGGAATTATGATACCTTGTCCATGAAACCGGATAAAGAAACTCGCATTTCATTGCTTTAATCGTTCTTTTAATCAGTTTTCCAGTTTCTCTCATTCACTCTTCTTCATCTTTCCTATCTGAATTTCTTCTATCATTTCTTCGTCGATCAGGATTAAGAATCGAAGAAGAGAATTTTTAAGATATTCGAGAAATAATTCATCTCATTGTCATGTGTTGATAAATTCTTGCTTTTCCCAATTATACGTAAGAGTCCATTCATCTTTTTGAGTGGTTGCTCATATTCTTGTGATTGTTATGCTCGAAGGGCCATGAAAAAACCGATATCATTTTTCCGAAAGATTTAATTCGTCCATCTTGAGCTTAAGCCGTTTGAAATTTACTGAATGTTTTGGAGCATCTTTTTGTGCTTGCTTGTGAGCCTGCTCCCTATTCTTAATATTCTCTGCATTTTTAGTCGTATCCTTATCATCGGGGAAAGAATTTTTTGCTCTTTGTGCTTGTTTCTCGATGAATAAGAATTGATTCCTTTCTCTTATTGCTTGAAATGTAGCCTGTAATTTTTTTATATTTCTTCGACTTGGGGGTAGTCCTAGTTCACCGAGTTCTGTATCTATTACTTTCTCACGCGTCTTATTTTTTTGTGCCTCTTCTTGTTTCTGGGCTTGCCGAGTAAGATGACCGTAAATAGCGGGAATAATCTCTCGTATTTTATTAGGCGTTCATTCTGGTAATATCCATTCTCACTGGTCGAGTTGAGCTGTCCATTGGAGCATGGATTGACATCCTTCTAGTCTTAGAAGTTTTTCTCATATCAATGCATCTAATGCTTCAATCGGTACTGAGAGAGTGAGCATTTGCTTTTCCTCGTCCATTAATGTGTGCTCTAAAAAGAAAGATTGCAATTTATCAGCATCTAAATCTAAAAACATATCAAGAGCTGCTTGCAGATTTTCTTTTTCGACTTCTCTTGGATCTCGTGTTAACTCCATTACTGGAGAAATTGAAGTAGGATTTGGAGTGATTGTTGGTGACGACAGAGGAGTTTTCGCTCACACTAATATTCTATAATTTTGAGGGAGGACTCTCTGAGGAGTTTCTATCGTATCTCTTACTCGGGCTGGTATAGTTTCTGAAAATATCTGTTTCTCAGTTCAGCTCTTTCAATCTATTACATAGGCGATATGTACACTAAAAATATCTTTTGGTCTAAATCTATCTTTTGCATCTCACCATGCTAGCGGATGATTATTTTGTAGGTCCTGAAAAGGCATGGAAGATAATGGGACTATTTTTTCCTCAGATCTTTTTACTGCAGCTCGTAAAAATACTTTACTATTTCTTTTTATAGTAACTACTATTCATGTTACTTCTGGCGGTAATTCTCAAAGAATCAGAGAATCATCTTTTCTCGAAAATTGTATTTCTCAAGGGTTATCCAAAATGTTTCGAACACGATCTGCACGTTCTTTTATGCTTTTTTGAGACTGCACCTTCTCTTGTCTTGTTCGCTCTACGGTAACCAATCACTCAAATATATCTTCAGGAATAACTAACCAGGCTTCTTGACGATGGATCCATCCTCTTCAAAAAGTTCTCATCACGGTATGCCAAAAATAGCACAGAAGAGTTTATGGGTTTCACTTTGTGTATCGGCAAGTAGTTCATGATGTGCAGTAATCCATAATCACCATAATTTTGGTATTTTTCTTGTAATGCTTATTAGAATATTAAAAAACATTCCATCGTTATAGCAGAGTAATTCATCGAGGTAAGGTATATCATATTCAGGATATTCCTGAGCTATAATATTATTCGTGAATAACATACCGATTCCAGGCCTCCTTTTGATCCAAACTGCTCTATCTTCTCTTATATGTGGTGGTTCTTGGACATTTTTTGGTAATCGATCCATTCTTGCCTGTATGCTCTTTGAAAAATTTATCTTACGAGGATCTCTAAGACGTATTATTTCAAGTAAGATGCTTCTTGCTTCCCAATCAGCAAATTTTTCTTGTTGATCTGGGCCATTATCAGCAAATATTCGTGCTCTTTCTTCCAATGCCAACATCTTAAAGACAGGTTGATAAAATGAGAGAAATGTCATAAATTCATCTCTCTTTGCTTCTCAGGGGAATTGATCGATGTAGAGAAATAGGTTTGCTCCATCAGGCACATCATATATAGCTTCCGGTCATGGAGATAATGTAATGTTTGTTATTCTGCTTCAATTCTCTTCAGGATGAGTGCTATATGTAAACTTAAATGTTGAAAAAAACCAGGACTTGAACCTTTTTCTGATAGGTCAAAAGTCTATAGGCTGAGCTCCAAGTTCCCGAGCAAGCTTTTTGTTGTCCATTTTTGGCACATCAAAATAGAGCAAGCCTACTTCTTGTTCCACGGGGTGTTGAGCTGGTTCAAGTTCGCTATGTCAATTTTCTTCAGGCATCTTTGAGATATTTTGCTAAAAGTAATATATATTTCATAATATATATTTTTTATCTTTTTGCAAGTTTTTTTATTTCGCTCAAAGCTCATCCTGATAATGCTTCCATCTTGAATGATAATAATCCCTCTTCTCTACAGATATATCACGAAACAGTGGATGCGATATAGCCTGTTCTATGGTGCGTATCGTCATCATGCACTCATAACATATGCGTTGCTCGAGATTTTTTATTCTTCTTTTGTGCATCGTGAGTCATCTCCGCCTGAGAGCACCAACTCACTTTCTATATGTTACATAGTGATAACTCCTTTTTAAAATACTATCAAGTTCCCTTATCGTCGCTTCTCTGTATTCGATGTTTCCTAGGATTGTATAGTATGTGTATTGTTTCTGGAGTTTTTTGGTATCTTTGTCGATTTTCCTAAGAGCATCAAAATATTCGCCTCGTCTTATGCTATCCAAATCATCAAAATCATCATTTCACATAAATGTTTCTGCATCATTGGTTTTTGTTTGTAATTCTGATATGAGTCAATCAATCGTATATCTTCCATTCACCCATAACATCGTTTTCTGGTTAATTTCACTATTTCATTCAGCTATATGTATATCATCGAGGAGAGAGCGTATCGCGATACGAAATCTCTCGAGACATCATGTGCAGAGAGAGAGTTTTTCTAGTGCGGATTTTGCAGCTATATCATCTGGTGAAGCATCCATTTTTAGAGATTAATGCCTAATTTTTGACCTTTACGCACATACAATTTCCATTTTTCTTCCAACAATTCTCGTTCTGATCTCTCTAATCAATTAAAATGATCATCCTCAATGACTGTTTCTATCTCTACGATGATTTCATGTATTTGATATCAGAGTTGTGTTCTATTTATTCAAAATGTGCAAAAAAGACGTAATTGTTTTGCACGACCTCTCAAAGTTTTTTCGGGCTTTGAAAGATATTTGAGTCATGCTCGTATTTTTTGTATTATCTTTTCTCGTTCGAATATGTCAGCAATCAAACTGTAGTAACTATACTTATCCAGATACCGTCTTACTCTTTTTTCTGCTAATTTCACCATTTCTGCTTTTTCGGCATCATTTGCATATTGTTGTTGTGCCTGTCATATTAGCTGTTCAATTATATTTTTGTATCAATCAATAACGCATGCAACTACTGGTGTAACTCGACATCTCTCTTGCATGATTATTCCGATAACCTCTCGTATTTCATGTCATATACTGTCAATAGCTTGACAGAGTTCTGGCATGATATTTTTTTTTGATCAATGTTTATTGTTTCTTCTGTCCATTTGATTATTATGAACTAATTATTTTTTTGTCAAAAAATAATCACGGATTCTAACAATTTTAACCTAAATTTTGTGATTTATATATCCAAGAAATCTTTCTCTTGTCGGATATCTTTGAGTGCCTGTATCTTCGCTTCCCCCTCAAGAAGTCGTGGTTGTCCATAGTTTTCTATCAGTATTGGATGGAGAGAGATATTTTGAATTGTTGTAATATTGGACTTTTTTTGAAGTGACACCATGACAGCAAGGCCTGTTTTGGTTTCAGAGCTAAACTCCTGATCAAAGACGAAATTCCCGAGAGAGTAGAAGATATATTTCCCTTTGTAGAACTCAATTCCCTGAGTCCAATGAGGATGTGCACCGACTACCATATCCGCTCATGCATCGATGGTATTGTGTGAAAAATCTTTCTGCAGCTTTGTTGGCTCACGTGTGTATTCAGCTCCTCCATGCATCATCACAACCACAAAATCAGCCATATTTTTTGCTTTTTGAATAGAGAGGATGAGTGGTTGTGTATCTTGCATGCGAGCGACTCATGGATATATTCCTTGTCCATTATCATTGTAAGCAGCATAGGATGCTCAGATAAAAGCAATTTTTATACCATTTTTCTCGATGATTTTTGGTTGCCATGCTTCTTCTCGTGAGGCTCCTGTGCCGACATATTGGATACCGATATCTGAGAGAAGTTTTTGTGTGGTTGCGAGACCCTCATTCCCTTGATCGAGAGCGTGATTATTAGCCAGGCTGAGTATAGCAAAATTGACTCCAGGGAGCTCGCGGATAAGGTGGGGAAGAGCATTAAAATTTAGTACTTTTTGGTAGGAATATTTCTCTGTGCCATTCGTCGGTCATTCGAGATTTCCGATGGCAAAATCGCTTGAGCGAAGAAAAGAGGAAATATTTTCCCATATCCATCCAGCTCTGCCTGATTTCTCAGCATGCCGTGCGACATTGCGTGAGAGCATGATATCGCCCACGACGATAAAGCTTGTTTCTTTTGGTGGAGGTAATGTGATTTGCGGAGGAGGGGTGATAATTGCTACTGGTTGTTTCGGGGCAGTAAAGATAAAAAACCCAGTCAAAATACCCACAGAAAAACTCGCTATCACGAGGATAGCAATAGCTATTGTTCTGAAATGGTGTTTTTTGTGAGACATGCAAAGATATAGTATATGTTTTTCTATTTTTTCCATCAAAAAATCCGCTTATGCGGATTTACAGTATTTTGGTGACCCCACGGAGAATCGAACTCCGGTTTACTGGATGAAAACCAGCTGTCCTGACCGTTAGACGATGGGGCCAAAAATTCGTAAACGAATTTAGATAAAAAAGAAGAAATAAAAAAGATGGAATCTTGATTATTATATCTGGTCGGGAAGACAGGACTCGAACCTGCAACCCCGCGCTCCCAAAGCGCGTGCGCTAGCCAATTGCGCCACTTCCCGACAGGGCTATTTCAACTCAAAAACAAATGGTGGGTATGCCTGGATTTGAACCAGGGACCTCGTCCTTATCAGAGACGCGCTCTAACCAACTGAGCTACACACCCATATATTCTACCACTCACCAGGGACTCGTCCTTATCAGAGACGCGGGCTAACTATGAGAAATGAGTGAATCTCATTTCGATGTCAGTGCATCTGCAAACAGGGTACACACCCATAACTTGTAGGGAGATTATAAAACCAAATTATAAATTGCAAGATTTTTTTGTATTTTCCGGAGAACTTTCTTTTAATCCTGAAATATATGTGTCTTGAGACCATAGAGAATGAGGTCTCATTTGCCAATATCATGGAGATTGAGATTTACCTTTTTGACGAGAGTGTGATAGATATCTTCTCCAGAAAGTGTTTCAGGAAGCATATGTGGGAGAATCACACCAACTTTATTTTGTTTGCGACAAATAAGGATCATACCCTCAATTTTTGTATCAATATCATCAGGGTGGTGAAGCATTCTTCGACTATTGGCATCAAAAGTATCAACTCTATAGGTGAGATTTCTTGCTTTCTCAGGATTGGTTCTGTAGTCCGTGAAACGAGGATCTTGGAGGGCATTCTGAGTATTATCTATGAGTTCTTCGAGAAAGCTCATTTTCGTAGGATAGAGTTTTCCTGAGCTGCCTACGATATCTTTGCCATCGTAGAGTGTGACAAATACTGGAAGGACTGTTTCTGGTATTTGTACGGGTATATTTTTGAGATCCTCGAGAGAAGGTGATTTATTTTCAAAGAGTACAGATTGTATAATGGTACGAACGAGTTTTTGCATAATAGAGTATTATGAAGTAAATGATGAAGTTTGTTTTTGGGATTTTGCAGAATACCAATTGAGGAATTTGATGATAAGATTTGCAACTTCTTTGACACCTGGTATAGCGAGAGAATGCTGATAGCGGAGAGAGAGAAAACCCGTGTAGCTCGCAAAGAGAACAAGAAATATAAAAGACGGAGAAACGAGAAGAACGCTTAGAGTAAACAAGAGCGTCACAAGACATCACTGGAGGACTTCTGATCGAACAGGAGCGGTGTGAATATTTTTGATGAGATAGGGGATATTTACAAGAGGAAATGCCACTATTTCACCGACTTTTTCATTCTTTTCTTCGATATAGGTTTCAGAGATTTGATGAGTAATTTTTCACCAATGAGGAAGTGCCCCATGACTATGAGTCAAAAGATGTTTGGTGTAGACAAAGAGTGTGAAGAGAAAAATATGGACTGATTTCGATGTTGGGAGATAGTCACCAAGGAGTGATATAGAACCATCGATCGCAAGAGAGATACTCTGGTAAATAATCCATACGACTACCAGCGATCAAACTATGATAGTGAGCGTCATGCTTGGGTCAATCCAGAGTAAGCATATTCCAGCCAAGAGAGACCAGGTTGCAAATCGTTCACCACTATAAAATACTGGGCCATATTTGGCTGCTATCATATTTCCAATAAGGGGGATATGAGAGAGTGCCATGGGGATTTTTTCAATGGTATTCACTCCTGTTGGTGTCACGTGATATGCGATTTCTTTGAGAGAAAGCGCTGTGATATGAATACTAGGAGACTTCCCTTGAAGTGCTCGAATAATACCGATACCTAAACTCGAAAAAAGGAGAGCAAAGCCTATAAAATAGGCTATATTTGAGAGAGAAAAATCAAATATCAGCATCGATCCAAAATTTCTCGAAAATATCATTGCTACAACCAGAACGAGAAAAAGGAAATGAATTATTGTGGCGATTCTGGCATGACTACGGACAAAACGACTCCGAAATCGCTCTTGTCGTGAGAGGAGTATAAAAATACCCAAGAAGCAGTAACTGATAACGGCATTTTGTCTTTCGTACTGAGATGTTTCTGTGAGAGTTTCTGGCATATTTCTATGGTATCATATTTCTTTTCTGATTACAAGAGATTTTTCTCCCAATTCACCCCTTTATGGTATAATAGTATTTTGTGGGATGTATTTGTGGGAAAGAAAGAAAAAGTTTTTTTACTGCTTGCATTTGATTTTTATTTCGGGTATACTGAAGGAGTAAAATTTTATTTTCTATTTTTCTTGTATGCAATTAGAGTTTATCTGAGCAGCTCAGACCGTCACAGGTTCCAAGCACCTTCTCCGGGTCAATGGCAAAACCTATCTTCTTGATTGTGGTATGTTTCAATGACGCCGCAAAGAATCAGACGAGGCGAACCGATATCTGCCGATTGATGTCACAAAACTGGATGCCGTGATTCTCTCCCATGCCCATATTGATCATGCTGGACTTCTTCCGCTTCTTGTAAAAAATGGATACACAGGACCTATCTATTGTACCCATGCGACACGAGATCTCTGTGGAATCATGCTCCAGGACAGTGCTCGTATCCAGGTCCACGATGCAGAATACCTCTCAAAAAAAGAAGGAAAAAATATACCTTCTCTCTATACAGAAGATGATGCACTTCAAACCGTTACACAGCTCCGATCTGTTGGATACGGACAAAAAATCCCACTCGATGTGGGCGTCTTCGTGACATTTCACGATGCTGGGCATATTCTCGGGTCAGCACTTGAAGAATGGGAAATAGATGACAAGGAAACTGGTGAACATATACGATTTTGTTTCTCAGGTGATCTCGGACGCAAGCATCTCCCGATTCTACGTGAACCAGTTCAGCTCAAGGATATCGATATTCTCCTGATGGAATCAACCTATGGAAATCGTTTTCACGATGAGCTCGCTGAAGTTGAAGAAAAACTCACGAAAGTTATCAACGATACGGTCGAGCGCGGAGGAAAGATATTTATTCCTGCTTTTGCTGTAGAGCGAACACAGGAAATTCTCTACGTATTACGACTCTTGATGCATCAGGGGAAAATCATGAAACTTCCTATCTATGTTGATTCACCACTGGCGACGAGCGCAACGGATATTTTCCGTATTCATCCAGAGTGTTTCGATGAAGAGCTTCTGAATGCTAATGGAGAGGGACTTTACCCATTCCTCGAGGGTGATGGAATTCGATTTACTCGCAGTGTCGAAGAGTCAAAAGGGCTTGATAAAATCACGTATCCAGCGATTGTCATAGCAGCTTCCGGAATGTGCGAGTATGGACGTATCGTCCACCATATTGCCAATAATATCGAAGATGAGAGAAATCTCCTCCTCATTATCGGGTTTATGGCAGAAAATACGCTCGGTCGAAAACTCGTAGAGTGACAAAAGGAGGTCACAATTCATGATGAAAAAAAGACCGTGCGCTCACAAATTTCCATCTTCAATGCCTTCTCTGGTCATGCTGATCGTCATGGTCTCCTCGAATATGCTGGGAACTGTGGAAATCCAAAGCAGATTTTCCTCGTCCATGGAGAACTCGAATCTATGGAAGCATTGAAATCAGGGCTCAAAGAACTCCCTAGTTTGGCAAATACAGCTATTGAACATCCAGCACCTGGAGACATCTACGACGTCGTCGCTGGTAAACTCTGCAAGAAAAACCCACACCGAAATCTCGAGTGTGAAGGGGTAGTGTGTAAAATTTAGTACCTGTTAGAATATATTCCGCGTTATTATTACAAGATTTAAGACAATAGGCTTCATACAGTATTTGACGTCTCAAAAAAAAACATAGAATCGTGGCGTACGATTTTATTCTTAAGTATTCAAATATGAAACCGATTGAAGAACTCTCAAAAGATATTTTGAAAGATATTAAGCTGATTGTCTTTGATGTTGATGGCGTACTCGTCAAACGCGGGACAAAGATTAAACAAGCTGATGGTATTACCACGCTTGAAACCAAACATATTGCACCGGAACAGATTGAACAAATTAAGAAACTGAAAGAACTCGGATTCCTCATTAATATCAATTCTGGTCGAGGTCTCTATATGTTGCAGGATGTTTTTCGAGATATCCTCTCCTTTACGAGCATCACCTATGAAAATGGAAGTGCGACATGGTACCAGGGGGAGCTTATCCAGCATGTTAATAGCTTCAAATATTTGCAAGATGTTTTTTTGAAACTTCGTGGAATAGAAGAACGATATGAATCAGTAAAAGGATTTGAACCAAAAGAGCTTATTATCACGATACATTGTGAGGATAGAGTTCAAGAGATTGAGGATATTGTGGGAGAAAAGGATGACCTGTATTGCCTCTGGAACGGTGAAGCTTATGATATTGGAGTAAAGGATATCCAAAATAAAGCTGTTGGTTTAACGGCCTTCAGAGACTATCTTGGCCTTGAGGAACATGAAGTGCTTGCAATAGGTGACAATCTCAACGACAAAGAAATGATAGACGCGGCGGGCGTTTCAGTATCAGCTGATCCGACGAGAATCGTAGGAGATTATTTTGTACCACTTGAAGGCGAGAGGCTTCCAGCTGCTCTTATGATGGATCAGATAATCGCCGAAATGAGTAAGTAGGAATGATTTAACGGAAATCCCGGAAATTAAATACCGCTTCACCGATAAGGATTTTACCATCGACAGAATACCATATATGACTGAGGTCACGGAGATTTTCATAAGTCTCTGCTTCTTCTGGTGGGCTATTTTTGACGACTTGTCGGAGGATTTCATTCAATATTTTTCTCTTGGTCATCACATCCCACACGCGATCGACGGCTTCTGGATATTTCAGGGGGGTCATACGAACAATTTGTTCGATACGTTCACCAGTCACACGGTATACATGTTCGCCTTCATGAGTCACAACGAAATCATTTGGATCTTTCCTGTTCGCGAGATCGATAACAACGGTTTCTTCTTCAATAATTTCCTCTGCAATAGGGAGATATTTGAGCATTTCATTTTGGAGTTCTTCTATTCCCATGCCGATAGGTGCTGAGATAGGGAAGACTTTCTTCCCAGTCTTTTTCTCGAGTTGTTTTTTGAGGTCAGCGACCATATCTTCATCGAGAAGGTCACATTTTGAGAGGACAATAATCTCTTCTTTTTTGAGAAGCGCAGGATTAAAAAATCATAACTCCTCTCGAATAGTGTCATAGTCAGCGATACAGTCTTCATATTTTCCAGCATCCAATAGATGACAGAGGACACGAGTTCGCTCGATATGTTTCAGAAATTCTATTCCAAGACCAGCACCTGTATGAGCTCCCGCGATAAGTCCTGGGACATCCTCGAGCACCATAGTTTTGCCTTTGTATTCCATCACACCGAGATTGGGGATGAGAGTCGTAAAAGGATAATCAGCAATTTTTGGACGGACTTGTGTAACACAAGAAATCAGTGTAGATTTCCCCGCAGAAGGGACACCGATAATACCGATATCAGCGACGAGTTTGAGTTCGAGATGTACCTCTAGTGCCGTTCCGGTGTCTCCATTTTCTGCAAATGATGGACTTCGTCGAGTCGCAGAAGCGAAGTGAGCATTTCCAAATCCTCCTCGTCCTCCGAGACAGAGACGGACTTTTTCACCAATCTTATCCAGGTCATGCAGGAGATTTCCTTCCATATCATAAATCAGTGTCCCGACTGGGAGCTTCACGATACGATCCTCTGCATCTCGACCATTCATACATTTGGTTCAGCCACGTTCTCCATCTTCTGCAGCGACTTCTTTGATATATCGGAAATTACTGAGTGTATTGATATTTGGATCAGCGATGGCAATGAGATCACCACCTCGTCCTCCATTACCACCAAAAGGCCCCCCTTTTGCAATACGTGCCTCATGACGCCATGAGACGATACCGTTTCCTCCATTTCCCGCTCGAAAGCGAATATTTACAGCATCAATAAACATTTGACAAATTTTGTTAAATACACAATATAGAGAGCAGTATAGTAATTTTTGTCAGTATGTCTAACTGAAATGCTCAATCAAAACATTCTCTAGAATTTTCTACAGCAACAGTCGGAATATTTTCACCAACTATGAAAGAGACACTTCTTGTATGCAATAATCGCATCGGAGCGCTCGTGCCACCAGGGGGGAAATGGAAACCAACAGACGTAAATATGTGCCATGCAGGACTTCGCGAACTGTGGGAAGAAGTAGGAATCGATTTACCAGTCACTCCTGGAGATTGGCTCGATATTCATGGGGAGATTGTCGACTACCAAAAAATAGTTCGAGAGTATCCGTTTTATATCTGAACACAAGCAATGGTAGATTATCTCTTTCTCTATCGACTCCACAGCAAGAGCTCTGCTGTATATGCATCAGAAAAAGAGGGGCGATGGTATTCAAAAAAAGATTTACAGCCAGAGACTATTGTTCTTGATTGAAAAGTGTATCGAGTTCTTGTTCCGTGAACCCGAGAGGCAGTACTTGCTCTTTTAAAATAATACTCCATCCTTGCTTTTGTATTTGGCAAGTCTTTTTTCTTGAAATGATTCTCAGAGTATTACAATCGTAAGATATTCTTTTTCTTATGGCGTATACTACTTCTCGTGATGAGGCAAGCAAGATGCTCGGCGTATCGACCCGTACCATAGACCGCTATATCGCGGCTGGTAAAATTCGTGCAAAGCGTGAGGGAAAAATCATCATGCTCCACGCAGATGATGTCAAAAAATACCAAGCTGGTGGCGGAGAGCAAAAAGACTATGAAGTCATCGCTCCAAAGCCAACACTCTCTCCGGCAATAGGATACGATCCACGAGAATCACAAAATGAAATTCTTCGTGCCATTGAGACGATTATCAAAGAAAAGGATATGATTATCCAAGAGCTCACATTTAAGATAGGGAAAATGGAGTGAGAACTCGCTCATTCTGTCCCAAAACTCGAACACAAAAAGTCACTCCTTGCTCTCGAAGAAGCTCACCATAATCGTATGCACGATATGGATCTTATGATTGAGGCAAAGAAGGAAATCGAACAAAAACTCAATAAAGAGCGTATCCTCTCCACAATTCTGATGATCGGTATCCTCGTCCTCCTCGTCGCTTCTGGATTCCTGATTTTTCACTTTTTTAGTCTCAGAGAAGCAGTGCAGTATACGGTGTAAAATATTCAAATTTTGACTTTCCCTCCCCACTCTCTAATATGGTGGGGATTTTTATGACTTCTTTTTCTTTTGACATCACAGCGACCGATGGCTCTGCACGAGCCGGTACACTTCAAACTCCTCACGGAACTGTTCAAACTCCTGTCTTTATGCCAGTGGGAACTGCTGGGACAATTAAATGAATCACACGAGAGGGGATAGCGCAGATGGGGACGACGATAATGCTCTGTAATACCTATCACCTGATGCTGCGGCCAGGATCTGAGACGATTGCTAAGATGGGCGGACTTCACAAATTCATGAATGTGAATCTCCCGATTCTCACAGATAGTGGTGGATTTCAGGTTTTCTCACTTGGGAATCCTCGCAATGGTGGACAACCACTTATCAAGACTGATGATGATGGCGTCGAGTTTCAATCACACCTCAATGGAGATAAATACTATATCACGCCAGAGAAAGCGATGGAAATACAATCGGAATTGGGTGCGGATATTATTATGGCTTTTGACGATGTCGCAGCAGGCGACGCTTCAAAATCCCGTGCTCGTGAGGCTCTTGATAGGACCCATAGATGGGCAGAGCGATGTGTTGAGCGTTGGCAGGACTTAGCTATCGAACGAAATGCACAATGACTCCACGAACAAACACTGTTTCCAATTATTCAATGAGTCACGTATCCTGATTTACGAGTTGAATCAACACGATTTATTGGTTCACTTCCGACACTCGGAATTGCTATTGGCGGACTCTCAGTAGGGGAGACCAAAAAAGATATGCTTGATATGCTCGATGTTATTTCCCCAGAATTACCAAAAGAAAAACCACACTATCTCATGGGTGTCGGTACACCAGAGGATCTGGTCGAAGCGATTGCAAGGGGAGTGGATATGTTTGATTGTGTTCTCCCAACCAGACTCGGACGACATGGTGAAGTTTTCACTTCAGAGGGATATCTTAAAATTAATCGCAGTTCTCTTGATGGCTCAATGGAAAAAATCCCAGTCGCTCCAGGACTTGAAACATCAGTGAGTGAAAACTATACTCTCGGATATCTCCGTCATCTCATGCACGCTGATGAACTCCTCGGGCAAATATTACTTTCAATGCATAATACTGAATTTTTGATGCGACTCTGCGATCGAGCACGAGAAGCGATTCAAAGAGGGGAATATGAGAAATTTCGGACGGATTTCTGGAAGACCTACAAAATATAATAGTATGTGTATTTATTTTGTTTTATAAAGCAGGTTGCTGTATCTTGCAAAGAGATAATATAGATGCCATATCTGGATATTTTTCTTTATCTCTTATAACTGATAACCCTGCTTCAATAAAAGGTTGCAATTGTTTTCGCTTATCTGGAAGATTCGTATGAGTAGCTTTTCCAATTCATCTGCAGAGTTTACATATTCAGAGCATCACAAGCACATCTCCAGTTTCTATATGTCTATTTCCTATATATAAATCAACAGATGCCTGATCGCGCTCACAGCATGAAAGTATCTGTTCTCTGCGATCTCAAAAGGTAGCGAGAATACCAGAAAATTCCTCAAGATATTGTTTTAGGGAACCTGTATCATTTCTGCTTTGAGCCTCAAGTATCATACCAAGTGCATTTATTACCTCTTCAGCTTCCATGTTTTCTACATCATGAGGGGCAAGATAAGGGGACGCTAATACTTGCGCAGTTCTTGTCGCAGGATGTTCTCAGGTAGCTGTAAGAATAGTATCTGGTTGATTTATTATGCCGGTAGTTCAAGGAAGTATGTTCATAAAATATACTAATAAATATTATATATTATAACAATTATTTATATATTTGCAAATATTTAAGATATTTTCTTCTTAAAATTGACTTTTTTCATTTCCCTCCCCAATATCTCCACTGCTCTTGAACGACGACTCATAATAGTACCTATTGGGCAACCAAAATGTTCTGCCATATTTTCATAAGAAGATCCAGCAAGTTGCATGAGTATGATAGATCTATAAGGTTCTTGTAATTTTGTAATAGCTGCATGGAGATTGGGGATGCGATTTTCATCTGGACGCATATCTTCCACTGGTTCCACCATATTATCTAATTTTGCAGCATCTCAGATGAGTTCCTCACGTTTTGTTTTTCGATGTAGTGTTTTTGCCCTATTGAGAGCAGTGGTACAGATCCAGCTGAATACAGCGGAGTTATATGGCTGCACCTTGCCTTTATATTCCCAGAGTCTCATGCAGGCATGTTGTACACAATCTTCGATATCATTTGCTGATGTGCCATGTCTTTGTAAAACTACCATAAGCCTTCTTCTATTTCTATGAATGAGTTGGTTAAATAACTCCTCATTTCCATTGAGAGCTTCTTGTACTTCATCTTCAGTCATTTCTAAAATAGTAGTAGGCATAATTATTAAGGTTACTATATAACATAAATATATATGTCAAGTATCGTATAACATCTTTTGATACAAAGAAAATTGACTCTCTTTGTTTTTTCATACAATACCTGTGTTTTCCGCTCCGGCGGACAAATTTTATTTTTCATTTCTTTCCTATGTCTGCAACTGAAGACAAGCAGCGAAAAGTCCGTAATATCGGTATTATCGCGCATATTGATGCTGGTAAAACTACTACCACTGAGCGTATTCTTTTTTATTCTGGTAAAACTCACAAAATCGGTGAAGTACATGATGGTGCTGCTACCATGGACTGGATGGAACAAGAACAAGAACGCGGTATCACTATTACTGCTGCTGCTACCAAGACTTCTTGGAAAGGACTTGATATCAATATTATCGATACTCCAGGTCACGTAGACTTTACTATCGAAGTAGAGCGCTCTATGCGTGTTCTCGATGGTGGAGTTGTCGTATTTGATGGATCACAGGGTGTAGAGCCTCAATCAGAAACTGTTTGGAAGCAAGCAGACAAGTATGGTGTTCCACGAATTGCATTTGCAAACAAGATGGATAAAACTGGAGGAGATTTTGATATGACTTACGAATCTATCAAGAAGCGTCTCGCTGGTAACAAAGTTATCGCAGCACAACTTCCTATTGGTCGCGAAAATGAATTTCATGGAGTGATCGACCTTGTCGAGATGAAGGCATACGGATTCAGAGGAAATATGGGTCTCGAACAATACGAGCTTCCTTTTCCAGAAGATATGCGAGCAAAAGCAGAAGCGGCACGACTTGAGCTTATCGAAAAAGCAGCTGAACAAGATGAGGCACTGATGGACAAATATCTCGGAGGTGAAGAGCTCTCAATTGAAGAAATCAAATCAGGCATCCGTAAGGGTGTTATTTCTAGCAATCTTGTCCCACTTTTCTGTGGATCAGCTCTTGCAAATGTGGGAGTACAGAGAATACTCGATGCAGTTGTAGATTATCTCCCATCTCCTCTTGATATCAATGCTGGTAAAATCGCTGGTACTGATCCAGACGATGATACAAAAGTAATAGAATTCAAACAACTTGATACAGAGCCACTTTCTGCACTTGCGTTCAAGATTATGACGGATCCATTTGTTGGACGTCTCACATTCGTTCGTGTATATTCTGGTGTACTCAAGTCTGGTACTGCTGTCTACAATGCAAACAATGGCGAAGGAGAAAGAATCGGTCGTATCGTAGAAATGCACGCAAATAACCGAAAAGAAGTGACTGAAATTACTGCAGGTAATATCGCAGCAGTTATCGGTCTCAAAGAGACGAAGACAGGTCATACGCTTTGTGACAAAGCTCATCCTATCAAGCTCCTCTCTCTTGATTTCCCAGAGCCAGTTATCTCTGTTTCTGTAGAACCAAAATCAAAAGCAGATCAAGAAAAAATGGGTATCGCATTGAACAAGCTCGCTGAAGAAGATCCATCATTCCGTATTCGTTCTGATGCAGAAACAGGTCAGACAATTATCGCAGGTATGGGAGAACTCCATCTCGATATTATTGTCGATCGTATGCGTCGTGAGTTCAAAGTAGAATGTAATGTAGGTGCTCCACAAGTAGCGTATCGTGAGACTATTACTCAATCCGTCAAAGATCAAGAATATTCTTACAAGAAGCAAACAGGTGGTCGTGGACAATTTGGTCACGTTATCATCACGTTTGAGCCTATTACAGAAGATATGAGAAAGGCTTCACCAGAAGAATACAAAGGTGAAAATCGATTTATTGATGAGATCAAGTGAGGCGTGATTCCACGAGAATTTATTCCTGGTGTCGAAAAAGGACTCAATGCTTCCTATGCTCGAGGAGTTATCGCAGGATACCCACTCGTGAATGTACAAGCAACGCTGACATTTGGTTCTTACCATGATGTTGACTCAAATGAGCTCTCATTCCGTATTGCAGCGAGCAAGTGTTTCCGTGAAGCATCTAAGAAAGCTAAGCCTATCCTTCTCGAACCTATCATGAAGGTAGAAATCAATACCCCAGAGGAGTACATGGGTGATATCCTCGGTGACGTCAATGGAAAACGAGGACAAATCAATGAAATGAGCGATCGAGGTATGGCAAAAATTATTGCTGCATTTATCCCACTTTCAGAAATGTTTGGATACTCTACAGCTCTCCGATCAAACTCTCAAGGTCGTGCTACCTACGCGATGGAGTTTTCTCATTATGCTCCAGTACCTACGAATATTACAGAAAAGATTCGTGCTGAGCGAGGTGTGAAATTCGAAGAAGATGATGAATAGAATATATTCTCACGGTACCAAAAACTCCCATCCGAAAAGGTGGGAGTTTTTTTGACAAATTTTTTGACAAAAAAGCAACTCTCCCTACAATGCCCCAGTTCCTCGGTAGCTCAGCGGTAGAGCAGTTGGCTGTTAACCAATTGGTCGTAGGTTCGATCCCTACCCGGGGAGCCAAATTGAAGATTGAGTCGATAAAGCACTAGTATTTTTGATACTGGTGCTTTTTTTGACAGGTTCGAGCCGATGTATTCATCCGTATTGAAGAGAATTGTATTTTTTGAATGGTACAAACCAAGAATGTAGGTCAATACTGAGCTTACCATCCAAGAGGATAAGGTTCGAGCCAAGAGCTTTGAAAATTACCTTCTTCTTCTCTATATCTCCAGACATAAAAGCCTCACGAGCAGTACTCACAAAGACGAGAGTATTCTCCACTATATCTATCCAATTAAATGTATTATCCTTTTGAATTGTCTTCTGAGAGTGGAGTATCTCGATTCTCTTTTTAATAGTCGCTTTCTGAGTATCATATTCTTCTTTTGAAATAGATTCATCGAGGAGGAGAGGAAGCAATCTCCCAAGCTGAGCATTTTCTTTGCCGATTTCAGTATCTAGGCGATTTCTGATGCTGAGTTCAGCAACTATTTCGTCCTGGTGTTTGTCTCGAATAATTCTCTTTGCTAGCTCCACGAATCGTGGGTGTATCTGTATTCACGACAATATCTCTACAATCTGCTTCTCGAGATCTTTCTCATTGATAGATTTTCTCTGAGAACAACGAAATGTCTTTGTATCTCTTTTATGAGTACAGCAGTAATAGACATATTCATGTTTATTGCCATTTTTCTGTGTTTTGTATTTATAATCCGCTGTGATAGCACAGCCACATACTCAACACTGTATACACCCAGTAAACGCCGAATGATGACACTGTGAGCGTTCTTTGGATGTACTATTTTCTCCAGAGAGGAGCATCTGTACTCTCTCAAACTCTGCAGGGGTTACCATAGCTTGATGAACTCCTTGTTTTATTGTACCTTTGAATCTGATGACTCACTTATAAAACGGATTATGGAATATATGATTCAATGTACTGATGGATATAGGGGACCCTCATACTTTTTTCTTTCTCACCGTCTGAAACCCCCATTCGTCGTTGGCTATATTTGCAATATCTTGAACAGAATTTATACCAGTGAGCATCAGGTCCCACATACGCCTCACTGTATCAAATCTTTCAGGATCTGGAATAACAGTTTTATTGATGACATCATTCATATACCCGTGAGGGGCTGGTCATCCAAGCCCTCATCTATCTGCCTTTCATTGCATTCATCGTTTTGTATTCTTGGATAAATCCATAATAAATT
>CAZFTF010000006.1:22901-64587 GCA_964521495.1 uncultured Candidatus Peribacteria bacterium | reverse complement strand
AAAAGAACCTCTCCTTTTGCTCCCTCTGTCACACAATGTGTTCGGCGACGATTGGCAAAAAAAGAGGTTCGAAGATACTTTCCATACTAGCATCTCATGTTGAACCATTTCCTACGGTGCTTTTGGGAGATTCACCAGCTCCTGCATTCTGTACTATCCGAGGATAGAGAGAGTGTGCAAAAACGTATCTATTGTTAGGACGTATGGTGACACATAAAACAGTTCAACAATCATATTAAATCATATAATTTATTACTTGTCAAATATTTTGTAAAAAATGTAATTTTGTTCTTTCTGTAATGTTTTTCAGGAAATGGAATTATATAGTAGCTATTTTTATTGTTCTATTGAATGTTTTAATGCTTAATGTCAAGGACTTTATACTGAACGCAAATTTGACTCATTCTTTAGTTATAGTAGTATAGTTATACCAATATTTGGTATTTATTTCTCACTATTTTTATGAAAAAGCGTCCCATTTTTCTTTGATTGTTAGCTCTTTGAGTTCTCGGTACTGTAGTGATATTATCCTGACAGTATACCAATTTACGTTCCTCAATTTTATGAGATAATGCTACTATATGTGCTAATGGGATGACCAATTATCCTGATTGTAATAATGGTATTTGTCAGGAAGGGTATCGATTGCAAAATGGTACATGTATCAGTGATTGTGCAGTGTCATATGTTTACACAAAAGAACCAGAATCTGCTCTTCCTGCACCACTTACTACACAATCGGCTCAAAATATTACTTCTGTGAAAGATTCTGTCAGTATTGACTTCACTTTTACAAATCCTGCTCTTGAATCACAATTTCGTCTCGCTTCCGATAATGTACGTTTGATCTATGATCGAGCGACACGCAAAATATCATGAAAATTTGATATAGCTGGGACTACTTACACTTGTAAACCACTGACTCCTGCAGTATGAGATGATACTTTTTCTGGAACAGTATGCAATGCGGCACAATGAGATATTTCATCTTGCACGACAGATAGCGCTTATGCTATGGCGTATGAGTGTAGTGATACTATGTATACCTATTTGCTTAAAAAATGTATTAAACCGCTTACCCTCATCGGAACTATTTCTAATGCCGCACCTAAAATAGGGCAGTCAACTGTATTTACTGCAAAACCAGCAGGCGGGAACGGTATATATACTTATTCTTGGTCAGAGAATAGTAGCCCTATCAATACTACTTCCAATACTCTCAAACAAGTCTACATGACTACTGGTACAAAAACTGTCTCAGTCACGGTCACATCAGGTACTCAGCAAGCAACTTATAAGTTTCCAACTATTTCAGCTTCTCTCTATTCATCTGTTCTTGCAGCAACAACAGATGAATACAAAAATGCTACAATGAGTGCTTTTATCTATGGTCCTAATAACAGCAAAGAAATCAAGATAGCAACAGGATCAACGGCTACTATCCGTTGGGCAGCTACTGGAGCCACTCGTTATGTGGCGAGTTTCTATGGTAATAATGGTTGTGGTCTCAACAACAACATGGTTCTCAAGTCTGGCAGTAATCAAATAGGTTCAAATAATAATGGAAGTTACACTATCGAGGGAACCTATGCTCAAGAATGATGCTCTACGAAAATCAAATATATGGCATATAACGCCTCTGGTGTCGCAGTATGGGCTTCTGTGATAGTCCGATTTGTCGCACCAAATAACGGTACTCCATTATCCGTGACCTGTTCCCCTAAGCAACTCAACATAAATACCATTCAATGGCTCGCAAATGTTTCTGGAGGAAATGGGGGATATTCATACGTATGGTCTGGGACAGAATCCCTCAATGGCACTGAAGCAATAGCACAGAGGGCTTATACGAGTAAATGAGTCAAGACAGCAACAATCACCGTTGAGTCATGAGTAGAGACCAAAACGGCAACATGTACTCATGAAATCACTGTACCAAAACCTACCCCTCTTTCAGCGACATGTACCTATAAATATGGTACATCTACTCAACCCAAGCTCGTATATTGGTCTGTGGCACCAACAGGAGGAAATGGAACCTATACCTACAAATGGACAGGATCAGAGAGTCTAACCTCGACAGCTTCATCTTTTTCTAAGACCTACAGTACCAATGGGACAAAAACCGCGTCTGTGACAATCAAGTCTGGTATAGAAACATTCATCGTGAACTGCCCATCAGCGCCTGTCCCAGGTACAACACTTATCCGACTATAAATACACCCTTTAAACTCATATTTTATGAAACCCACCACAAAAATCTTCCTCTCCGTCGGTATTATCGGATGAGCCCTCGTACTTTCACTTCTGCTGAGAGGGAAAACAGGATTTCTCTCTTCTTCTTTCTTTAGTTCAGAGACAACTTCTTCCTACACGACAGACTACAACTCCGATACTGTGCAAGATACAGGTGTACCTTCTACGACATACTCAACTAGTACTACAGAATATCCTCTCTACACAACACATGTATATCCACTGGAGACTACTTCTCTCCCACAAACCACAGAGCCATCTGGGACAAGTGGTGGGCAAGCATGTTTTTTGTGTGTATATAACACAGATGATCCTGTTTTGAAGCAAGAATGTGATAAAGCTCGAAGTGTTGCAAAAGAACAAGGGAAGCGAGCATTTTCTATGCCAATAAAAGAATATTTAATGTGAATTCTTACTGGTGGCTTGAAACAACAATTATGTTGATGTGAGACACTTGAAGTTAAGCTTGATAGGCATGGGTCTCCTTGAGATGAATGATTGACTTTTAGAGAAGCTGAAAATATTGTTTCAGTTGCGCCCACTTGTCCTAATATTAACATTGAAGACTATAGGTGTTCTGGTTTTGATAATGTTAATGATGCTCTTGTACATGCGAATAATCTTTCTAGGAATCTTGCTCAACAATGATATACTTGAAATGTAACTATTACCGGTGCTCAAACTATTAATTTTGTCCCTGATCCTCAAACAAAACTCGATCGCGCCTTATTGAGAATGCGTTGGGCTATGCGGTGAAAATTTGTGGGGAATCTTCCTCAATATACTGTGCTTGATTGTTCGGAAAATACCCCTATTACTTTTATTGTATGTCCAAGTAAAAAAGAAGATGTGAAGCTATGACTATATCCTTGCGAAGATGTATGAGATATATCATATCCTGATAGGGATGATAATGCTTCTACTACTATTCTTTGCGGATCAGAAGATAGAACGAATGAGTGAGAATTACTCAAGGCTAATCAAAAATGTACGTATTTATCGGATAAAAGATGAGGATATTATAATAATGATCCAAGTCAGTGAGAAATACCCCCAGAAGAGTGTAAACAATTTAATCAGGAATGTCCCTACTACATGTGTGCCTGGTGAGAACCAGAACTTGTCTGTTCTCAGCCTTCCCAAACCACAGAGCCATCTCCAACGACTCAACCAGAACCTACTACACGTCCTCTAGAAACAACTATGAGTTGTGAGGCTCTCGGTGTGAGAAAGGTGGAAGCTGACTATACTATTACTACAACGACCACCAATATTCTTGGAGTCAAAAGAACACAACACTGTGTAAATAGTAGCAGTGTCACTATCTCAGTATCAGACCTTGACCCCTCATCACCCATTCATGCTAAAATCAATACTTTCTTTCAGAACTTGTTTGCAGGTGATAAATTTTGTTCTGACGACGCTGCTTCTCTCGGAGAAGAAATCCATAGCTTAACTCAGGAATTTGAAACACCAGAAATGATTTGTTCAGAAACACTAGAAGAGGCATGCACGGAACTTTGAAATGAATCTCTGGTACAATTTTGTGCAGCAGAAGCACCTGTTAACGCTGTCGATGATCCTGCAATGAAAGCATCACAGGCAAACTTACAGCAACAAACTATTAACCTGCTAATCAAGTTTCGTGAGTTAGCAAACTGTGGAGTAGACGATGCAATACAGAATAATTTTGATTTTTTCCAGAACAATGGACTTGATGCTGCAATCCAGGATGCAAAAAGCAAATCTGATAACTTGGCACTTACAATTCTTACATTGATTAAAGCAGCAAATCCGAACTTAGCATGAACACTTGCGGGGGCTCAACTCTTTCAAGAGGCTATGAAATATTTAGATTTAGCTCTCAAGAAATATCCAACGAGCCAGTCCTTAATACAAATAAAAACAGGCACTATAAATAAGATGAACGGAACACTAATACGTGGGAAACTCAACATAGGTATGGCTTGTTTCAAGGTATCAGAGAAGTACCAGGCAGCAAATTTAGTGAAGAACACTATAATACCACAGTTGCCTAATATAGGTACCCCTAACTTTAAGTTGTAATTTTTCTTCAACAAAATCATAAGATTTATACTTGTGTTTATTACAATTAAACTTCAGGTAAATACCAAAAAAGAGCCTTATCTTTAGCTCTTTTTCGGGTCTTGACGATATACTAGATGATGAAAATTGAAAATGGAGCCACCATCGGGATTTGAACCCGAGACCTCAGCCTTACCATGGCTGCACTCTACCAACTGAGCTATGATGGCATATCATTTGCTTGAGGGATTATAGGAGGTCAGAGCAAAAATCAAAATTTTTTGCATTCTCTCTGTTTTTGATACAATGCCGCCATGCAAATATTTGTCTTTGATACTGAAACGACTGGTTTTGTGGAGAGGGAAGGCCCTCTAGAGATTCAGCCCTATATCGTACAGTTTTCTGGGATACTTCTTGAGCTCGGAGACGATAAGATTTTGACCGAGATTGACCGGATTGATGAATATGTGAAGCCGCCTATTTCTATTCCTTTTGGATCGAGTCAGGTTCACGGAATCTATGATGCAGATGTTGCTGACAAGCCTGCTATTGGTGAAAGTATGAATCGATTTCTTGGATATCTTAATGGTGCTGATTTTGTCATAGGTCATAATATCGAATATGATGAGAGTGTCATCAATTATGAACTTGAGAGACTCAATCGAAAAGGGGATTATAGTCCCAAGAAAACTCTTTGTACAATGAAAGAAACAGTGGAGTTTTGTGCCTTTCCAGGACGTGGTGTAGGATACAAATTTCCAAAACTCAATGAACTCCATCGGAAACTCTTTGGTGATTTTTTTGAAGGAGCTCATAGTGCTATCTACGATGTCGAGGCGACAGTACGTATTTTACAAGAACTCATCAAGCTGGGTGTTATAGAGCTGAAAGCAAACAAAGTATTGCGACTTTTTTAGCTCGGAAGTATCTAGAGAGAAAAAATCCTTGAGCGCAAGAATATTTGCTTGCGATTTGGGATAAAAATCGTACACTCCCCGCACAAAGTTTTTTAAATTTCTTCTGTATGCATTTTATTAATAATAGGAAAATATTTTATACTATTTCGAGTTCTTTGATCTTGCTCTCTGTCGTTGTCTTTTTCTTTGCTCCAAAGAATCTCGGTATTGATATGACCGGTGGGCTCCAAATAGAGTATACTGCTCAAACAATGCCAACCGAAGAACAACTCGCCGACGTAAAGAAACAAATTTTGGATACTTATCTCTTTGAGGGCAAAAAAGTACTTTCAGATGTGAATGTATATCCTGTAAATGCGAGCGCTATCCGCGCTGATATTGGTCTCAATGCTGAATCCGATAAACAAAAATCCGAAGATAGAACCGCTGACATACGTACTCGTGTTCCACAAATATTTCAAGACAACAATATTGCTGTTACCGAATCATCATTTATCTCTGTAGGTCAATCATTTGGTAAATTTGTTATTGACAGAGCGTATTTGACTCTCGTTATCTGTTGTATTGGGATTGCTCTGTACGTTATGTTCGCATTTCGAAAATCTATCGAAGGGCTTCCGAGTTCTGTTTTTGGAGGTATTACGCTTGTCACGTTGCTTCATGACGTCACTATTGCTCCAGCTATTTATTTTCTTCTCAGTATTCCGTTTCCATTTTTGAAAATAGATACTTTTTTTGTGACTGCTATTTTGACTATTCTCGGGTATAGTATCAATGATACGATTGTTATCCTGGATCGTGTACGCGCAGAGTACCATGATCGCAAATCTTCTGATAAGAGAAGCGATAAGCAAGTCTTCGAAGATTCAGTGCAGGTAAGTCTTTGGCGTTCTATTTTGACTTCTATGACACTCACACTCGTGCTGATTGCAATGCTCTTCTTTGGTCCAGAGGCACTCTATGGTTTTGTGACCCTGATGTTACTCGGTACTCTCGTTGGGACGTACTCCTCTATTATGATCGCAGCGCCACTGGTATACGATATTAAAATGTTACGCAATAAAAAATAGTATGAAGAAAAAACGTTTTAGACCACAAAAAAATATTTCACTTCCTTCCTCTCAAGCAAAGGAGTCACTTCAAGTGCCGGAAAAATCTTCTGAAACAGGAAAACACTTTGAAACGGTGGTAAAAAATATTTCACATACCTACCACAAACAGAAAAAAAATAATGCTGTTAAAAATACAGCCTTTTTTACTCTCTTTTTCTTTGTTCTTCTTTCTACGGCTGCGTGGGCACTTCCAAAAGTTTTCTCATTTCAATTCGATTCTGTTGGTTCATTTTTTTCTCAGATGAATCCTAGTGAGGTACTTTCTCCTGAAAACAAAGAAATGAATGTTTTGATTCTCGGAGTTGGGGGATCAGAAAATTCTGCACCCAACCTGACAGACTCTATTATGTATATTCATTATGATGGCAAAGACCCTGCTTCAGTAACCACTATTTCAATTCCGAGAGATTTGTTTGTGCAATCTACTACACTCGGGAAAACGAAGATCAATTCCCTCTATACTCTCAATAGAAAAAGCTTGTGAGATGAGGCAGCTTTTCGGCAATTGATGGATAAGGTCGGAGAAATTGTTGGCAAGGAAATCACACACTATGTATTGATTGATTTTAATGGATTTCGACGTCTTATCGATGCGGTGGGATGAATAGATATCGATGTCCCAAAACGTCTCTATGATTCTGCCTATCCGACTCGCAATTGGGGATATACAGTGGTTGATATTCCTGCTGGTCTTCAACATTTTGACGGAGATAAGGCTCTCAAATACGCACGAAGCCGTCATTCAACCAGTGATTTTGATCGTTCAAAACGTCAACAGCTCGTTCTCGGCGCACTGCAACAAAAGATGCTCTCTGCTAAAATCCTTACCTCTCCACGCAAGATAGAAGGCATCTACTCTGTTCTCTCTGATTCTATCAAAACAAATGCTACGCTGACAGATATGGCAAAAATGGCCAAAAAAGCTGCTAAATTTGATCGAAAAAATCTCAATGGATACATCCTTGATGAGACATGTTTTGATGCCTTGAAGCTCTGTCATCCAGGTGGTCTCATGTATGGAGCAAGTCGAGAGCTTTTTGGTGGCGCCTCTGTAGTACTTCCCCGATGAGCAAGTTATGGAAATCTCTCTGTCTATTCGGATATCAAGACCTTTGCACATATCGTGACGACATTTCCTACTATTGCGACATCATCACCACTCGCTATCGTGAATGCCTCAGGGAGGACAAATCTGGCATATTCTACAGCGCTTCGTCTCAACTCTATAGGTTTTCCGATCGATGAAACACAACTCAAAAACGATACAGTCAAAGTAGAAAAAACTTATTTACGATACAATCCGGCTCTTGTTCAAGCGGATAGCCCCTTGCTCGAAGCGCTTTCAGTCTTATTCTATGGAGAGAAGCGTCCAGCAACTCCAGAAGAGCTCGTGAATATGCTTCAACCCTATGAGCTTGTTCTTGGTGCTGATGCAAATAATTATTTCTAGTAAATATTTGATTTCCCTCGGGCTCTATCTTTAAGACTCCTATATATGCAATCTCGTAGACACTATCTCCATAGGAAGCTTCTCCTCGGGACTTCACGTTGGTATCGTATGAAACACCTCGCACAAGACCCACAAGTACGTATGTGGGGGGGTATGGCAATTGGATTTTTTCTGCTTGTTTTTTATTTTACATTCCTCTTTGGGATGCCTTCTCTCTCTGATATTCAGACAAATTTCAAGGAAAGTAGCATCATTTATGACAAAGAAGGAGGACAGCTCTATACATTTCATGGAGGAGATGAAAATCGTCAGTATATTCCCTATGATCAGATCAATATTCGAATGACTCAGGCTATTGTGGCTATGGAGGATCAGAGATTTTTCTCAAATATAGGATTTGATTTTTTTGGTATTGCTCGATCGGCTATTACCTGTGCTATGGGCTGACAATGTGGTGGATGATCTTCTCTCAGCCAGCAGCTCATCAAAAATACTATTCTTTCGAATGAGCGAACTTGGAAACGTAAAATACGAGAGCTGATCCTTGCGCTTCATCTTAATATTCGATATTCAAAAGAGAAAATTCTTGAGCTCTATCTCAATAAGATTTCATTTGGTGGGAATTCCTATGGTGTCGAGCAGGCATCGCGACGTTTTTTCGGGAAATGAGCAAAAGATCTCACAATTCTCGAGGCATCTATTCTCGCATCACTTCCAAAATCTCCAACAGCATATAGCCCCTATACTAATCGTGATAGATTGATGGGATATGTGTATTTTATGGATGAAAAAGAATCAGGCGCAGCGGAGGAAAGAAAAATTGATACCGTAAATGCACCGCAATCTTTTGAGCTATTCAAAAAAGCATTTTTAGCTCTTACGTGGAAATCTGATGGTGGCTCTGTTGAAGTGTGCAATCTTGGCTCATTTACCTTCAAGTCTTCTTACAAAAAAGATTCTGATGGCTGTGAAAAAGTATCACAATCTGAATTGATGGAATTTCTCAATAATCTCCAACTCAAAACAGTCAATGAGTCCGGTATTGCTACAACCCTTGAATACCAAGCAGGACGAAAGGATAGGGTATTGATGCGCATGCTCGAGGATGAATATATCAATGGTACTGAATATGGTGAAGCAGTGGCGTCGAGTATTGGTTTTGTTTTTCAGGATCCAAAAGAATCTATTCGGTATGCTCATTTTGTTTTCTATGTTCGACAATATCTCGTTGATCTCTTCGGGGAAGAGTTTTTTGAACAAGGAGGATGGAAAGTGTATACAACTATAGACCCAAAACTTCAAGATAAAGCGCAAGAAATTATTGATTCCTATGCTAAGACTACTTTTAAGAGCTACGGTATTAATAATGGAGCGCTTGTTTCGCTTGATAGCAAAACACGTGATATAGTCGCAATGGTGGGGAGTCAGGATTATTATAACAAAGAAATCGACGGAGAGGTAAATATTATCACTTCTCTTAAGCAGCCAGGATCGAGCATGAAACCATTAATTTATGCGCGTGCTTTTGAAAAGAATAATCTCAGTACTGATACACCCATTTTTGATGTTGAAACAGATTTTGGTAACTATATGCCAAAGAACTTTGATGGGAAATTTCTCTGACCTATGACACTTCGCACGGCACTTGATGCTTCTCGAAATACTACTGCTATTAAGATGTGGTTTTTGGCAACAAAATGACAAGGAAATACAAGTGTAGAACAAGAGCACGATCTCGTCGGATACCTCAATAATATGGGACTCAATACTATCTTGAAACAGCCACAAAGTAAATTGTATGGTCCTCCAATTGCTCTAGGTTCTGCTGAGGTACGCCCTCTCGATTTTTCTGCAGTGTATGCGGCATTTGCAAACAACGGTGACTATCTTCCGCCCAATCCTCTTTTAAAGATTGTTGATGGAAAAGGCAATGAAATCCCTCTTCCAGAGCGTGAATCAAAGCAAGTTATCACACCAGGGGCAGCATATATAATTACACATATTCTCTCTGATAATGAGGCACGACCAGCTGGATGGAACAATTTTTTGGCTCTTTCTGGTCAGAGAAAAGTAGCAGTGAAAACAGGAACATCAAACAAAAAAGTAGGGGAAAATGTGCTTCCTCGAGACCTCTGGACGGTCGGGTATACTCCACAGTACACGACGGTTGTTTGGACAGGAAATACCGATGGAAAACCCGCAGCAGCTCGAGCAAGTGGTATGGAATCAAGTGCTCTCATTTGGAAAAAATTTATGGAATTTGAACATACTGATATTCCCAAAACGGACTTTATTCGTCCAAACACTGTTTCCTGAAATGATAAATTTCTCTATATTGATGGGCAAAAACCAGAACTTTTGAATTCTTTTGCGCCTGAAAAAATCCAAGTAGACACACTCTGTAATGGTAAAGTTAATGATAAAACTCCAAAAGAGTCTGTTCGTGATGCAGTTGTGCTCAACACAGCCTTCCCGATAGAAGACAGCTACCCAGGTTGGCGAGCACCTATAGACGCTTGGCTTGGTGGTGATGAAGGGCGACAATATCTCATTGATAAGCTCTGAGTTACTGAAAATATGTTGACGGTCGTAGCTCCACCAGAGATAATTTGCGATCGTCCTGCTGAGAGTGTACCAGAATTTACATCCAATCTTTCTGATGATCTTGAACTTTTCTCAGGACTCTATCCTCTGGAAATAGAATTCAAATCATCTCACGCTATGAAAGAGGCTCAAATTTTAATCAATGATGTTTTCTATCGATCTGTTAATCTTAATGAGGAAAAGGAAGGACAAGCAAAAGCGGAATTTGCTGTTAATATTAGTGATGGTGTGAGCCAAATAGTGACATTGAGGCTTGTTGATACATATGGTTTCAGTACAGCTCGTAATTATCGGGTAAAAATTCTTGATCAAGATATAACTCCTCCTGCTATTCAAACTCAAAATCCATCCGAAATAACTTTGACAGCAGGTGCCGCGCTCAACCTTTCTGGCACAATACAAGATGCGAGTAATATCTCAAAAATACAAATACTTGTTGACGATATTATCTATGGTACTTTGCAGGATGTAAAAAAATACTCATTTTCACTGCAAAGTCCTTCTGATATTTCTATTGGAACCCATACAATTACCATTCAGGTAACGGATTTTCAAAAGAATATTAGTACAAGTATCCATACTGTGACGATTAAGCCGTAGAAAAAAACTTGCCAGATAAAAAAATTCAATACAATATACCCATTCTCGTTTTCTTTATATTTTTTTATGATAGCAGTTATTGAAACAGGCGGTAAACAATACATCGTTAAAAAAGGTGATATTTTTGTTGTAGATCGTCTTGATGAGGCTCTTTCAAGCCATACTTTCACCCCTCTTCTTCTTTCAGATGATTCTGGAACTAAGGTGGGCGCGCCTCTTGTTGATGGCGCTCAGGTGGTGTGTGAAGTTGTTGATCATCTTCGAGCTGATAAAGTGCGAGTCTTTAAAATGAAGTCAAAAAAACACTATCACCGTACTCTCGGTTTCCGTGCTTCTCAGACACAACTCAAAGTGGTCTCTATTAGCGCGTAGTTTGTTTCTTAAATTCCTGTTTGATCTCACGTATTTTCCATCATATATCTTCTCGCGGGCGCATCGTTCGGAGGGCTCGTATGAGAAGATTAGGAGTTTCTAATGCTCTTTTTGTCTTTCTTTTTGCGGTAGTTTTCCCTGTCTACCCAGTTTTTGGTGCTATTCTTTATAATATTTCTGGAGGTATACAAAATTTCACAATCGATACGTCCTCTATTATGCAGGATGAATTTGATCAAGAGGATTCGCAATTTATATCAGCAGATGTACCTTTGGAAATGGGACACGACTGGTCTGGTAGAAGAGAGTCAATCATTTATACTATTCAAGAGGGCGATACTTTGGGACAACTTGCTCGTGATTTTGGTGTATCTCGGGACACAATTCGATGGATTAATAATCTCCCATCTAACACTCTACGTATTGGACAAAATCTTGTGATTCCTCCGGGGAATGGCTATGTCTATATAGTGCAAGATAGTGATACCTTGGAGAGTATTGCTCGTAAATATATGACTACTCTCGATGAAATGACTAAAAATAATCCACATATTTCAAATGGTATAAAGACCGGATTTTTGGTATATTTTCCAGGCATGAAGGCACCTGTTGTGACGCCAACCTCTGCACAGCAGTCAGACGAAGAAACAAGTCTGGAGAGTTCTTTGACCTACAAGCTGCAACTTATAAATCCAAAAGGAAAGTGATTTGTTCCAGGTCATTGTACATATTTTGTGGCTAAATATTGGAATGTGCAATGGAGATGACATGCGAAAGATTGGTATAGAAATGCACAAAAAGCTGGTTATAAAACAGGAAAAGTAGCGAAACCGGGTTCTATCGTGGTTTGGTATGGCCCGGGATATAATCTTGCTTATGGTCATGTCGGAATCGTGATGAGTGTCAATGCTAAGAAATGAACGATGGTTGTTAAAGATATGAATTACACAGGTTTGTGGCGTATCACGACCCGAACAGAAAAGCTTAATAATAAATATATTATTGGTTTTATTTACGATCAAAAAAAATAATCTTTTCTTATGAGTATTAAATTTGCTACTCGTCTTCGTCGAAGACAACGAAATCGCCAGAAAGCTCTCAATACCCTCGCTCTCCTAGGCACGATTCTCCTCCCTATCTATCCTGTTTTTGGTAACTATGTTCAGGATTATACAGGTGCGATTGTGCGAGGAAACTATGATGCATCAACTATTATTTCTACCTATGATGCCAATTCTGGTGAGGACATCGTGTACGATGTTTTGGATATAAATAGTGAATGAGATGTCTCTGACTGATCAGATTGATCCGCTGAGATTGAAGAGGTTCCTGGGGAAGTTATTGTCCCATCTGTTCCTGTAAATGATGCATGACCAAAAGAAGACCCTAAGAAGATCCTTTACCCAGTGCATATTGTGACACCCAAACAAACTCTCGAAGCTATTACCAAGCAATATAATGTTTCATTGGATGCTTTGGTTGTAGCAAATCCAGGATTAACTCCTGATCTTAAAATAGATCAGAAAATCATTATTCCAACTATTAAAGGTGTTGAATATATTGTCAAAAAATGAGATACACTTTCTGTCATTGCTAATAAATATGGTGTGGATAATCTCTATCATATTCTTGTAGCAAATAATCTCACAAGTGCTTCTAAAATTCGTATCGGACAGAAACTTCTTTTACCAAATCCAAAGAAAGATCCAAATCCAAAGAAACCTGAAAATAAACCTGCTGATGCCACAAAAACTGCTAAATCTACCGCGACAGTTGCTAAGAAAACACCAGAAAAAACTACCGCTTCTGCACCAAAAACTCTCACATACGGTTCGTATTCTCTCAATCTCAAAGTCGAGAAAGGGTGTCGAAACTTTGCTTGGGGAAACTGTACCTGTTTCGTTGCAAAATATAAAAATGTCACTTGGCGATGAAATGCGAAACAATGGCTCAAAAATGCTCAAAAAGCTGGTGCTCCAACAGGACAAGATCCAAAACCAGGAGCTATCATTGTTTATGATTGATATGGCTACTCTCCGTATTATGGTCATGTGGGAATTGTGATGGAAGTCGGAGAAGATCATATCATTGTAAAAGATATGAATTACAGTGCTCTCAATCAAATTACAACTCGTCGAGAAAGCTATCGCAATAATTCTGCCATTAAGGGGTATATTTACGTTGATTAAGCAGCTTTTTTACACCTCACAATATTTTCGTTTTTTACAAGTGAATAAGGGGATATTTCCTTTCTTTTATCACTAAAAATAGGTACAATGGAGTAAATAACTCCGTGAACCGTGATGTGATATAAAAAAATTCTTACTTGGTTCTTGATTTCTCTCTTGATTTCTCAGGAGGTTTTCCGTATCCCTTACTCCCTTTCTGCTGCTAAAGCACTCGAAATAGATAGTCATGAAAATATTGTTTCCCTTCTTGTGGAGGAGGAATTATTTAAGAAAATTCAGAGTGATGTGGAAAAATATGCCATGCGTGTACAATCGGTTCTTCCTCGTACACGTACAGTGATTCTGACATTTTCAGAAAAAACACACCCAGTCCTCATAGCATCTGCAAATGAGCGACTCTATTATTCTGGTCTTCCAAATCATGGTAATAAAACACAAAAACTTATCGGGACTATTTTGATAGGAAATATTCCTCTTCCTACTGTCCATAAAGAATCTACCAGCTTTCTCTCTATTTTTCCATATATAGATTTTGATGAGCCTCATTTTTTTTGGAATTGGGATAAAAATGTGTATGAATATCTGAATGTAGAAAGAAAAAATCCACGACCAGAACTCTGGCATTCAGTAATTGCCCCTCACACTGGTGATGTCAATAAAGATGCAGAAAAAACTAAAGATTTCTTTGCTCGAGTCTATCAATATGACAAAAAAGAAGGAGATTACGCTGACCTTGGCAAAGACCCACAAGTTTTTTATGCTGATAGTGTTCGTGATTCTCGTGCGACATCATCAGGATCTCTTGCAGCCTATGAAAAACTTTTTGTGCCGAACCAAGAACACTTTATTTACAACCGATATACCAAGGATTTAGCAAAATATTTGTACGAAAATTATCTGATGCTCATGAAATGAAAAGGAATTAATGCTATTTCCTCTTTTTCAAATTGGCACGAAACGACAACAAGTAATACTCAAAAATCATTTTCCACTCTTGATTCTATTGATGAAACATCACTGTGATCCTCGTTATTTTTAAATACTGCATCTGATATTTCCACTCGTATTTTTGCTCGTGAGTTAGTTCCTGAATTTGTGAAGACATTGAGTGAAAAATATATTGGAGATATTTCTCGTTGGATACATCAAACAGGGCGATACTATGATGGTTATTCCAAAGTGCGCGCTGACACTATGCCGGAGCTTATTCAAAATCGAGACAATATTTCTTCCCAGATATTGAGAGAAGCAAATGACTCATTTGAAAAAATTGTTAATAATTACATAGAATGATCGCTTTCTATTGATATTCCAGTCCTTGTGAGTCGACAGGAATCATCTCGTGGCCAATCGTTCACATACACGAATTATTTTTTAGGCAAAAAAGCTTCTAATATAATGGATGCATCTGAGTGTTCTCTTTTGAGATGATCGAGCTTCGGTAATAGAAATTCAGTTGCTGAAATGAATCATGGTTACCATGTTCAATGAATTAAAGAGGATACTGCTCTTATTACAAAAGATTGAGGGGATCATATTATATGTAATGATAAAGTGACTTCTTATTGGGGCGGGAATTCTCCAATGAATCTTAATCTCGATACATGAGCGTATACACTTAAAAATCATAAATATGATGATTTTTCTCAGTCAGTATATGATCCTGCTGGAGGTAAAAAAACAACAGGACAATCATCCCCGTTTGATTGTCTTAAAACTGATCTTCTCTTGGAACCATATGTTCGTCGAGTTTTCATATGGCGTTGATACAAAGAATACAAATGGCCAAAAGAGACATCTTGAACGAGATATTCCTGTGCTACTAATTTTAATGCTCAGACAGAATATTTTTGACTCAATCCTTCACCAGAAACGACGGAAAATATTTTTCGTACTCTTTCTTCTTGTCAGTGAACTGGCAATGTAACTTTACTCGGCAGGAATGGCGATATATCTACGAAATGTAGCTCAACATGAGTATGAGGGACTTATAAACTCACTTCTTCCCTTATCAAACATGTTTCTCCTGATACAGCAACATATGGTAAACAACTCAAATCTCTTGCTACACCTAATCTTCCAGTTGATGAAACGAGGCATGTAGTATACGTAGATCGTGCCTTACAAGAAAAACGATTTGATTATCCAAATGTTTTTGATATTAAAATTCCTATTGATGCAACAGATGATGTCATACGCAAAAAAATCCAGGAATATTTAACTGCATTTGATGAAAAATTACAATCAGAAAAAAATACTTCTGACTTATGAGTTTTTCAAAATCTCATTCCCAACATTGGTACAAAAAATGATATTTCTCTTGCAAAACTTGTTGCATCGAGTAGGGACCTGGAAGATAATCTTGTCGCATCTCTTCGTTGGAAAGGTTTACCAACAGCGATGAAATATCAACAATGAATTGTTGATGGTTTGCGCGGAGATAAGTCAGAAAAGGTCGGTATGTTTTGAGATTCAAATAAAAAATACGAGATAGCATATATGGGAGGACAGGGAGATGCAAAAAACTTTATCATAGGATACCACCCATCTATTTATTGAGAATATCCAGAATGGTATCAATCTATTGTTGATGTACAAAGTTCATACGAAGAGAAAAACAAAAATGAAGCAACCCAAAATTCTTCTCAATCTGAAAGTGACCCTTTTACTCTTTCTGCAGAGGAATACGATGAAATTCTCGGTACTGACGCTGATTCATCTTCTTCAGGATCTCAATCAGATTCTTGAAGTTGTAATTATGGGAATGCTGTGGTTATATGGGAATGGCTTTCTGCGATTAAATGCTGGTTATCAGAGTTATTTGATACCGAATGGGAACCAGGTGAAAGCGACTATTCTTTTGATTGGGATCCCTACCTTACCCTTACTCTTTGATCTCATACTCTCTATACTACATCTCGAGAAACTGTTTCTATTTCTCAATCGGACACAAATTCAAATAATGTGACTGATGTGGTGGAAAATGATACAGATTTATTTTCTCTCCGAAACTCTCCTTCAGATTACATTTTAACACCAAAAGGATCCATTACTATTACTACATCTCTTGAAAAGGGATCACTCCTTATTAATGATAATGTTTCTAAAGTGAGTCTTGTGATTTTGAGAATTGCAAATCTAGATACGGGCGTCAAATATACGCCAAGTCATCCTGATTGGGAAAAGGTGAAAAAAGAATCTTTTTCTGTTGCTGGATCTGCTATATTGAGAGGTGGGCAAGCTACATGGCAAATTCGTTCGCTGACAAGTACTCGTATGTCAGTTGAATTTGAAACGCGAATAGAGTCGAGCGGCGTCATATATGTTCGGTCTGGAAAAACTACACTTTCTCCAGAGTCATCGTTTCCAAAATTTACACTTCTCTCGAGTGATGGGGCTCTGACTCCAAAAACTGTTCGTGCAGATGATACTCAGGGTGTTACAATTCTCTTTCAATCTGAGAATACTCCACCAACAGTTGATGTTGAGATTACTGAATATACGACCAATAAAATTGTACTTCCTCGTTCTTCATTTATCATCAATCAAAAGACGCTCAAAATCTGAACTCCAACAATTGATCCGATTTTGCATAAAGCATGAAAATATATTATTACTCTCACAAGTAACTGAGTGAGCAATAAGACAGATCTTTTTGTTGTCGCGGGAGCGCCTCAAAAAATCATTACCGATATTCCCAAAATCTTATTAGCGAAAGAGAAATACACTGTCAGACTTTCTGTTACGGACAAATGGTGAAATAAACTTAATACTGATTCTTGGACAGGTATACTACGATCTTCTCAGCCAATAATTTTCTCTGATACACCACAACCTGTTCAGGAATTCACGTTTCCGCTTACCAGAGAAATCCAATTCCAAGCACTCAAAGAGGGCACTCTCTCATTTGATATTACTGCGCAACACAATCAAGAAAGTGTTTCACACTCTGTTACGGTTTCTGTTCTTGAGGATGTGCAGGTGGATGCTAATATCCAGCATACAGAAGCTATAAAGGTATGACAAAAATTACCAGTTGAATTTGTCATCAGAACAAAACAAGGAACCTTGGTAAGAGATTGGGATATGCCAATACGTATTGGAACCAAAGGTACTGGAGCATATTTGGAAAATGCAGTAGTTTCTTTTTCAGCCTGAAAAGGGAATGCCACACTTCTCACAGGTACACAATCAGGGAAGACATCATTTTATTTTTCAGATACCTTGAGTGGAAAAAAGATAGGAAATGATTTTGAGATTGCTCCCGATGTACCGAATCGTCTGACTTTTTCTGGGCCAGAGACAATGCTGGCACGACGCTGACAATCTCAAGTCCTTTCGGTAAATATTTTTGATAAATATGGAAACTATATTCATCCAGCAACTGTTGATATACGTGTCGAGGGCGATAGAGAAGATCTCTTGGAATCTCTTGGGAAAGTCGGTAATATATCAGGAGATACGTACGGTGTTCATCTCGTAAGTCGTGGATACCCATGACGAGTCCTGATACGAGGAGCTCTCTGGGAAAATGGCAGAAAAAGCACCAAAATAGCTCTCGAAAACGTCTGGGAAGTCCAAATTTTACCAGTTATTACTTCTGAAGATGTTATCAAGAATACCTGGAATGCATTAACGCACGTATTGTTGTGAGGTCCTTTTGGACAGTTTGTAACAGCTGAGTATTTTGCAGGAAGTTTACTCTTCTCTCCTGATACACAAGCTTTGAGTGTTTCTACGCTTGTCGATAATCCTCGATCTGGACTCTTTTCCATCGCAAGCTCGTGAGCATTGAATGTTATGGGTACGCCACATCTTGGTACATGATTGCAAGTCGATTGGCGTCCTGATTCTGTGGGAGCTTTTGCTCTTTTGGTGTCTGACAAAAGACTCGGGAAAGTGTCCAAGGTGACTTATCCTCGCCTCACAGATTCTGATAAAATAGTATTTTCTTCTTCTACTTCGGATGTCACAGTATCAAGCGGCACCATCCTCTACAAATGAATACCTGTTACTGCTGTAAGAAATATTTTTGATACTCCAGTATTTTCATTTGTATTTATCCCAAGCGCTTCTGATGTTCGGTTTAATGTTGTGTATAACAAGAATAGTATTGGTACAGTCACTCTCGCCTATTCCCCACGAGCCCCTTCTACTTCTTGAGTGAATCCTAGTACTTTTTCTCTTGAAATGCTCATGTCCGACATGGTGACAGATACTATCTGGTGATCACTTTCCTCGTCGGATATTCGTGGTGTGATGGTGCGGGAATCTTTTGCGAAAGCATCTTCTGTTGGATGACCAGTAGAAGATGGTTATTCTGCATATCCTGAAAAATATGGTATGGGTTGGACCGGGGATAATCTCGGATTGCTCCAATTTGCTTCTGGGGAATCATGGTCTGAAACACAACAAGCATTTGCTGACTATGTGACCATCAATCTCTGAGATGCTCTTGTACAGCTTCCAGAGTATAAGGTTGATACCACAACAGGGTTTGATTCCACGATAGGTACACCTGTATTTATTGGTTCAGGAGAAATAGATAATTTTGATTTACGCGATGCCAATAATGATCAACAAAAAGATATCATCGTTTCGGATACAGATAAAAGTATTTCAGTATCTCTTGCTAAAAAAGATGGTACCTATTTGGAGATGGGTGAATTTTTGTCACATGAAAATGCTCGTGACGGAACTATTCGAACTGGTGATTTTTTTGCAGATGGGTATGTAGATTCAGTTTACGTGGATCAAGGTGGACTTTTGCGTCTTGTCTCTCATGATGCTTTTAGTTCCAAAGAGATAGAAATTATTTCAGACAGAAAACAAGATATAGGACAAATTACTCAGGTCGAGGTGTTTGATATGGATCACGATGCACACGATGATATTGTTATTCTAGATACCCTGTGACAACTCTCTATTTTTTATGGTTCATCAAACAAAAAATTTGTCTATCAATTTGTAGATCATGTATTTGATTTTTCTTTTGCCGACAAGTCACTTTTCTCAGGAGCTATTTCTTATGAATATCCCGGTTTTACTTTTCCTGATTTTACCAAGACTCAAAATATTACCCTTCGAATTCAACAAGAACAGCTTCAATCAGTCCTCTATACTTCCGTTGCTCTCCCTAATTCGGTGAACACGACACCACAGGCCGCTACTACTGCCTCACTTGGAACACAGATAGCGACATCATTCCCTATTGATACTAATGCTTGATCAGGAAATGCTCTCGCAAATATTTCAACAGAATATGATAATCTTGCCCAGCAGTATGGTAGCTCATTTCAATTGAATCAAAATAACGTTTCGTCTAAGACTATCTCTCTTCTTAAAGCACCTTTTGTAGATACAAGTGTTCTCTCTATAAGTAAGAAATATACTTCTCTTGAGAATGATGGCACTATTGTAGCTGGCTCAAATATTCAAGGCGTTATTTCCCTCAAGAATGTTTCTTCAAAATCTCTCTCCAAGATTGTAGTTGCTGAAAATTTTCCTTCCTACCTTGTAATGCCTATCGATACCTACACTCTTCGACAAGGAGGAAAATCAAGTGAACGAAAGTTTGTGGATTATTCAGAAGGGGGCGTAGCTGACCTGAGAGATATTACTCTTGCTCCAGGTGAAACAATTGAAATTATCTACACTGCAAAATTTTCGGCATTTTCATTTGGTACATTTGATGTGGGATACTTGGAAGACAAGAATGATCCACTAATGAATATCGATGTTTCAAAAGAAAAAATTCTTACCATCAATCCGGAAGCTCAGAAGCTCGATACCATTCCAGAAAAAGATTTTTATAATGCTGAAAAATATGGTGATATCCGAATAAATCCAAACAATACTTGTGGAGGACCGCTCTTTCTCTGGAGATCACATAATACTTTTGACCGAACATATCAGAAAACACTTATCGTCAGAAATATACAAGATCCAGAAGAGGTGTCTATGGATATTAGTAATGATCCGGTAGAATCCTCTTCTGATACTTCATCATCTTCTGTCTCTTCTTCTCAATCAGTTATTTCGGCACTGTCCAATGATTCTTCTTCTCAATCAATTGAAAGAATATGAGAAGAATATGCATCTACGGCTCAGAGTGAATTTGATACCTATAATCAGGATTCGGATGGAGATGAGATACCAGATAGATATGATGAAGATACGGGAGATATGTTTACTCTCGATACATCGGGTAATACTTCTCAGATTACTATTACTCTAGGAAAGCTCGATGATGCAATTGATGAGGTAATAGAGGGCGTGGAATCATTTATTAGCGGATTGAGTTGTTGATTTGGGAAGCCAGGGTGTATCGCGCAGCCTATGAACTGGACAGCCAATGTTCCATGAAATACTATCACAGTTCTTGGTTATGCCGTCAAACAGCTCAATATAGCACCTATTGCATGTTACAAAGATGTACGATGTGGTATTCCTATCTTTTCTGTTCCCACTGCTTCCACGCCATATTATTGGCCACCAAACCCTGATGAAGCATGATGAGCATTTGATATCGATGCTGGATGAGGGTGAGGATGATCATTGGGTTTCACTGGTTGACATGGCACCAGTCAATTTAGGATTTTTATCGGATTTACTTTGACAGCGGCTATTGCTGAAGTTCTTTGTTTTGGACCAAACAATGTTGCAAACCCAAGTATCAATTTTCCCGGTCTGTTTCCTATATCTTTCCAGTGAAACTGTATTTTTGCAACCCAGCCTTTGACACAATGTAGTGATGATGGATCTGATGATATTGTGGTAGAGTTAGAGACAGGTGAAGTGGAGGCTGAAGAAGGAGAGGAAGAAGGAGAGGGGGATGTTCAGCTGACGGATGGTGATAGTTGTGGATTTTTTACTCCAGTAACATCGTACCCCATTTCTTTGATTCAAGCAGTAACTGCATATATTAATAACCCAAATTCCGAAAATCTTGAACTTCTACGTAAACAGATTTCTGAAAATGCATCACTTGTTACATGATCCTATTCTTCTGATCAGAGTCTGCAATTCGCTACGTCTTCACCGTATGAAAATATAGAAGAGACTACTTCTAATGAAGTGATTTCTTATCCTGATTCATGAAGTGGGATTATCAAAGTTACACTTGATACTTCATCTTTTTCAGGATCTGGTTTTGGCCCTATCTTTGATATACAACTCAAGAGCATCACAGCTTTTCCAAAATTTATTATGGATTGGTATCATAGGCAACTTGACGAAATAGTTGCCAGTTTGTGAGCACTTCCTGATATCAAGATATTTTTACCAGACCTGTGATCATGATTTTCAGATGCCGGTTGGAAGTCGCAATTTAATACATCAACTACATCATCAACTACATCATCTTCCTCTCCTTCATCAGTAGGAAATGAGATTGTATCAGGTATACAAGGGGGTATTTGATGAATCCAAGCGGCTTTTGAATATCTGAGCTTATTACCAATGGTAGATGTCCATCCTCAACTTATCTCCCTTAATCTTCCATGGATGGACCGTTCGGCGTTACAGTCTTGGATTTATCGAAATGAAGCCATTTTGGCTGAATGGGAAGCACTTCCACAACACGCACTTGCAAATGGTGTTAATGCGAGCTCTCTTATTTCGAGCATACGTTCAAATATTGAAACAGTTCGTACATATATGACACTTCCGGAGCAGCTTCAAAATTTATTTTATCTCAAAGAGAAATTTTTGTATGAAATTCTAAAAAATGTTCACGCTATTCAACAACTTATGGGTTGATGGTTAGCGGATAATGGAGAACGATTCAAAACTTGGGTTGAGACCTTTATCCTGATCACAAAGCTATGGGACCTATGGCAAATATTGATTGATATATTTGATGATTATGAAGAGTCTTGCGCAGTATGTCATAATGAACAATGGAATTTGCAAGAGTGGCTATGGATCATCATATCAGCTGTAATACCGCCTATTCCTGTTATTAAAATGCAATTATGGCCTGATATAGAACTTGATTTTTCTGATATTGATCTCGGCATCGATATAGCATACCCTGTGTTTAATCTTTCATTTTATCCGTTGGAACTTCCTGATATGCCTTCTCCGAATTTTTCAGGTATCACTCTTCCGACAGTACCACAATTACCACCACTTCCAGATCTCAATCTTGATTTTGAAGTTCCTATGATTGATCTCCCAAAACTTCCTAATCTTCCTCCAGCACCAAAAATTCCAGAACTTTCCCATGCTATATCTATTGTTCTGAAGATCTTTAAAATCGTCACACTTATACAATGTTTATATAGAAAAGTCCCACTCTCTCCTGAATGGTATGTGGGTACAAAGATTGCTCATAAAACAGATAGACAATGATATCTTCCTATCGATTTTCTCAATGTATCAATACCAAGTTTGGTTGTGAAATGGATTGATGCTATACGTGTATCAACACATGTAGAGCTAACGTATGATGTGAATTATATTATAGATATTATCCAGTCAGCACTTGAGCCTCTTTCTGATTTTCCACGAGATCTTTCTGGTTATACATGAGATATACCATCCACTGTAAATATTAATCTTGATTCTGACGATGGATCAGTTATCCATACGTCTTCTCTTCTAGATGATCTCCCATGACTTATTGGCCAGCTCTACGAAGAAACTCTGCATCCAAGAAATTCCGATGTTCTCAATGAAATAGGTGCTCTTGAGAAAATTCTTGCAGTCAATGCTCCTGAGCGGGCTGGAAATACTTCCTATGTAGCATTTGACCCATCGATATATTCGAATCAATTTGATAACCATGTAACACGTATTTCTGACGCAATTCAAAAAGATATTAATGAAAATAAAGTATTTATTGCCGACCTCTCTGATCTTTCAGATTGAAAAAAGAAGCCTCAAGATATTGCCTGGTTGCAGAATCTCAATCCAAATATTTCCCACCTTGCTGCTGCTCCTGGAATAGGGACGGAATCTGCTCTTATAAAAACAGTGGTTTCGTTAAAAAATTCTTCAAAGCCAGCTCTTGTTTCTCCTGTGAGCTCTCTCATTTCTCAGACATCTCTTCCGCTAGCATCTCAAAGATTACCAGATACAGATACAACAAATGTTGGAAATATTTCTCCAGTTACTACGACGAAAACTATACAAAAAAACTCTACTCAAAGTAAAACATCAAAGGGAATTTATGTTACAAAAAATTGAGTTTCTTCTCGATTAAATTATTTCTATGAATGACAGGAAGATGAGAGTATTCTCCATATTATGGATGATGATGGTGATGGGGATAGCGAAATCTTTTATACTATTTGAAAAACGATTTACCGAAAAGAAAATCATACCAAAAAGCCACAAAATGTGTACATTAGAGATATTCCTCAGATATATAGTACCACTTCTATGATGCGTGAGTTTTTCTGATCGGATACTCTCGATGTTACTCGGGTACCTCATGATATGCAAATATTCTTGCGAGATCATCATGCTTTCTCAAATATAGAGGCCACATACCTCATACATAAAAAAACAGACCATCAAAACTTTGATATATTTTCTACGTGGTGAGAAAGTGACTCTATAAAGGCACAGTATCGAGTTGATAGTATTCTCGTTCCAGAAAATGTTTCTACGAATGGATATACAATTCTTCCTCAACCAGTACTCTCTGATATTTCTTGATACGTCGTTCTCCATAGAAAAAAAATATACAGGATACTTCTCCCATCTGAAAAATATATTGATTATGAGACGCGGAAACTTGCTCATCTTCCTTCTGACTTTGTCATTCGTGCAAAGAAAAATGTTTATACAAAAGATGGAGCAAAGATTGAGATGAAATTTGGAAATATAAAACAAGATATCACTCTTCGCCCAGGACAAGTACTTTATTTTGCTCAAGATAGTAATATCCTCGTAAAAAGTGGTTCTCTGATTCTTCCATCTGATGAGTATGAAGATAGTACTCTCGACCCTTCTGATATTGATACCCCGTTGTTTTTGGATGATATTATTAAACCAACAACTAATGGTACCGCTTCGATTGAGTTTGCTGATGGTGCGGAGACGGATGTTTATTCAAACCAAACATGGTCTCTCGTGTATCATACAGGTGTCCAAAATAACATACAGGATTTTGTTCTACCAGTGACGCCAGGTTGGTATTATGTTGTTGCACGCGACGCATTTTCTGCTCGTGAAAAAGATAGACCCCGAGCGATACTTTTTGATACATATACTGACGTCGAAGAAGAGCATCTTGTTGATACTGTTCCGACAGTCATTAACCTTAATTTTGATACTCCTACAGAAATTGATTTTCAAAAATACTTCCCACTGGATACTATCGAAAAAGTTGCAATAACTGGTTTATCTGATGCTTTCTGGAAACAGTCGACGGCTACAAAATTTCTCTTTCAAACTTCTCAAGAAGATCGCTCAATGACACTCAAGGTGACAAGTAAAAAATGAGTAACATACACGTATGCGATAAAGCTCATTACTTCACCAGCAACACTCGCTATCAAACAGGTTGATAGCAAAAAAACCCTTACAGGTACTGTTTCAGTGAATACTACTTTACCCCTCACAATTCAATCGTTTATTGATAATAAATCTTGGACACTTTCATCTCCTCTGACAATTCAGGATAAAAATTTCACTACTTCTTTTTCTGATGTTTCACCAGAATGGAGCGTGTCCTATGGAAATACCAAGGCATTCTCTCTCAAGAGGGATTTGGGTGTTCTTAGAGCTGAAGCGGGCCTTTCTCTTGTTCCTGATATCAAAGTATGATCGCCAATTGCGGTGAAGACCCTTCTCAATCAAAAAGAAATTTCTCGTATTGTGTATCAGGCGCATAATCTCCTTTTCCAACAAGTGATTTCTGGTGAGGTTCCTCTCAAAAATACACTTGGTCTCACAAGTACATCCCTTCATCTTGAGCCAGCACTTTCGACTGATACTGCCCTGAAGGGATGAGCCTACATAGTGGATGGGCAATATCGACCAATACTTGCCTTCGATGCTGCCGGTGTAGTGAGATTTATCGGTGCCGATGTGAGGTTTACATCACAGTACGAATGAAATTCGCTTATCTTGACTCTTTCCCGTGGACGAGATGAACTCGGAAAGCTCCTTCTCTCAGGTGATGTATTAACCGTCTGGGAAAAGTAAAAGAAGGTATGTTATCTCTGAAAAATCTTTTGACTTTTCAATTAGCACCCGTATAATGAGAGTGCTAATTTATCTTTAATTTATTTCTTGTATGGCACAGATTATTCCACTTCAAGATCGCATCGTATTGCGAAAAATGGAAGCAAAAAAAGAAACTGCTTCCGGGCTCCTTCTTCCAAAAGAACAGAACGAAAGTCCTAATATGTTTACAGTTGAAGCGGTGGGCCCAAAGGTTTCTGAGAAACTCGGATATGACCTCAAACCAGGAGATAAGGTCCTCAAGGGACAATACTCCGGTGATGATATCAAAATAGAATGAGAAGAGAATCTCACTATCGTGGCTGCAGAATATATTCTCGCAAAAGTTGATTAATCTTATCTCTTAACGTATTTTTTATATGACAAAAAAACAAGTAATCTTTGGAGATGTAGGTCGTCTCAAAATGCTCGATGGAATGAAAAAGCTCCATGAAGCAGTCGCAGGTACTCTCGGACCTAAAGGTCGTAATGTGATTTTCCCAAAGAGTTATGGAGCACCACAAGTGACTAATGACGGTGTCACTATTGCAAAAGAATTTGACCTCGAGGATCCAGTTGAGAATATGGGTGCCGAGCTCATCAAAGATGTTGCGAGCAAAACAAATGATGCTGCTGGTGATGGTACGACGACGGCAACAGTTCTGACCTATGCTATGATTTCAGAAGGACTTCGTGAAATTCGGTCTGGTATCAATGCCGTTGAACTGAAAAATGGTATGAAACTCGCGGCAACTGAAGTGATAAAAGAACTCATTGCTCAGTCTCGACCGGTATCAACATCAGAAGAGATTGCTTCTGTAGCGACTATCTCTGCTCAAAATGCTGAGGCTGGCCAAATCATTGCTGATGCAATGGACAAGGTAAAACGAGATGGTGTTATCACTATCGAAGAAGGGAAAACATTCGGTATGAATGTCACGGTCACAGAAGGTATGCAATTCAAATCAGGGTACATCTCTCCATATATGATTACAAATGCAGAAAAAATGGAGGCTCGATATGCTGATGTTCCTGTGCTTATCACTGATAAGAAAATCAGTTCTACCAAAGAAATTCTCAAAATTCTTGAAGCATTGCTTCAGTCTGGAAAGAGAGAGTTGGTGATTATCGCAGAAGATATTGATTCAGAGGCTCTGACAACAGTCGTCCTCAATAAACTCAAAGGCGTATTTTCTGTCCTGGCTATCAAGGCTCCTGGTTTTGGTGAACGACGCAAAGAAAACCTTGCTGATATTGCTCTTCTTACGGGTGCTTCAGTTGTCTCAGAGGAAATTGGCCTAAAACTCGAACACGTTGGTATGGAAGTGCTCGGGAAAATTGATTCCATCACAGCAACCAAAGAAACTACGACGATTGTTGCGACTCAGGCTGATAAGTCAGAAATCGAGCATCGAATTCTTGAAATCCGTCGAATGATCGATAAGACAGATTCTGCATATGATTCAGAAAAAATGAAAGAACGTCTCGCTCGACTGGGTTCTGGTGTAGCAGTTATCAAAGTTGGTGCTGCGACAGAAGTGGAGATGAAAGAACTCAAGCTCCGTCTCGAGGATGCACTCAATTCTACTCGCGCTGCGGTAGAAGAGGGGATTGTCCCTGGTGGAGGTGTGGCACTTCTCAAAGCTGGAAAAGTCCTCGACACATTCAAAGCTCCAAACAGTGATCAACAAATCGGTGTTGAAATTGTGAAACGCGCTCTCAAGTATCCTACACAAAAGATTGCTGAAAATGCCGGACAAGAAGGTTCTGTGATTATCAATAAAGTCCTTGAACATCCAGAATTTCAATATGGATATGATGCGGCAAAAAACGAGTTCACGGATCTCGTGGCGGCTGGTATCATCGATCCAACCAAAGTTCCACGCACAGCTCTCGAAAATGCTACTTCTATTGCGGGTATGTTCCTCACAACAGAAGCCGTCATCTACGAAGTCCCAGGTACCAAAGAAGTGCCCATGGGCGGCGGTATGTGAGGTATGGGGTGAATGGGTGGTATGGGAATGATGTAATTTAAATACAACAAAAAACACCTCTCATTTGGGAGGTGTTTTTTTATCTTTAAAAAATATATTTGTCAATTTTTTATTATAAATATACTATATTTATAAATTATCTCTATGTGAAATCTAAATGTTTCTGGAACTCATACCGCAATAGTGACACCTTTTAGAGAGTGAGAAGTGGATTATGAAGCTCTGAAAATACTTGTCTGACAACAGGTTGCATGAAGTGTAGAGGGTATAGTGAGCGTGGGTACTACCTGAGAGTCACCCACATTAAATCGTGATGAACATATATCCGTCATTCAGAGAACAGTAGAATATGCAGGAGGGAGATGTTTGGTGATCTGAGGTACCGGTTCGAATTCCACACAAGAAGCCATCGAATATACAGGTGGGGCTGAGGATGTATGAGCCGATTGAGCTCTCGTTGTAGCACCATATTATAATAAACCAACGCCGGAATGAGTGTTTTTGCATTATAGAGAAATAGCCAAACACACGACACTCCCAATTATTCTCTATAGCATCCAGGGAAGGTGCTGAATCGAGATACAGATTGATACCGTTCTGAGACTTGCTCGAGAATGTCCCAATATCATCGCCATCAAAGAGGCGGGATGAGATGTGAATAAGGTGAGAAATATGAGGGCAGCACTCGATAATGCTGGACTACAGGATTTTCAGATACTCTCATGAGATGATGGACTGACGCTACCATTTATGAGTGTGGGAGCCAGTTGAGTTATTAGTGTAGCATCAAATATTATTCCAGGCGAGGTTTCCGATATGGTACGACTGATGAATGATGGAAACCTAGTGGATGCAAGGAAGATTGCGCTGAAACATAATCGGCTCTTCAATGACCTCTTTATCGAGAGTAATCCTGTACCAGTAAAAGCAGCTTTAGCAGCGATGTATCCAGATATCTTTACGACAGATGTACGGTTACCACTTTGCAGACTTTCGGAACTAAGTAGAGCACAATTAATGACCACTATGCAACAAATCAGACTTATTTAATTTAATAAAACACCTCCCAGAAATGAGAGGTTTTTATATTATTCTGGATCTTCTGTTGTTTTTTCAACAGGGTTTTCTTCAAAGTATGCCATATCTGGATTTTCTTGAAAATATTTTTCACATTTTTTAAAAGCATCTAGTGCGGATTGGATGTCCAAGAAGAAATATGTATCTTCTCACTCATAATCTCCTCCATTAATTCCTTTAACGAAAAATTTACTAAGAACTGTGAATCATTTATTTGATAAGATATAATCTTGATCAAAAATTATACGAAATTTTCCTGCAAGTGACTGGAGGGTCGCACTTCGTTTATGTCCTTTTCATAAAGTTATTTCTCCGAGCATTATCTGACCACCATTTTCTATAAATTTTTTTAATAATACTTTTTCAGGAGTCTTGTTGAGGATATTATTCACCATTGTCTGGCACCCATCCATGAGATCATTGGGTGTTTTAGTTGGATCGATAGGTATTTGTATATCTCTTTCTCCACTCCATCGCAAAACCACACTTTTTATATTTTTTTCAGGAAATAATTCACTTATTCCTTGCCCAATTCTAAATGCCAGGGAACAAGCTTTTGATACTTCGGCTTCTATTTCAGCTCAAGCATTAGGCGTGATGATTATTCTCCCGTCTTGACCAAGGGTTATTGCCATAATAATTTTTAATTATAGGTATATTATATTTTATATTTTAATATGTCAATTATTTTTACTTAAACTTGCAAAATCTCCCAAAATTTAGACTATACACACCATGAAAACAGCTTTGTTTGATTATCATCTTCCACCCGAAAAAATAGCTCAACACCCACTGGAGCCGAGGGATAATTCAAAACTCTTACGAGTTATGAATGGGGGAGAATTTGAAGAAATGATATTCCGAGATATCACACAACTTTTTCGGGTCGGAGATGTACTCGTTATCAATGATACCAAAGTGATGCCAGCTAGGATTCGAGGTATTACATATCTTGAGTCAAATAAGAGAGAAAAAGATAAATCCTCCGTCCTCCGCTTCGCTCCGGACACCTCCTTCAAAAAGGAGGCTATCAAAGAAGTAGAGTGCCTCTTTCTCCGAAATACGGCTCCAGATATCTGGGAAATAATGTGTTTTCCAGGTGAGAGACTGAAAACTGGTCGGCAAATTATCCTTGAGAATAATATGGTCTTGGAAATAGTCGGGGAGACGTATGCTGGACGACTGGTTCGTGTGCCTGTTGTGCACTATGAATGGCTCGAAGTACTCCAGAAATATGGGGAAGTACCATTACCTCCGTATATCACTGAACATCTGGCTAATTCTGAATTGTATCAGACGGTCTATGCTGAGCACCTCGGTTCGACAGCTTCACCGACAGCAGGTCGACACTTTACCCCGGAGCTCTTGCAAAAGATTCAAAATATGTGAGTCACGATAGCTCATGTGACACTCCATATCTGACCTGGTACTTTTAAACCAATTTACGAAGAAAATATTACTGACTATCAGATTCACTCGGAATATGTGACGATACCTGCTGAAACTATTACACTTCTTGAGAATGCTAAAAAAGAGGGGAGACGTATCATCGCTGTCGGCACAACTTCGATGCGCTCACTTGAGTCATATTCTGCAGGAAAATTTATTATCTTGGAAAATGATAGTTATGCAGGGGGAACGGATATCTATATCACTCCTGGGTATGAATTCCAAATGGTGGACGTTCTGATTACCAATTTTCATGCACCTCGTACCTCACTCCTTGTCCTCGTAGCAGCGTTTATGGGATATGAACAGATGATGCAAGCGTACCAATACGCTCTCGACCACCAATTCCGATTTCTCAGTTTTGGGGATGCGATGTGGGTGGAGAAATAAAAAAAGAACCGAAAGGTTCTTGATTATTTTGGCAGAGCAGCTGAGAATCGAACTCAGATCAAAGGCTTTGGAGGCCCTTATACTAACCGTTGTACTACTGCTCTATATCTTCAAATGTGATGAGATTGTAGGAAAAAAATCTAAAAAGACAACACTATTTGCTTTTCTCTCAAAAATGGAGTATTCTAGACGGGTAGAATAATATTTTTATATGAGCGAAAAAGATCTTTGAAAGGAATCAATGGTACTCAAAAATACTCCAGAAGCTCTAGATAATAGGGGAAGTGAATGAGTTCTCGATGGGAATGAACTTATACAGAATGAGCTTATGAGGGGATTGAATCATAAATTACCCGCAGAATCAAACGATCAATCATGAGAGTCAGTGGAGCCAATTACGTCTGAATACTTGAAAGGAATAAAAAGGCGTAATCCTATTAATTCATCAGTATGGTAACTACTCTTACACATCTGACCGATAATGAAATCATAGTATGAAGTATTCCCGGTATTGTGGGGCGTCTTCAAAAAATAGGATGGGTAGATGGTGATATAGTGGTTGATCAGAGGAAATCATTTGTTTGCGCACCTCTTAATGGTAAAACTATTTTTATAGCCTATGTGTCATATCAAGACGCATGGTACTATGTGGTAGCATCATATCTTGAAAAAGGTGACACCGTTGAAGTACGAGATGATTTTCGATTTTTAACTCCCGAGGAAGTCCGTTCATTGAGGGATAGGGGAATTATTATTTAATTCAGACCATTTTTGTGATTTTTTCTCTTTTGTAAAAAGATAAAAATATTTGCATTTTTTTCTCAATTATGGCAATATAGATACATATTTATTACTCTATTATGGCATGGACATGAGAAATTCGTAAAAATTTACCACCTCTAATTCCTCGAGATGACAATGAGAGAGATAGAGAAGCACCCAATGAAAATACGCCAACACCTGGTGAAATAGCTGACAGGAATACAAAAGAAAAAGAAATTTTACAAAAAGAGGCGGATAGGTTGAAACAAACAAAGTCTTGAGAAAACGATAAAACTGCCCCAATGAAACCTTCCGAGACATCACAACCGGCCACTTCCGAGAAAGCTGTTGATACAAAACAAAAACCGGGTGAAAATACTACTACACCAGAAGCACCAGTTATTCCACCATCTAAGGATAATACCGTATCAGGTCAACCTCCTTCAGAAACAGCGTGAACTGCGAGAGTTGATGGTCGCGGTAACGATCATACCAGTACCTCTACCTCTACCTCATCCACAAATACATCATCTGGTCAGTCATCATCATGATCTGCAAGCTCTTCTTCTTCTGGAGAACAAAAACCAGCAGAACCTGCGAAACCTGCAGCAGAAATAAAACCAACAGAAGCACCCAAATCAACTCCTGATACACCTGAAGCTATAAAAGCTCGCAGAGACGATGCCGCTCGTCTGAGAGACAATGCGGTTCGAGATATGTTTGATATAAAATGATATGGTGATACATGATCGTTTCAAAAACATGTGTGAGAGTATCAGAAACATCAAGAGACTATTAATCGTGAACAGGAAAATCTCGGACGTGTTCAGGATGAACAATGAAAACAACGTGGAAGAGATTTTACCGAAACAGCTGACAGAATAGCATGAAAAAATCCTGCGTTTAAAGAAGCATATGAGGGGTATCAACAGGCACAAAGAGATTACAAAGCAGAAAGTGATCGGTATGCTGATAGTAATAGTCATTGGAGTGGAGTTCTGTGGAATGGAATTACAGGCGGAAGTGCTGATAGACGATTGCAGGCGTCTTCTTCTGCTCTGGATGAGCGTCGTATGGCAATGACACAAGCAGCTGAATCTATCCCATGATTAACAGAAGCAGATAAACAATCACTTCGTAACTCAACCCTCTCAGAAGACTCTTCTATAAATCAACAAACTATCGCTGTCGCCAACAATCTTGCTGAATCTTATGGACAACAGGCATGAGATTTGTGACTGTTGGCAGCGTGATCGGGAGCAGTTGCCGCGACAGCAGGAGTTATAATTGCTGCACCCGTTATAGCTACAGGTGCCTCTATGGTATGAGGAGCCACAACTCTGTGAGAGGCAGTAGTTGCTGCGTGAGGGGCTATCGGAGCAACTGGTGTTGTTGGTTGACTTGCAGCTGGAGCATATGATATGGCACGAGATGTGTGAAAAACTGCATGGACTTCTCTTAAGACAGGAGATGGGTTGGGTGAAACTGCTAACCGCCTTGGTGTAGGTATAGATGGAGATACCTGAAAAACAGTTGATACTGGGGCACAGGTTGGGGGTCTTATGTGAGTAGGAATAGCTACTTGAAATCCATATATTGCTGCTATTGTTCCATCTGTGCTCGGATGACACGGTGTTGTACAAGGATATCATAATATATCGGCAAGTAATTCGAATATCGATTGATTGAAACAATGATTAGAGAATGCAATTTCTACATGAGACACTTGATCTGTTAAAAAAATTCAACGAGAATTAGCTGACGCAGAAGTAGAACGGTGATTGGCAGGTGTTGATATGGGTGCTACTGCTCTATGAACTCTTTGGGCTGGTAAGCTCGGTAAAGGACCTACTCCAAAACAATCAACCAAAACAGGCCCTGAAGGTGATCGAGCACTCAACAGTGTATCATGAGAGAATCATCTAACAGGCCCTCAATCAATCCAAGCAGAACTTAATGGTTTATCAAGAGCTGGGCGAGAAAATACCCCAAATAATAGTAGAAATAATATTACTTGATCAGATACTATCACTCCAGTTACCCTCGAACCGTGAACACCTATTCGTATATCTCCAACAAGTAATGGTAAGGGTAATCATGCCATTTCGGACACTATCATTGCTCCAGAAAAACCTCGTGTAGGTAGTAATGAACCGGCACTTCTGAAAAAAGCAGATGAACGTGTAACTATGGATGAGTCCAGATATGATACGAGTTGAGTGGAAAATACTTTACGAGAAAGATTACGTGCGGAGTTTTTTGCTCGAGAACCCGCCCCCATGGGTATGAGTACAATAGATGCTGCTATCCGTGCAGAGAGAAATCAATGAACTGTGACTCGAACCAGAGAACAACTTGATACTGCCTTACGTACTTTGGAACAAGATGCTCAGAGACTAGGTAAGCCATTCGATAAAGATGCAACATATTATGATGCGTTCCGAAAAGTATCTCAAGAGGCCGATGCACAGATGGATTTCCATAGGGATACCGAGAGATCTCTCATGGAATGACCAAACCTCAAAGGTAAATGACCATTGGATACTCTTGATGCTGCAGCAATGCAAGATATTTCTCGAGCCGAGAGTCATCATAGAGCTGCCCAAGAGGCATCGGAAGTAGTTCAAGCATTCCAAGATTTTAAGATGGATAGTCCTCATGTTCGAGCTCGAAATGATCGGAATCTCGCACATGAAGAGAAACTCATTCAGGCAAGACAAAATGAGATAAGAGTTCGAGAAGAAATAGAGAGACAGCAAACGAAAGATATAAGAGAAGAAGGCAAACGATTACAGCGAGAACGTGCAGATAAAGCAAGACAAAAGGAAGAAGAAATATTGCGTTCTCAACCGCCTATTCCAGAAGAAGAAAGGATTCCTACTAATGAATAATCTCACTTATGACACCCTTAGACACAAATTCTACAAACACAGATGATATGAGCGAATTTGCTTATAGTTGGAGTCCTGAGGAGATTTTTGAAGGAGTATTACCAGAAGTGATTCGTTTTTTCCAATCAAACGGACATACTCAAGCCGTCAATTTAGTATCAGATCGTAGTGTTTTGAGGATAAAAGAAAACTGAAATACCTTTTGCCTTCTCTGTGTAATATATGGAAATGAGGAATACTATCTCTACTGTCCGTATCGTCCTAAGGATGACATTCTTCAGGTTGATTTTGATGAAATTAATATTCTTGAAGCAGATTTTGTTTTTAAGCTTCGTGAAAAAGGCATTTTACCATTTTAAAAACCCCTCCGAAAGAGGGGTTTTTCCTGAAATTAATAACCTTCATTAAATACTGTATCGTTTGAAACTTGTGACGAGGTCACCACCGAGGTATTGCTCGATAGTTTGGTCAGGATTCACAACGAATGGTTGTGTCATCAGAGTTCCTTCTTCGACAAATTTCTTCATCTTGCCTTCGATGATGTGAGCGAGGATGTCCTCTGGTTTCCCAACATTTTTTGGATCCTGTTTCATCATATCGAGTTGGACTTCTTTCTCGTGAGCGATGACATCAGCAGGGAAGTCAGAGACACGAAGAGCATTTGGATTGGTAGCGACAGTATGCATAGCGACTTGTCGTACTTTTTCTTCATCTGTTCCAGCTTGTGCAGCAACGATTGCAGCGACTTTGCTATTTGAATGAACATACGCACCAACCACAGGTGCTTCGACGATATCAAGCGGTCCAAAGACGACATTTTCACCAGTTTGCTGAATGATATCCGACATACGAGGCGTGAACGCTTCTTTTGCAACTTCTACAGAACCTGACTTGATGAGAGTATCAAGAAGTTCATTGATAAATCCAGTGAAATTATCAGTTCGTGCTACGAAGTCTGTCTCACAAGTGAGAGAGGCGATATATGCTTTATTACCTTCTGTACGGATGATGATACGACCTTCGTGGGTTGCGTTTTCAGCTCGTTTTCCAGCTTTTGCTATACCTTTTTTGCGGAGTTCATCGATAGCAGCATCGATATTACCTCCTGTTTCTTCGAGTGCCTTTTTACACTCAGTGATAGAGACACCAGTTGCGTCTCTGAGTTGCTTGATAAGTTCGAGAGTAACCATAAATTAAGAGAGTTTAAAATTAAAATCTTGTTCAACCAGACAAAAAGATACTATTTTTATTCAGCAGCTTCAACTACTGGAGCTTCTTCTTTTTCAGGAGCAGTTGTTGCGCGAGGTCCTTTTTTAGCGATTTTTTCTGATGCGCTTTCACGAATAGTCTTCTTCATAGAACCAGCGAGTTCATCTACGATAAACGTGATAGACTTGAGGTTATTGACGTTTGCAGGTACAAAGTGTGTGCAGAGTTTTGGTTGACCAGTGGTACCAAGAATGGCAAATACTGGAATACCGAGAACGTTTGCTTCTTTGATAGCTTGAGCTTCGTAGTGGCCGTCGATAACAAATATTGCATCTGGAGCCTTCTTCATATCCTTGATTCCTTCATATCGTTTTTGGAGACGAGTGAGTCGAGTCATGACCATAGCTTTTTCTTTTTTGTTGAGACGATTGATCTCTCCAGTTTCGATATCCTTTTGGATTTTGTTGTATTCACGGACTTGTCGTTTGATAGTCGTGTAGTTCGTGAGGAGGCCTGGTACCCAGACGCTTGTGACGCTTGGATGACCTGTCTTTGCAGCGAGATCTTCTGCGATTTTCTGAACCTGGACTTTGCTACCCACGATGAGGAGTTCTTTACCAGATTTGCAGAATTCAGCGAGAGCTTCCTTCATTTCTGCGAGGAGTTTTTCAGTTTTTGTAAGATCAAAAACGTGAATACCATTTTGTTCCCCATGAATATAGGGCTTCATAGTTGGTGACCAATGACGTGTGTCACTACCGATGTGTACTGCGTGGTGCAGCATGTCTTTTATGAGAGACATAAGAAAAAAATAAAAAAATAATCCTTGAACTTGTGAATGCTTAGCCAGTTTCTGAGGCGAGAGAATTTCTTAGTTTCTCAAGAGGACAGACTGTATCAGACGACAAGTGGGCTACTCATTTTCCGAGTAACGAGGGTAGTATAGATAGTTTGGTAATTTTGCAACTTTTTATCGCGATCTATTTGCAAAGTAAGAGAAAATATGGCACAATGGACATATAATATTCTTCTATGAGCATCGACAATAAAATCATTGCACCACCAAATAACCAAGAAAATAAGGATATTCCTGGTAAAGAGTCTCCTGAGATTGCCTTAAAGAAGAGGCAGGCGGGGGAAGAATTGACCCGATGGTCAAAGAAAGAGGATACACGAGATATTTCCAAAATCGTTACTGATATTGTAGATCTTGATATTCCTATAGTAGATATTAAGGCCATGCTGGATAACCTCAATATCTCAGCAATAAAAAGATCTGAGATAATGAGCATGGTTGAACAAAAACAATCAGTTCGAATGCACCCAAAAGAGTATCAACAGAGTCTTCAGGCATCATTTCCCAATGGTGTACCAGATAATGCTGGAGAAATGGCGAAGTCCATGTTAGCCGATGTCCGAGAGATGTATAAAAATGCCCGGATAGAAATTGACAGAACTAACGCTGGGGAAAAACCTTCTGAGAGCGCAAAGCAACAACTTAAAGAAGATAGAGCAGTTGCCGTAAAAGCAACAACTGATTCTGAAGGTCGGGCTACACAACTTGGCAACGATATAGCTCGTTCGACCGAGGAAGCAAAGAGAATAACATCTGAAAAACAAAAAACAGCATAGTATGTCCACTACACCCTATAATAATAAACCGACAGAAGAGCTTCTCCAATATAAAAAGTTGGTGGCCGATCTTCAACAAAAAAAATTGGAGGAATTTGATTTTGATGCGATTTTTGAGGCAAATACTGTGGTACGAAATTTCTTTGAAAAATGGGATAATCAAGAGGGAATGAAGCTCGTTGATCGGATGACCAACGTGATGAAAAATCTCAAGGTGCTCGTTGATTTTGTAAAATCTCGGAAAATGAGTGTAGAAATGGGGGAGCGGGAAATGGTTGAGTTTCAAAAAGAAATGAAAGAAGTGGAAAATTTGTTGGAAACATTTGTGTAGTTTATTATGGCCACTATTATCAATATCGATACACAAGGAAAAACTTCATTTGAATCAACAAATCAGGCACAATGACAAACTCCTGAAGAGTCGGGGGAAAGTAATCGTGTAGAGGAAGAAGATCTGAGATGATCGGCGCCAAAAAGGCCAAAACCAAAAAAACTTCCTCGATTAACAGATCAAGAATTTAATCGTATAGTCCAATCAGATCCACAACTTCGTAAAGCAGTTGAAAAACGTGAGACAGCGATACGGTTAGAAGAAGCAGCCAATAAAAGAATAAAAAATACAGGGTATCTATCAACTCTCTGGTGAGGTGTTACAGGGGATAGTGGTACCGAAGATATGCGTATTGCTAATGAAACTCGCAATGCTTCTATTGAGGATTTTTGAAATGCCCTGAATGCTAACACGCAGTTTTCTGATGAGCTCAAAAAACAATTACGATACCATACCTCATGAGCTGAGAGGGCAGTCATGAATGAGTCGAGTAAAAACTTGGGTGACCTCACTGACCGAACTGAAAAATATTATGCAGCAACCAAAGCTGTAAGAAATACTGCAGTTGCTGCATGATTGGGCGTTTCTGCCGTGATGACTGGTGGTGCGACATTGAGCGCCGCAAGTACTATACTTGCCTGAGAAGGTTGATTGGCACTTGCCGCAGGTACTGTAGCTGGATGAGCCCTGACTGGAGAGCTTTGAGCGACAGCATATTCTTTATTACGAGATGAGGCAGGTGCTGTGGTAGAAGCATGACTAGATCCGACAAGAAGTTATGGAGAAGTGAGAAATGGGAAAGACGCCCAAATATTGGAAAATGCTACATGAGCGAGTAAAGATGGAATGAAATTTGGTGTAGCGCTCCCTTTGGCTGTGACGCCAGTTGGGCAGGTAGCTCTGGCCGGTATTGGCTCGTATGGGTGAGCCAAAACTGTCCAAAATATAGGAGAAAATTTTTCACAAGCATCGCAGCTGTCACAGCAAGAAAAGGTAGCACGAGCATCATGAGACACTGTACAAGCAGATTATCTTGCGCAACAACATGCTCATTATACCACAGAGTGAGTGCTTGGCTTAGGAGACGCAGCGGCTATTTTATGAGTTGGTAGGGGTATTGCAAAAAAATCAGGAGGATGAAGCAAAAGTTCTCCAGAAGCTCCACCATCATCTCCATGAGAGAATGTTCGTCGCAACCCAAAACAACCGGTTCAGTGATCAGATCTTCCAGAGCCATGAGCTGGATGGGGAAAACTACAACCACAGGATAATACTATTAGTTCTAGTAATACTCTATGAGAAAATATTCGTAGGAATCCTAATAAGCCAGTCGAATGAGCTACTCTACCAGATGGGAGAAAGATATTTAAAAAAGTTGCACCATCTGATATTAGAATAAATTATTCATCGAAAAATTCCCGAACAACCGAAGATACTTCTGGGAATGCTACAAAAATCACAAGACAATATCGTACAGAATATGATAGAGGAATCGATGAAAATCTTGGGCGTACACAAATTGACTCACGTGTTACTCATGACGCACGAAAAAAATTGCTTCAAAGAAACGTGGATACTTATTGACCTGGTACTTATACCAATTCACCAACGCAGAGGAGCCAAGCTCAAAGGGAGTATAGTTCAAATGGTGAACGTATCGGAGGTACGAATCGTACAGATTTGAGTGATTGATCGAGCAGAGTTGTTCGTACTACGCCAGATGGTATACAAGCTACTCGTATTTCATCACGCTGAGAGATTCTAAAACAAAAGAATTACTCTAAAAAATTAACACTTCAAACAGATAATGGTGTTCCTGAAACTCTTCCATGATCGATGAAACGTGTAAGAGAGAGAGGTATAGATTCAGCAGGTAATCCGGTAGGTCACAATATCACATATTGACCAGATGGATCTATTCGTCGTTCTGTGGCGCAAGATGAAAAAGGTTTTCGAGGCGTTCAAGTGTCTGCCGATGGGAATAGACTCACTCAGAAACATCTTGACTCAGCATGACGTACTACTCAGCGTAAAGAATGGGATTTTTGACCAGACGGAGCAGCAACCATACATGCTCAATATCCACAAACTTGAAGAGAAACTGTCAGTAGAATTCCATGAGGAGCTATGACTGATAAAAAATCCGAGAGAATCATCTATGATACTGATCGTCTTGTAGAACCAGAGATGCAAAGAAGAATCCCAACCGATGAAGAAATCAACACTATACAACCATTACCAAAAAAGAAAAAAGCATTTATAGCATCATTATAATATATGAAAGCAGAAGAAATATATCAATGATTATTACCCGAACTTTTCCGCTACTATCGTGGGCCTATAAAAGTGGATCCTCATGCATCTAGTATTGCTCGACAGGGAAACAGACCAATAGCTATTATGTGTATTATAGAAATCACATCTTGAACTGTAGAGTATGTTATTGCTCCTTATAGTGTTCAGGATAGAGCTGTACAGTGCCGTTTGCGAGACATAAGTTTTCCTAACGAAGCACAAGTACAGCACTTGAAAAAGAAAAAAGTACTTCCTCCAAAACCAAGTAATATTTTTGCATCCCCAATAAAATTGTAGTATACTCTTTCTATAACCATAGCACTATGCCTTCAAATAATCCAGAACAAGTATCTTTTGTGCCAGTATGAGACTCATCTGTAGTCCCATGATTGGTAACAAAGCAAAATGAGTCCATCGAGATGGGACTTATGGGATACCTCAAAGGTATGCTCGGGAAAGCGCGTAATTATATGACCCAAGCCAAAAATTCCGCTTCTCAAGCTCGACAGGATAAAGAACTCGCATGATCACTCGCCAAAAAGGCTGAAGAACACAGCGTAGAGGCTGGTGAGCTTGCTCAGACTACTGCTCGTTTGAAAGATCAGACTAATCGTTTGAAAGAATGAACTGATCGTTCAGCACGTGAGGCGGATGCTTCTAATAAAGAATCACAAAATGCTCTCGCACAAGCTCAAAAGCAGGTACAAGTTGGGGAAAAAGCGAAGCAAGAGGCTATACAATCACAGCAACAAGTTGCTCAAGCAGAAGAACGTATTGATGCAAAAATTGACCGAATAGTTGAACAAGAATGAAAAGCGATTGAAACAAATAATGTAGTTGTTTAGGTAGTATTTTTTATAAAAACCCCTCTGCCTGAGAGGGGTTTTTATATTTCATCTTATACTTCTTATTGGCAGAGACAAGCAATGACTTTGTTGGTTGCTCGATGAGCGGGTTCTTGATTAATGTTTGTGCTACCACAATACCATGCACCATTATATGGCCATACATAGTGTCCTCCGATTGTAGGGGAAGTGATTTTCCCAAAGAGGAAGTTAAATGTTCCCCAAGTTGGAACTCTCTCACCAGATGCACAAGCCTGAGCATCATCATCTTCCACCCAACAGCTATTATTTTGGTTACAAACAGTATTACATGATTTAGTAGCATCTGTATTAACCCATGCCAATTCTCGTGAACAAATATGTCCTGGTTTTGCAGTTGTACAGTATGAATCCGCAACTGTTTGACCAGCACTATTTCTACAAACTACTGTTCTATCGCCGCCACAGGTTTGTCAACAGGTGTCAGGATTACCTCGATACCAGCTGTAGGTGGTACAGCTTGCTGAAGAAGAGGGTTTTGTAGTACTATCGCAGTAGCTATTCGCTACAATAGTTTCATCACTTCTTTCGCAAGATACTGTACGAGTCTTTGTCCCATTAATACATGACCCCCAACTTCCTGTTAGCCAGCTGTAGGTGTAGGATTGGCATGTTCGGTATGTCGTAGGTTTTGTCTCAGAACAGTAATAACTTGATACGATTTGTCCAAAATTATTCATACAATCTACTGTTCTGGTCTGACCACCATTGACACATGATCCCCAAGATCCGATATTCCATGAATAGGTGATAGTGTAGCAGCTTTCTGATGTAGCAGGCTTTGAGCTACCATTACAGTAACTATCTGATACGATGTTTCCATCACTTCTTTCACATACCACAGTACGATCTCGATTGTTATTAATACATGTTCCCCAGTTTCCTATCTTCCAATCATAGGTCCAACTTGTACAGCTTTGTGTTGTAGTTGGTTTTGTACCACTACAGTATCCATCAGAAACAGTCTGGTTGTTGCTATTTTTGCAGACAACAGTTCGTGTTTGTTGATTGTTGACACATGATCCCCAAGATCCGATATTCCATGAATA
>CAZFTF010000006.1:0-22801 GCA_964521495.1 uncultured Candidatus Peribacteria bacterium | reverse complement strand
TTCGTGTTTGTTGATTGTTGACACATGATCCCCAAGATCCGATATTCCATGAATAGGTGATAGTGTAGCAGCTTTCTGATGTAGCAGGCTTTGAGCTACCATTACAGTAACTATCTGATACGATGTTTCCATCACTTCTTTCACATACCACAGTACGATCTCGATTGTTATTAATACATGTTCCCCAGTTTCCTATCTTCCAATCATAGGTCCAACTTGTACAGCTTTGTGTTGTAGTTGGTTTTGTACCACTACAGTATCCATCAGAAACAGTCTGGTTGTTGCTATTTTTGCAGACAACAGTTCGTGTTTGTTGATTGTTGACACATGATCCCCAAGATCCGATATTCCATGAATAATTTTCACATGCTTGCGTATTACATGTTTGACTGACTGCAGGCTTTGTACCTGCACATTGCCAATCTTGTACCATATACCCAATACTGCTTCGACACTCAACAATACGAGATTGGGTTCCGCCACCACAACTTACAGTACAGTTATTCCAGCTGCTAGTATACCATGAATAACTCTGTGTTGGCACACAGCTATTTCCATCACGAGTGTATCCATAATCACAGACCCAATCACAGGTTCCAGTTTGTGAATAGATTGAATTGCTAGGTTTACTAGAACAATTGACACACACACTACCATTGAGATATTGTCCGATACCACAATTTTGAGTATAGGGAACACATTGATTACCAGAGACATAATAATTTGCATTACATGCCCAGCTACATGATCCAGCCGTTGTGTAATAGCTGTTTGCTGGTGCAGAAACACAGGATTGGCATACGTTTCCATTTGCATATTGTCCTATGCTACAGTTGAGAACATTACTGACGCAGGTATTACCATCACGATAATATCCACTGTTACAGCTCCAGTCACATGTTCCGTAATTTGTGTAGTGAGCACTTGATGGTTTTGTGAGACAGTTATAACAAGTATTTCCGTTGAGATATTGTCCGATATCACAGGTTTGCGCATTATATTCGCAGGTTCCATTTCTTTCGATATATCCAGTACTGCAAGTCCAATCACAGCTTCATGCTTCTGTATAGTAAGCATTAGAAGGGCGACTAGTACAAGCATAACAGCTATTTCCAGATTCATATTCTCCTAATCCACATATACTTCCACCGGAATCACCCACGGTAAATGTCTTGTATCCCTCGATCTCATCATCATCTTCATCAGTTACAACAACTTTGTATTCGTAATCATCTTTTTGAAATCGGATAAAATTATTAAATGTTTTTTGTCCATTATCTGAAGATCTAAATGTATACCCATCTTCATAGTCTTCATCAATCTCATAATAAGAAGAAGAAGTGGTTTTGGTCCAAGATGAAGAACTTGATCGTCGATAGTAGACATCAAATTCTATACTTCCTTCATACGACGTATCAGAATAGGAACCATTTCGTGCCCTTACTGTGAGATCTACCCAATCATAAGTATCCGGAGAAGAGTCATCAGTTGTGATAGAAAAATTATCAGCATCACTGCCACCGTTATCATCAGTATCTCAGACGCTAAATATTTTGTATCCCTCAATATCATTATCATCTTCATCAGCTACAACAACTTTGTATTCGTAGTTATCTTTTTTAAATCGAATAAAATCAGAAAAAGTCTTTTGTCCCCTATTTGAAGATGTAAAAGTATATCCGTCATCTTCATAATCCTCGTCCATTTCATAGTAGGTAGAAGACGTTGTCTTTATCCAAGATGATGAGCTCGATTGTCGGTAGTATACTTCAAATTCTACACTTCCACGGTACGATGTGTCAGTAGTGGAACCATCTCGAGCACGAATGGTAAGGTCTACCCAATCATTTGTGTCTGGAGAAGCATCATTGGTTGTGAGAGAGAAATTATCAGTATCACCATTATCGTTGTCATTAGTATCACCAATGGAAAATATCTTATACCCTTCCATATCATCGTCATCTTCATCAACCACTACGACTTTGTATTGATAATCGTCTTTTTTGAATCGGATAAAATCATTCAATGTTTTTCGTCCGTCATTTGAAGATGTAAAAGTATATCCGTCATCTTCATAATCCTCGTCCATTTCATAATAGGTAGAAGATGTTGTCTTTACCCAAGATGATGAGCTCGATTGTCGGTAGTATACTTCAAATTCTACACTTCCACGATAGGATGTGTTAGTAGAGGAACCGTCTCGTGCATAGATTGTGAGGTCCACCCAGTCATTGGTATCTGGAGAAGAATCATCAGTTGAGAGAGAGAAGTTATCCCCATCACTACTGGAGTCATCACCATACAGATCCTCGCAGTGTTCTATAGCCTTTTGTGCATATGAAAATACTTCTCGACGATAGGCAACCGTATTTGGTCTGAAATTACTTATAGAAGAAATGATATCATTATCTTCTGCATACTGCATAACTGGTTTTTGCCAATTTACTGCTCCAGTTCCTGTAAATCTCCAATCATCGTATCGTACACCACGGAAATCAAATCCAGCACTGTCCATAATGATAGAGAGAGCCTCTGATTTTGTGATATCTTTCATTGGTTGAAAGAATGGACGACCGTAATTATCGCGACGAGATGTCGTAATGATGCCATTGTCTGCCAATAGCTCCGCAGATCGGCATATCCAAGAATTTGGTCGTGAGCGAGTAACATCAGAGAAGATATTTTCACAATCATAATCTGCAAGATCTGGTATATCAGTGATGATATCACATTTTTCTGCCACACGAAGTGCTAGGGCTGCCACTTCTTGTCGATAGATAGTTCTATCTAGATTATAATTTTTACAATCGGACTCTCTGTATACGATCCCATTATCAGCGAGATCTTTTGCCATTGTACATTCTGAATTTGTATAGGCTGATACAAAAGGGGAACATAGTATGAAAGAGAGTGCAATCGAGTGAATAAAATTTTTATTCATAAAGAAAAAAATTAATAAGTAAATAGCTCACTTGCACTGATAATACCCATTTTTTATAAAAAGCAAACTTTTTTATATATTTAACTATAAAAATATATTTTAGCAAATTACTTTCTTTTGATTTTGTGCTAAAAGAGATGTAATATATGGCATATGACAACACTTGATATTATTGTTCGTTTTTTAGAAGCTGCTTCTCTTGGAGCACTTGTTGGTCTTGAAAGAGAAGTAATCGCTGTTCATAGGTATGCAGATGCCGACAAAGGGCATTCAGTTTTTTGAGGACTTCGTTCCTACACACTTATGGCACTTCTGGGCGCTATATCGGTGTATCTCGGGGAAATGCTCTGATCACCACAAAATATGGTGATATTTATTGGTACTATTGTTTTTCTCTTTATACTTTTATCCTATATTTACTCTGCTTTTCATCATGATCTCTTTGGCGTTACGAGCGAACTGGCAGCCTTGGTGACATTTCTTTTGGGTGCTATCGTGATGACAGGAGAAATTCAAATAGCTATTTTTATCTGAGTTCTTCTGACTATCATGCTCGCATACAAGTCGCGCATTGCTCCAATTATTGATAAGATAGGTGGTGTCGAGATTACGAATACACTCAAATTTGCGGTTATCGCCCTGATTATTTTACCACTTCTCCCAGATCATAAGTATGCTATCCATGATTTCTTGGTTTTTCTTCCAGAATGACGCTTTGTGATGGTTCCATTTTTTAATCCTCACAGTATTTGGCAGTTTGTGGTTGTGATGTCGGGCGTGAGTTATGTTGGGTATTTCTTGAGTAAAATTTATGGATCGCATAAGGGTATTATCTTTTCTGGGGCAATAGGAGGTATGGTATCTTCCACGGCTGTTACTTCTTCGATGGCAGAAAAAAGTCTCCATGAACCTGCGCATTTTTATCCAACCGTTATCGCGACAGTCACTGCATGTACGATTATGCTTTTCCGAGTTGTTATCATAGTGACAGCATTTAATCCTTATTTATTGGGCACGATCCTCCTACCTATTGTAGCAATGATTATTACTTCTTGAGTTATTCTTTTTTGGCTTTGGAAAAAATCATCCATTCACGAGACAGTATTGGTGGCGAATAAATATGAAAGCCCCTTTCAGATTATACCTGCTCTAAAATTTGCATGACTTATCGTGTTGATTAAATTTTTCTCAACACTTGCTATTTCTTATCAGGATGTATTTTCTCAGATTACATGGTTACAAAATTTTCGAGATTTCCCTATTTATCTGATTTCTCTTCTTTCTGGTTTGGCCGATGTTGATGCGATTACACAAGATATGGCAGAAAAATCAGCCCTAGGAGCACAGGCTCTGAGTTCTCTTGCTGCAACTGTAGCTATCATTATAGCCCTTGTGACAAATACCTTCGTCAAAATTGGTCTTGCAAAAAAGTTTTGAAGTCCTCGATTTGGATCATATGTGCTCCGAATTCTCGGAAGTAGTCTCGCAGTAGGAGTACTTGTTTTGAGTGGTATGATTTTCTTGGGGTACAAAAATGCATCACTTGCTTCAGAGTCATTTATTCCAAAAAACCCAGCAATTCTCTTTACTCTTTGAGAGTCGGCACAGGAAAAAGTTTCAGAATAGATTTTACTTCTTTAGCTGTATGTGGAGTTCCTTGAGGCTGTCTTCATCGACATCACTTGGAGCATTCATTACCATATCTTGTGCTTTCCCAGACTTTGGGAAGGCATAAATATCTCGAATATTATCTTCTCCCATCAAGATCATAATAAGTCGGTCAACACCAAAGGCAAAACCTCCATGAGGTGGTACGCCATATTGAAATGCTTCATACATGCCTCCAAATTTTGTTTTTACTTCTTCCTCAGAGCGTCCTACCATTTTAAATGCCTCGGTGAGAAGTTCTAAATCATGATTTCGGATAGACCCTGAGAGGATTTCATATCCATTGAGGGAGAGATCATATTGAAACCCATAGACATCAAGGGGGTTCATCATTCTGAGATCTTCAATGGTAGCATTGACACTACTAAATGGATTGTGAGCGAAATCGAGCTTGCCTGTTTTATCATCTTTTTCAAACATTGGAAAATCTGTAATCCATGCAAATGAAAGGGTTGTCGGATCTACGAGATTGTATTTATTTCTGAGTGCAATACGGACATTTCCGAGCACTTTGTTGACGAGTTCTCTTTGGTCAGCTCAGAAAAAAAACATATCACCAACTTGTGGACTCAATCTTTCTTCGAGGACTTTGAGCTCTTCTTGGCTTATGAATTTGAGAATTGGACTTCGTGGTCATTCTGTTTCGTAGATAATATACGCCAGACCCTTAGCGCCCTGAGAAATAGCTAATTCAGTAATTTCATCAATATCTTTTCGGGACATAGCGATGCCAGGAAGTTTAAAAGCTTTTACAACACCTCATTTCTCTACAGCTCCCTTGAAAACAGAAAAATCTGATTTTTCAAATGTACTACTAAAATCTTCAAAATGACAGTCAAATCGGATATCTGGCTTATCTGACCCGTATTTTTCCATCGCTTCAAGATGAGTAAGCCGTTTAAAAGATGGAGTCAGTAGTTTCCTTTCTGGACATAAATCAGTCACGAGTTCTTTTGCAAAATTTTCAGCCACTTCGAGGACATCTTCTTGATGCACAAAGCTCATTTCACAATCAATCTGATAAAATTCACAGCTATGACGATCAGCTCGAGGGTCTTCATCACGAAAACAGGGGGCAATTTGGAAGTATTTATCGACCCCGGCAACCATAAGGAGTTGTTTGTACTGTTGTGGAGCCTGTGGAAGTGCATAAAACTTGCCAGGATGGAGACGGGAAGGGACGAGATAGTCACGTGCTCCTTCTGGAGAACTGACCGTAAAAATCGGTGTTTGTACTTCGAGAAACCCCTTTTCGCCAAACCACTTTCTCGTATAGTTATTGACTTTTGCTCGGAACTCTATTTTTTTTCTTTGTATATCGCGTCGGAGGTCGAGATATCGGTACTTTAGACGGATATCTTCATTGATATTCCCATGGTCATTGACTTCAAATGGTGGCGTCTTAGATTTGCTCACAATCGTGCAGGTTTGGACAAGAATTTCGATTGATCCTGTTGGGAGGTTCGCATTTTCTTGGCCAGCTGGACGTGGGCGGACCTCTCCCTCGATTTTTATCACCCATTCAGCGCGAGCTGATTCTATAGTAGAAGCTGATTCTGGATATGCCTGAGGATCAAAGACAAGCTGAGTTATACCATAGCGGTCTCTGAGATCGATAAAGGCAATTCCACCATGATCTCGGCGGTTTGCTATCCAGCCAGCGAGGGTGACTTTTTCTCCAAGATGGTGTCCATTGAGTTGCCCACAAGTATGAGTTCGATGCATAAAATAGAGTTAAATAATAGGGTAATTCTAGAGAAAAATGAAAAAAGAAAAGAGGAAAATGTGGAATATGTTTTTTTATTACTTTTTTTGTTTCTTTGTCAATCATATTCGTGTCTTGAACTAGTCTATCTGTTTGAAATGGGGATAAAAATACGGTATTCTGTCTGTATGTGAAAACACAGGAAACATCATCATGATTTAGGATGAGTATCTCTCATTGATTGGTATGGTTTTGTTGTATCTGCTTTTGTGGTAGCGGGAATCACAGCCTATTCTTTCTCGATTTCCCTTGGATCTTCAAAGGCAAAACTTGATAGTGCGCCACAAGAACCTCTTGCTCTGGTCGCCATCGCGATTGCAAACAATGTTGGTACAGGTACTTCTCGTGCGACAGAAATCCCCGTTCTCTCCCCAAATGATATTGCTACTGCTGAAAATGCTATTATACACGATGCTCTCGATGGAGAGGTGTTTTTCTCTGACCATTTTCGGAAACTTTCTGAGTACGAAGAGGTGGCTCGTCTCGACATCATCACTTATCTTAAATGAAAAACAAACAAACAAGAAGCAATAGAATATTATATTGACGAGCTTACGAGACATACGCTCAAGGCACGAGAAACACTTCAGTCTATCAATTCACAGATTCTTTTTCACAAGAACGCTCTTCAAACCAATAAAACAGATATCAAAAATACTCAAACAAAAATAGAAACATCGTATAAAAACCGTGACAGTAAAGGTATCATGGATAATCTTGCTGATTTGGATGAGTTTGTTCTTGTTCAGCAAGATCATAAATATGGGCAAATTTTTGCTGAGCAGATCACAAAAGAGTACCAATCAGTTATCCAGTTTTCAGATAACAAACTCGTTGTCATACAGGCCAATATCCCAGCGCTTGTACAATGAGTCTCTGTGACTCTCCCAAAATGAACCAAAGTAGGCGATCTGGAAAAGCTCCAAATATTTTCTCGTGAACAAAACTAATATGCTTCAATTTTTCTCATACATCGTTCGATTTTTACAACAAAAACATATAAAGTCATTTTTGATAATAGGAGGCTTAATACTTGTATGATTTTGTTTCTGAGAGGATACATCAGGTACCTCGGAGTATACGGAAAGCGATCTTTCAAAAAATATTATACAAATCTTTGATCTTCTCTTTGGTCTTTTGGCTCTCGTGTTGTGACCGATGGTTGTTTTGGCTGGTTGGCTTCTTTCTCCTGATTGGACAATGGGTGATTTCTTTGGTCTTCGTTCATACTTTCAGCACGTTTGGGTTTTTGTTGCCAATGTCGTCTATGTGATTTTTGCTCTGATGTTGCTCTATATGGCAATTATGCAAATATTTGGATGACCAAAAAGTGAATATGCCTTCAAATCTAGACTTTCTAAATTTTTAATAGGAATTTTGATTGTCCCATTTACATGGTTGATTGTGAGCTGGACACTCTCATTTGCTAACCAGGCAGTTGCAGCCGTTTTGTCTATACCTATGTGATCTATCAAATTTGATACAGGCGTCAATGGCCAACAGGATACATCTATGTGGCATAAAAAAATGCTTCCAACGGAATTCGATTTTAGTACAAAAAGTAGTGGGTATGGTAAGATGACTTGTGAAAATGGTACTCTAAAAAGTAATGCAGGTGTTCGATGTATGTCTCCAGCTGAGTTTTTGACTTATAATCAGTCCGGACCATTTTTTATTATCATGATCTATGCGTATAATATTTTCAAAATTCAAGATGCTGATTTGCAGAATCTAAAAAAAGATTTTTGTAAAGACACAAGTGCAGACTGATCTGCAAAAAAAGAAACTGCAAAAAACTGTGTTCAAAGTCTTGTTGCTATTGTTCGTGATTTCTGATTAAGTCTTATTGTGACAGTATTTTTTGCTGTGATGCTGATTGCTCTCTGTTGGGTTCTCCTGATGCGCGCTATCAAGCTCTGGATATATATTATGCTTTCGCCACTTTTTGGTCTTGCTTATTTTACAGATAAATGATTTGGTGAGAGCATTTGAGAAGCTTGAGAATCATGATTTGGACAGGTTTGATTTATGTCATTTTTCAAACTGGCTATGGTTCCGGTACTGGTATCGGCAGTATTGGCATTTGGCCTTCTTTTTGTTGGAGTTGTCCGTGATAATTTTCATCCAGTAGCAAATACAGGCCAAAAACAGGTATGTACAGAGAGAAATGCCGGGTATATGGTGGTGTATTGCATAGAAGAAATAACAGCAAACAATACGACTTCTTATGAATCCAAACTCATTATCTGAAATGGTGCAAAGAATAAAAACTGACAATCTACTGATATTACGCTCAATTTTTGAGATGATTTTTCAAACATTATTTCCGGAGCTGAATCTGAAGGTATACTATCCACTGCTGCATGAGCTGTTGAAGGAGGTATTAGTAGTGTTGAGGATATTTTTGCGCATCTTATTCTCACCATGATGGCTCTTGTATTTATGTTTATGGGTGTCAAAGTGGCGGTTCAATACGATGCTGTGACCAAGGCGGCTTTTGAGCCATTCCGAAAACTTGGCGATAGCGTGTGAACCTTTATTGCACATTCTCCGAGTTATCTCCCGTTGCCACATCCAGCGTTTGCGGCTATTACGAATCCATCAGCTTTGGCAAATACAGTTGATATGGCTGTGAGAACTAAGATTAATCAGAGTAATGCCATCGCAGGCAAGAGCCTTGCTGATATGATGGGATGACAACGACAAGCATTTGAGGAGAGTTTTAGTAAATTTCAGGCAGGCACGTGAACTTTTAATGACGCAGTAAGTAATTTTTTACGAACATCAGAAAAAAATCCAGAACAAGCAAAAGAAATGGTCTTGGCAGCAATTGATAAGTTGCCAGTAAATAGAAGAAATGCCCCAGGTGTTATTAGATTTAAAGACGCGGTAAGCCGTACTCGCGATGCAGAATGATTATCAAGTGCGTTTGAAGATAATTCTGCCATAGTTGATGAAATTGAAAGAAATCAAGATACCGGAGGTATTAAAAGATTGTGAGATGGATTATGAGCAACGGCAAGTAGTGCATCACGGCCATTTCAATATGCCACAACAGCGACAGGTGGTAATATCTCTAACTGATCTACTCGGGTTGTTACAACAGCTTCAGATGGTAGAGTGACTGTCCAATTAGACCCAGCTGAGAAGACTCATATACAAAGGATATTATCACGTACAACCGTTATAAATCCATCTGACGATGCAACTAATAATAGATATCTTCAAAGTATTTTTCCTCAAATGAATAGTGATGAGATCAGCAGAATGCCTCCAGCTCAAAAGAAGGCTATACTCGATAAGATAAAAGACGAGGCATATCGATAAAAGCATAAATTGTCTGTTTTGCTTCGAGAGTATATTTGGGTATCTCTTTTTGCCTTCTCTACATTTCCCACTATAATCCAGGTATATGCAATTTATAGCCACCTGTACTCCGTGAGTGGAGCGACTGGTTCGTAGTGAACTCGAACGTCAGGGGATTCCTGTGACCTCTGGCCAGGATAGACTAGTAGGGTTTGAGTGAGATATGCAGACCATGGTACAGTCCAATATCTGGCTCCGTACCGCAAACCGTATTTATATTGAGTTGGAGAAAATTACGCTGACCTCATTTGATGGACTTTTTGCCTGTATCGAAAATATTGATTGGAGCCAGTGGATACCAGGCAATACACCGATTATGGTCTCTGCGACGAGTATTCGCTCCGTACTGTCTCACACTCCTACACTTCAGTCGATTACCAAGAAGGCAATTATCCGCCGACTCTCCAAAGGGGATGATGAGTGGCATGAAAACATGTTTAACCAACCGATAGAGATATTTATTCTTGTGGTCGCTGATGAGGTCCATATCCTCATCAATACTTCTGGTCCTGCGCTGCATAAGCGAGGATATCGAAGTCAAACAGGAGAGGCGCCTATCAAGGAGTCACTTGCTGCGGCAATGGTCCTCCTGAGTGGTTGGAAATACAAAACTCCGCTCTATGATCCGATGTGCGGAAGTGGCACTATACTTATCGAAGCTGCAATGATAGCGAGAAATATCGCTCCTGGCTTACAGAGAAGATTTGATTATCAGGAGTTTCCATGGGGCCCTCAAAAGCTTCACGAGCAGGTGGTCCAGGAAGCAAAAACAAAAGTATTTGATGGAAACTATCAAATATATGGAAGTGATATCGATGCTTCTATGGTAAATATTGCACAAGAAAATGCTCGCCACGCAGGTGTAGCAGACACTATTACTTTTTCAGCAGCATCCTTGACTGATGTTTCTTATCCAGAATGAGCTCATCTTGTCACAAATCCTCCCTATGGGAATCGTCTAGAAAGCGATAATCTGGATTGACTCTATACTGATTTAGAAAATATTTTTGTTCAGAATCATCTTTCAGGAGGCGTGATTACCACCTATGAACCATTTCCTCGAAAACGAGATTCTTGGACAAAGATGAATCTGATGAATGGGGGAGACAAATGTCAGTTTTGGAGAAAGACCAAATAATTTTTCTTATTTTGTCTGAATCCAATCGTAGTCCTTTTGTTTAAGAAGAGTGATTTTCCCTGCTTGATGTGCTTCTGTGAGGGCTATCATAAGAGCATTATTGCTTTCCGCTACCCGATAAAAATGTACCAAAATTCGAACGTGCACTTTCACCCCTTGTTCAGTGATCTCGAGACGTATTTTTGGCTTTGAGGTTCGCGCCTGAGAGTCTTCATAGAGCTCATCTGTGAGGAGCTTCTCGTAGAAATTATTGATGATGGCTGTAAAAGTCTGGTGAATTTCTTGGAGTTCTTGGTCATTCACTTGCAGTATCACAGAAAATTGATGCCAGAAGAGGAGATCTCTCTTGGTGAAATTGGATATTCCTCCAGAAAAAATCTGATTATTTGGAAATGAGACTATTTTCCCCGTGTACATCAATTCATCATCCACTTCACGAAGAGAGGTAAAAAACAATCCAATTCTTCGTACTTCTCCAGAGAAATGAGTAAATCCACCACCGACACGAATAATATCGCCGATATCAAATTCACTCTTTCCAAGAATATAGAAGAATGCAAAAAAGCTGGAAATAAAATGTTGCAAAGAAATAGCAATTGCTGCTCAGAGAAATGCTACCGAGGTGAGGATATCTCGATTTTTATTGAGTTCCCAAATTCCGAGTATTACTAAAGAAATCACTACTATCTGTCGAAATATAATGACAATTCGGTGTGTACGAGTATTCCGGTCGCGGATAATTTGTTCGTGTTTAGAGGACTTCATAGGCCTCCTATGATAGCAAAAATCCCAGAAAAACAATGTTTATCGGATTTCTTTTCTAATCGATGCAGAGAAGTCTTGTTCTTCGCTAAGAGATTGCGCTATATCATCGATTTTGTAGTATGATCGTGCCTCTGTCATAGGAAGCCCAGTATTGATGAGGCCTGCTGAATAAATCAATTCATCTGAATGTGCAGGAAGTATCGTATGTTTACCTCCTGTGAGTTTATTTTCCCTGAGAGCATTCGCATGTGTAAGGAGACTTGTAGTGCAGTTATTCCAGAGAGTGTTATAGAATTCTGGTTCTTGTGTGAGCTTATCGGCGCGGATAAGCATTGAACGAAAGAGTCCTTGTATCTTTTCTTTCGGAGTATTTATTGGGTAAACGTAGACATCATTTTTCCGATAATTTGTTCTCAGTTTAATGACATCTTCCTCACTTGCTATCACATAGAGGAGCTCATACTGATTCAGTATCCCGCCAATCGCATCGAATGATTCTCCTCGTTCTTTACGGATTTCTCCTGAGATGGCGAGGTGTTTCCCATCATCAAATGTGAATGTCAGCATCGTATGAGCAGGGCCATCGCTCTCAGAAAACGGTGTGAGAACATAGTGTACCGCCGTGAGCTTATCGAGATCAAAAGTATCATCGTAGTATTGAGCAGTGAATTCTTTGTCTGTTGTCCAGAGGTGATTTCTGATATTTTTGATAGTCACAGTATTTTCTCCTGACCAGTTGACACTCGGCAATACTGCATCAACAGAATCCCAATCACGGAGCAGGGAAGGCTTTTGAGAAGTCCACCATGCCATCCCGACTGTGATTCCGATCAGAAGAATCACGAAGATAAGTCGCTCAACCCAATACCAGATAATTCGTACAACGCGCCATAATACTCGAAAAACTACTCAGAAGAAATGAAGAAATGATTTCATGAGAAAAAAGATTAAAATAAGAGACTACTATGCTTTATGTTCTTTTTGGTTCGCGTAGTAGGATATTCAGAGCATTATAGCTCCAACAATTATGAGGATGAGTATTTTGAGATTTGTATTTACATGCGTCAGGTCGTAGAATACTATTTTGAGAATAGTGATTCCGAGTAAGACAAGACCGAGAATTTTCTCTGGTTTATAATTGAGTACTTTTGTTCCCCGGTAGATGAGATATGCAGAGAGTGTGACCCACCACATAGTTGTTGCGAGAGCACGGAAACCAAATGTTTGTTGATCGATTTTTTCAATTTCAAGATAATTGAAACTTGTAATCAATTCATGATTGACGATGAGAAGTGTCGAAACTACCGCAAGAAGTGTCAGGAAAAAACTCGGATGTTCTTTTGTTGCTGCCGCGAGATCCCTTTGTTTTTTGAGAAGTCCGTAGAAGATAATAGCCGATGTGATACCTATGAGACTTTCTTCTGAATGGAATGGGTAAATCCCCACAGGAGCAGGATAGATACGATCGAGGAGCGTAAAGAAAGTTACGAAATATCCAAGTATCGCAAGAATAGTAGCTCAAATCATAAAGTCTTTTTCTGTTCGAGGATCATTTTTTGAAACAAAAAGAGCTACAGTTATCACAAGTGCTGGTATGGTCAAAAATATAAATGTTAGAGGAATATCGAGACCGATATAGAGTCTATTTATGAGAATAAGAATTGATATGACAGTAGAGAAAGTTGCAAAGATATTGAGAATTTTCCCGAAATCATCGCCCACTTTCTTGCTCATAAAAAACCCAAACATAAGTGGTACAAAACCAAGAATAATGAGATAAGGATTGATTGCTGCATCTGAATATTGAGCCCCCCAGATAAGGGCATTTGCGATACCTCCAAAGAGTGCCATTCCAAAATAAGATACAATTCTTTGTTTCAGAGGATTTGCAATATAGAGGGTAGCGAAAACAAGACTGATGAGGCCAATAACGAGGCCGATATAGTCTTCGAGTTCCTGATTGAAGCTGAGAATCATCATAGTAATCGCGGTGACTCCACCAATATACATAGGTATATATTCTTGTTTTTTCTCACTATTTCTGAGAGTATACCATGCTCCAAAGTATATGGCAGCAATCACTCAAAATGATACGAAGAGTTCGAGAGAGCTAAAGTCATCTGTGAGGAGAGTGTTGCCTATGAACCAGAGAATAGGGAGAAAGCATCCAAGTGCGAAATACGTGTTTTCATATTTTTCAAAAGCCTGACTTGTGCTCGAAAGGGTATAAAGAGAAAAGCCTATTATCGCTACAAAAAGTGCCAGACTTATTTGATCTACTGTACCGCTGGCATAGAGATAATTCATCGAAGCTGATGCTACGAAAAGCCCTGTAAGATTACAGAGAATGATATCTTTTAGGAAAATTTTTCTTGCCGCAAAGAAGAGCGCAATATTGATACCGAGGAAATAAATCAAAAAAGAATTATAACTCAAATCAAAATCCCATACCCCTTCTTGTCCGAGGAAAAACGGTGTCATATAAGCTCCGAGTATTCCCATACCGAGGATGGTTCTTGAGTTTCGTAGTTGAGAGAAATATCCTATAGCTACCGCGAATATGAGCGCTATGATGAGACTTCCTACTTCTGGTATGAGGACGCCGCTGGTGGAATCAAATCGAGATCAATAAATCAGAGAAATATAGAATATAAGTATTCCGCCACCAATAATAACATCAGAGAATTGTTTCAACTTTTCTTGTAGACCAAAACCAGAACCCATAAAGGCAACAGCTATAAAAAATCCAAAAGCGAGCCGACCTGTTTTATCCATTATTCCCCAGAGACCGGTGTAAAAAAGATAACTGAGACCTCACACGATGAATAATACTCCAACGATGGGCAGTATTTTCTGAACGAGTTTATCGACCAGTGAATTACCGTCAGTCATAAAATGGTAAAAAAGAAATAAAAGTATACACACTTTACTTTTAAAATACCAGATGCAAGGGGTTTATTGGTTTATCAACTTTACAATTATTCTTTTATATCAAAAAATCAAACAATTTTTTTTATAAATCCCTCTTCTGAAAATTTTCACACCATAATTTCTCGTAGTTTTTGGACATCCTCAAAGGATATTTTCCCTGAGTGGCGCTTTTCTCCAAAAGCTCCCGTATTGATACTCTCTGAGAAATTTTCCCAAAAGTCTGCATCACAGAGCATACTGTAAGCTGGGAGCTCACGGAGTGATTCTTCGAAGAGTTTAATAAGATCGGCTTCCGATCCCTGCATTACTTGCTCCAGTATTTGGTAGATTTTTCCTAGGGAAAGTTGAAAATTTTGATGGAGTACTTTGTAGAGTGTTTTTTCGAGAAGATTGTTTTTACCTGGATGGAGACGGCTTCGCTTATTTTTTTCTCGGAAATATTGTGTAATGTTCATCTCAAAAAGATTTTCGAGAATTTTTTGGTAATTATTGGTGACGAGAAAGCCGTCGAGTTCTTTGTTGCGCACGATGTGCTGAAAATTTATCTCGGAATCTCTCAGAAGTTTCGTATTTTCCTCCCCAATAAGCGCGATATCGTCGCCAAAGTATTTCCTAATCCGTGCCTCAATATGTTCGTTGGTCTCGGTGAGTTCAGCACGGGTCTTATCCATCATTGCTTCTTTTTCGATGCGGAGCCTTCTGTCAGAAAACTCTCTCCCGATCCACTGTTCAGCGGCTTCGAGTCGTGCTTGGAGTTCTTGGTTTTTTTGTGCAAGTTTTTGGATAGAGAGGTCTTTTGGCGTCATACCAAACTACTTTATCACATATTTTTGATTATTTCAAGAATTTATCTGAAATAAGTACTCAATTGAGATGATCAACCTCATGCTGAATGACTCGTGCGCCAAATCCGACAATCTTTTTCTTCATTTTTCGGCCTTTTATATCGATCCACTCTACTTCAATTACTTTTGAGCGTTCTACATTGCCAGTTATCCCAGGGAGACTGAGACATCCCTCTTCATCAATATCTGTTTCCTTTGATTTTTTGAGGATAACGGGGTTAATCATGGTGATAATAGGATAACTCTCATCATCTCGTTTCATAGGAAGTCATACGATGATAATGCGCTTGCTTTCACCCACCTGTGGAGCGGCGAGACCTATTCCGTGGTGTTTTGGATTTTTGATATACGTGAGCATGGCGTTTATCAACACTTTGCATGTATGCAATTCCGTCGTTTTTACGGGCTTTGCTATTGCTCTCAGTATTGGGTTATCGGTTCATGTTTGGATTGAGAGGAGCATGGGTAAAATATATTCGAAAATTTCTAAAAGTAAAAAATTACCGATATTCCTGTCTTCCTTTGAGCGCATTCATCAATGTCAGACTATCGACATAATCGATATATCCTGCATTTGGGAGTCAGCGAGAGAGTCGAGATATCTTTATATGACTAGGTACATTATCACGAAGGTAGAGGGCCGTGGCTTCTCATTCAAAGTTTGGATTGGTGGCAATAATGATTTCTTCTACACCATTCAATCTTTTTAGAAGTGAGTCAAAATTGAGTTCTCTCGGTCATCGTCCATGAAGCGGGGAGAGTGATCCTCCGAGAACATGATAGAGCCCCTTGAAGACCCCAGTTTGTTCAATCGCGAGGAGATCTGCGTATTCTTCTATCACACAAATAGTGTGAGTATCTCTTGTGTCACTACTGCAATATTTGCATACTTCAGTTTCTCGGTCTTTGAGACCATGACAGGTAGGACAGGTGGATATATTTTTTTCAACAAAGAGGAGTCTTTCTGAGAGTTCTTTTAAGAGCCCCATTTTTTTCGTGACGATAAAAAATGCGAGCTTCATCGCTGTCTTTTCACCAATACCAGGCAGCTTCGCGAGAGCATCAATAAGTTGTTTGAGGGATTCTGGCATGTCTATTGGTGTGTAGGAAGGGGGAGGTAGATGATATCTTCAATGGCTACAGGGCGCATCTTCTCATCTTTTTTGTAGAGTTCGTCGACAGATTCTTGTTTTGCGATTTTTGCACGAAGCATATGTTTGGTCTGTTGTCTTTCTCGACGGATACTCTCTATTCTTGTCATCTGATAACCATTATTGGCATTGGAATTCAATATCCAGATATAGAGCGACCCGACGAGTATCAGAAGTATTACCGTGAGACTATAGGCTCGTGAAAAGGATATCTTTAATTTTTCCCGTGCTTCCTTGCGGAGTGAACGAAATGTAGCTTCGAGATTTTCTGAGAAATATTTATTCATAGGTAACTTCTGTATCTGAAAAATGGTATCTCACTATTGTATGAAAAAACTGTATTTTTCAAACAACTTATATTTTTCTTGCTACTCTCAAAAGAGCACTTCTCGCTCGAGAATTTCTCTCTATTTCTTCCTGTGATGGTGTGATAGGTTTTTTTGTGATAATTTCGAGAGTTCATTGAGTCGTATCTTGTCCTGTTATTGGGTCTTTTTCTGCTGTTGATTTTTCTCGAAAGAAATGCTTCACAATACGGTCTTCTCCTGAGTGAAAAGCTATTAAAGAAAGTGTTCCTCCTGATATCAGTACATCATGGGCATCTGACAACATTTTTTGAAGTGCTCCAAATTCGTCATTGACCGCGATACGGAGCGCCTGGAATACTCTCGGAAGAGAATCACGAGATATTTTTGTGATAATATCTGAGAGTTCTTTGGTGTTTTCTATTGGTTTTATCTTTCTGGCCTCGAGGATTTTTTTTGTGAGATATCCTGCCTTTGGTTCATCACCATAGATGCGAAACATTTCTGCCATTTTGTCGTATTCAAGAGAATTGATAAGGGATTTCGCAGTTATAGGACTATTCACATCAAGACGCATATCGAGTGGTCCATCAAAACGAAATGAGAAACCACGTTCCGCAGTGTCAAAATGGACACTACTGACGCCGAGATCTGCGTAAATACACGTTAACTCGTTTAGTTTGTTTAGTTTGTTTAGTTTGTTGATGGGTTGGTATGTTGATAAGTTCTGTATAACTTCTTTGATATCACGGAAATTGCTTAGTATACCGTAGATGGTGGGTTGTTCTTCTGTTGGTTTTTCTGCGAGAACTTCCAGGAGATTCTGTGTGGCATTTTGAAGATTTTTCTCGTCACAATCAAGTCAAATAAAGACATCTCATTTTCCGAGTTTTCTCACGACTCAAGAAGCATGACCAGCAAGTCCGAGCGTACAATCTACAATAACATTTTTTCCAGTCTCAAAAAAACGAAGAGACTCTATGAGCTCTTCGTATAAAACGGGAATATGTTTTACTGGGTCGGACATTATTTTTTAACCGGTGCAGTTTCAGGGGTTGGTGCCGGTACTCTTGCTGGTACTGGCGCAGTTTCTTCAATCATATAAGCAGGACGCTCGATAAAACAACCATTTTTAAATGCTACATCAGCTTTATCAATCAATACTTTCACCATGCTATTACATTCTTGTGCTACTTTTGCTGGATCATCATAATTGATTTTTCGTTGCATTTCTTTGAGTGCATTCTTGAGTTTTTCTTTTCCTGCTTCTGGAGCTTTTTCGATTGAACAAGTGATGTATTTAATCACTGGTTCACAAACCTTTGCTGATTGGTCTTTATCTTCTATGGGTGTATCAGCCGTAATGATGACATTATTGAGGTTTTTTTGACCACAAGAAACCAAGAATACTGATACTACGATAAGAACTGCAGGAAGAATTTTTTTCATAAAAGAAAGTTATAAAGTTACAGAATGGTAATATTTTTGTAGTGCTTGTCAATTATTAGGTCTTGACATTAGTGATCTCAAAATGTCGTTCATCACCACAAATTGTAATAGCCACTATCTTTGTTGGTTGTATGGTTTTTTCGACAATTTCTGGCCATTCAATGAGACAAATAGTGCTGGGGTCATCAAGTATTTCATCAGCCCCTATACGCATAATATCGCTCAAAGTCTCAGCTCTATAGAGATCGAAATGATAAATATTATCCCCATATTTTTGATAATATGTATATGTGGGCGATAGGATACTAATGGTGTCATCGTGGAGATGATTACGAATGAGTTCTTGCGTAAAAGTGGTTTTTCCGGCGCCAGGAACTCCTCTTAAAAATACTCTCTCACCAGGAACGAGTGGAAAAAGAAGTTTTTTGAGATCTTTTTGTTGAATGTGCATAGATTTTTAATGGATAATTTTGTCTATTTCGAAAAGAATTTTTTCTGAAGAGGCTTCGTTTGCACGAAGAAATGATCGATGCATCTCTGTAAGTATTACTTTTGTTTTTGTGCTATAACTGATGGCAATTAGAGGAATATCCAAAACAGAAGCAAGTATAATACTATGAAGCCTCATCCCAATAATGATATCGCAGAGAGGATAGGCGACGAGAGTTTGCTCTATGGTTTGCGTGATTTTGACTCCAGGAAAGAGAAATTTTTGTAAATAATACCCATCATGAGAAGCGATATCTTCTGGGTGAAGAGAGTGAGGAAGGAGATAGACAGTATAATTTTTTTGGAGTAATTCTTTGATGCAATTTGTTATTGTTTCATCTCATACAAATCATGACCTGAAAGCAATACCAACTGTTTTTCCCGCCCCTTTGGTAGGGGTATTTTTTAGTGGTTTGTAGCTAAAAACAGGATCCTTCTGTATTTCTGAACTGTACCCGAGTGAGAGTACTCTCTCCTGGCTTTCTTTGTCGCGCACAGTGAGGGTTGTATTTTTAAAAATCCCTTTCGCATATTTTTTGAGTTCATTTTCTTGTGCACTTACTCAGAGAGCAAGATAGGTAATTGGCTTTCTGAGCATCTTTGCGAGCAATGCTCGCATCCACCAAAGACGAAGTGGCGAGTGTCACTCCTCCGATGCACTATAGAGCAATCAGCCACCGCCAATATAAATATGTTTTGCATTCCAAAATGATTGAATGGTTTTTGAAAAATAAATGATATTTTTAAGAGGATGTTTGCGGAGAGCTGTTGGGAAATAGGAAAGTATGGTGAGATTCTTTTCTGAGAGATTTTGAGAACGAAAAAATCTCAATGTTCGAGATGGATCGTGAGAAAAGAGCGTGATATTTACGTCGGAATTTTTATCTCTGAAGCTCTGTATTTCACAGAGTGTGATGAGTTCATCTCCGAGATTTTCGGCGCCTGTGGCAGTCATGAGAACAATAGAATTCATGGAGTCAAAGTGAGTGGGAAATTTGGAAGTAGTATAGTGGTTTGTGTGTGTTGGTCAAAAGGCAATAAAAAAACATCCGCCCAAGACGGATGTTTGGAAGATAAAATAAATGAATTATTTTTTCTTTGGAGCTGCCTTCTTGACAGTCTTTTTTGGAGCTGCTTTTTTTGCAACTACCTTTTTGACTACCTTCTTTGGAGCTGCCTTCTTGACAGTCTTTTTTGGAGCTGCTTTTTTTGGAGCTGCCTTTTTGACTACCTTCTTTGGAGCTGCTTTCTTAGCTGCTTTTTTAGGAGCTGGCATAATAAAGGAATTAAGAAATAAAACGCGTACAAATTTAGTATATATATATTTTTATATATCCAATTATAGCACAAGAAAAAATACCTTTCCAAAAAACATATTTATATCACAAAATAACACTACAAAATATCGTACTCATTATGCGAGTATTTTTTATGTTTATTTTTCTTCTTTCTTGTGGAGATATTTTTCGATATCATTTCGTATTTCATATATCTTCGCTAGATCAGTAATAGAGGCGAGTTTTAGGTCTGGGATGCCGGATTGTCGCACACCATATACCTCTCAAGGTCAGCGTAATTCCATATCAATTTCTGAGATTTCAAATCCGTCATTTGTTTTTTCGAGTGCTCGCAATCTGTCAGAATTATTTTTGTCTGTCAAAAGATAACAATATGATTGCCATTCTCAGCGCCCCACTCGTCCACGGAATTGATGAAGTTGTGAGAGTCAAAAACGGTGTGCATCTTCTATACAGACAACGGTGGCACGAGGATTGTCGATACCGACTTCTATGACAGAAGTCGAGGAAAGAATATCATATTTTTTATCGAGAAAGTCCTGCATAATTGTATCTTTTTCTTCTGGTTTCATTTTTCCATGAAGTATGCCGATATTTCTCTGTGGAAAAATCATAGAGAGTTTTTCCGCTGTTTCATGCACAGAAACGGCATCGATTTTTTCGCTCTCATTCACCAGTGGCGATATCCAATACACTTGAAATCATGATTCTATCTGAGAATCAATCCATTTATACGCTTCGTGTGCATGACTTTCTGTGACAATTTTTGTCATTATTTTTTTTCTCTCTGCAGGATATTCTCGAATAATAGAAATATCCTGATTGCCATAGAGAGCCATAGAGAGTGTCCTCGGTATCGGTGTTGCTGTCATCATCAGGACATGGGGCGCTATTCAAACTTCTCAAGAATTTTCATGATAGACTTGTTTGGAGACATATTCTGTGAGCTTTTCTCTCTGCTCGACGCCGAATCTATGCTGCTCATCGATGACGACATAACTCAGTTTTTGAAATTCTACATCCTCCTGAATAATAGCATGCGTGCCGACAATAATATGTATCTTTCATTCTTTGAGTTCAGACTTGATGGTTGTTTTTTCTTTTGTTTTAAGACTTCCTATAAGAAGCTTTGAGTTAATATTATAAGGTGTAAGAAATGATTCTAATTTCTTTGCCACTTGTGTTGCAAGAAGTGTCGTTGGTGCCATATAGGCAATTTGTCCACCACCTCATCTAATCCAGTGGAGCATTGAGAGAAAAGCGACAATTGTTTTCCCCGTTCCGACATCTCATTGGAGAAGTCGTTGCATACAAATATCCCTCTCCATATCTTTTGTGATTTCAAAGAGTGTGATCTTTTGATGACCAGTCAGTCAGAAGGGGAGCTCTGAAATAATTTGTTTCATAAAATCCACATCAAGTGGCACACTTTCCACGTGTCCTATGCTCGCATCCTGTATGATTTTTTTTCTTTGGATAGCCCGATATTGCAACTCAAAAAGTTCTTCATAGGCCAGCTCATGTTTTGCAGCTTCGAAATCTCCCAGCGTCTTTGGTGCATGAAGTGTGTGAGTATTCTGCGGTCTCTGTGCATGTTTTCTTTCCTCACGAATTTCCACTGGGAGCACTTCGGGTAGGAGTTGAAGATAGGGGAAAAGAAGTGGGATTTTTTCCCGAAACCATTTCGTATGTATGCCCTGTATTTCTATGTAAATCGGAAGATACGCTTGTCTCTCTGTATCAAAAGGCTCTATATCTGGTTGTACGAATGTGAGTTTCCCATATTCATATTTTGGTTTTCCATGGACGATGATAGTGTCACCGAGCTGAATTGGTTTTTTGAAAAAAGGTGTATGAAAAAAGACGCATTCCGTAAGCATCCCATTGATATCAGAAACGACAAACTTGGTGAGATTTTTTTGATACTTTGTTTTTTCTCGGAGGATATTGATGAGAGTGACTTTGATGGTGTTTTTCTCTTGTATATTCACGTAAGCGAAACTTTCGAGGATATTACTTGTGTTTTCCAAATCTCGTGGGAAAAATAGGAGGAGGTCCTCGACCGTCTCGATACCACCGCGACGTAAACGTTCGATATAATTGTCTGTTGTATGAAGGAGGGATTTCGTCAATTGCATACGATTTGTGTGTGGTAGGAAAATCAATAGAATTATAGTGTAATTTTTTCTATGACAATGAAAAAGACTTTACCCTCTCCTGAATATGAAGATGATTATTATGCTCTTGAAAAAAAGCGCATAGCTCTTGAAACCCAAAAAGCCCACAAAATCCACGAAAAAGAGATAGAGTCACACCTCAATTCCGTCATACCATATTATGAAGAAGCGGATGGGGAAGAAGCAAGACTTCTTGTTTTACTTAATAATCTTCTCGTAAACCGTTTCAAAGAAATATGACTTGTCTATTGGAATATATTTCGTCACACACCGAGTGAAATCCGTGACTATGCTGATATGTTTTGAGATGATCTTGATGATTCTTCCGTAGAGAAAATTATTACATTTCTCGAAGAAAAGAAATACGATTCTGAAAACCTAGTAGATATCTGATTTGATGATCAGGATATTGGAGATGGATTTGGGGTTGTGGGGGAAGTAGATGAATCGTATGCCGATGAGGAATATGAGTATTTGAAAGCGGTGTAGAAAAAACTTGACAAGTATAAAAAA
>CAZFTF010000005.1:64620-70776 GCA_964521495.1 uncultured Candidatus Peribacteria bacterium | reverse complement strand
TCTTTTTCATTGCAGGAAAATAGGCCTCAGGAGTGTATTGTTTATTAAAAATACAGTATTCTTTATTTCTGAGTCCGACACATCCAAAACAGTTATTGCAGGTAAAACACTGCTCGCAGTACCAGAGATCCCGACTATGGAAGACATAGAGACAAAAATGACAATTATAGGTCTGAATGGTTCCAAGTGTTTGGTACGAAAATTCTGGCTTGATATACATATTTGAACAATCGACAAGAGACTTCGCACTGACACCGAGCTGTACATGGTAGCAGTCCTCAGAGTCTGACATATCATAGCAATTGATACAATTCTTTGAATTCGTGATAAAATCCCCTGTGCATCATTCTGATTTTGTGATTTGAGCATATTTATGCGGTTGTGTCAGAGTAAATTCTTGGAATTTTTTCCAAATAAGTTTTCTCTGTTCTCGTTTTTCAAGGTGAAGTTCTGCTATTTTTTTCTGGTATTCCTCTTTGGAATATTTTTTGTTCATAAAGTAGTATTCTTTGTTTTTGAGATTGATACACCCAAAACAATCATGGCAACCAATACAGTTCTCGAGATACATACTATCATTGCAATTGATACAATTTACTAGGTATTGGCTATTGAAGCATTTGTCGCAATTGAAGCACTGAAAGAGGTATTCTGAATTGTAGATAAAACTACTGTCAATAATATTTTTAGAACTTTGTAGGAGTTTTCCATAATAGCAATCTTCACAGTATTCTGAGGAATTTATCAGATAGCAGTTTTTACAAAACCCCGTTCATGTGGTATATTCAGAGTTTTCATTATTGAGCGTAACGGTAGCTGCTCGTGGAATTTGTTTCTGGATGGACTGAAATTGACGGAAAAATGGTTGGGAAAAATCTGGACTTTGGCCATATTCGAGCGGATTCCAGTCATCAGAGAACCATTCTTCTCTAGTAACAATCTTCCATTCTGTATTGGGTCGATAGAGTGATATAAGTGGTTTCCCGGAAAATGCAGAAACATTTTTGTAGAGAACTTGTTCATTTCTATGAATCGTTCTTGATTTGGTGCGCTCATCTGGACAAAGATCCGGAAGAGGAATTTCAAATCGCTCACCCTCTATTTCTGGAGCAATTTTTTTCAAAAAATCTTGTTCGAATTGTGATATCTCAAAAGGTATTCAGGTTTTTTTACAGTTTTTTGTAATATTCATGGGAAAATTGATTAAACACAAACATGCTATTGTATTTCGATAATTAATCAAATGATTGATAAAATAATTTGCATTTTATGGCTTAAAATAGTATAATAATTATGTCGATTATAATCCGACAAAACTATGAAAAAACTCCTCATAAATATTGGTCTCTCAGAAAAGGAAGCTGAAGTCTATCTGATTGGGCTCTCCAGTATAAAACCGACAGCTCAATTCTTTGCCAAGAAAACAGGCATAAAACGTAGCTCAATTTATGATATCATTAATAGTCTTTCCCAGAAATGACTTATCTCCAAATGTATGGAATGAAAATCTTCCTACTTTCGAGTGGCTTCACCAGAAGAACTCCTTGCTTATCTCAATCGTAATAAGAGAGAAATAGAAAAAGATATCGAGCATAAGAAATATTTCCTTAAACAACATCTCGTAGAGCTTCAGTCGCTCCAGAATATCCGAACCACCAAACCACAAGTACGCTTCTTTGAAGGCGATCTCGGCATGCGGGAGGCTTATGAAGATACACTTCGATGTACTGAAAAAAAGATTTCCGCTTTTGCTAATGTGGAAACCATGCATGGAGCATTACCAAATTTTTTCCCAGAATACTATATGCGTCGAAAAAATGCAGGGGTCTCTATCCGAGCAGTACTTCCCGACAATCCCCTTTCCCTAGAACGACGAACATACGATTCTCGTGAATTACGCTCTACAAAAGTGGTCAATATGAAGAAATATAATTTTACACCTGAGATAAATCTATATGATGACAAAGTACTGATTGTTTCTTGGCTTGAAAAAATGGCCATAATGATAGAATCAGCAGAAATTGCTGATTGTTTCAAGAAAATGTATGATCTTCTCTGGGAAAATATTCCAGAAATATACAACAATAAGAAATAATTCCCTGCGATTTATAGTTTCATCTACTTATTCAATTTATTTTTAGACTGAGATGCGTTCTTGATTCAGAAAATTGTTGATGATGCTCAAATCTCTTCTATCAATGTTTTTTCTTTTCTAATCAATGATCTTCAGAGACCATTTTTTCTTATATTTATACCCATCAAATCCAGAGTAGTTACGCCACTATCAAGTGTTGTTCATGCCTTGTCGGTGTTGATGCTCTCTTTTTTAAATCATGATGGAAGAATAAAGAACAAGAGGTTTCTCCTATTATGATGACCGATAGAATCAAGCAGTTTAGTTGCTGAACTTTGTTTCATTAGATGGTCACTACTCACTATGATGATAGTGTTTTTATGATTATTTTTAGACGACTGTATTTCTTTTATAAAATCAGTAATCACTTTGTCACTCACGTGTATAGCATTGAGTATAGGATTAGAACCATCACCATACCGTACATCTTTGTATTTTCTCGGGATATATCAATTTGGAAAGTGGGTATCAATCGTGGAAATTCATAAGAAGAATGGTTTATCTTCCACGGAAAGATTCTCATATTTTTTTAAAGCAAATTCAAAAAGTTTATCATCAGTCAGCCCCCAGGCTAATATATCTTTTTTTTCTACATGATTCCTGAGCTCCTCTAAAGCAATTAATTCTATATTATGTGTTTGGAAAAATTTATCATGATTTGCAAATTTTTTTGTTGCACCTTGCATGAATACTGATGCATATCACCCGAGATCTAAAATGTCTCCAAAACACATATTATCGGGAAGAAATTTTTCATCCATTTTCTCTTGAAAATGAAATAGCGCTCAACACTGCGAAGCAACAAGTCACGTTATGGTTGATCCAGAAGATTTGGCTTGAGCTATATTCGAAAAAGACAGACTTTGTTCTTTAATTTTTGTAAGATTTGGTAAAAGATTTGGAAAAATATCTTCATTAAAAAAAGTCTCCTCAAAACTTTCAGCATAAATCCACACAACATTAAAATTTTTTTGTGGAAATTCAAATCATTTTTTTTGTGTATAAAACTTTTTCTGTGCTATTTCTAGTTCATCTCATGCATATACGGTACTGTATATTTCATACAATAATGGGTGTCCTAAGAGTGTAAATACTTGAAAAATAATAACTACTTTAGTTATTCTAGTATTGTCCCATTTTTTACAGTATTTTAGACACATCAGACAAGATAATATAGATATAAATACTATAGATAAAAAGAGAAAAATATGTCGGAAAAATTCTAGCATAGGAGCTCCTCGCAATCATTGTCTAATTTGTACATATACTGCTTTATCAAAACCATCTAAACTATTTAAAGAAAATAAGAAAATATTTAGTGCAGTGAGGACTATCACCATCGAACATAAAATAAAAGATACTGGTCTGTATATTCATTTTTTACAAGATAAAAGACAAATAATCATACTCAATATTCCGATTATCAAAAAAATATCATCAGAAGATCTAAAAAAGACGTCCATAGTAAAAAAATACCATATATTATTTAATAACGCAAATATTTTGAAATTTTCAACATGAAGTCTTTGTATTTATTATTTTTAGCTATACTGTCGACAACTATGCAAAATATCCCCTCAAACCTCCTCTCACTTCTGGAGCAATTCCCTGCTGAAATCCAAGCAAAAATTATTACTGGCTGGTCACTACCTCGCTCAATTGTATCATTTCGTGTAAATCATCTCAAATCCTCTACAGAAGAAGTAACAGAAGCCCTCAAAATCGCCTCACTCCCCTATCAGGTTTGGCAATATTCAGACGATGCTTTTTCTCTTTCCTCTGATCAAGAATATACACTTCGAGGACTTGATATTTACAAAGAATGAAAAATCTATGTGCAGAGTTTCGCGAGTATGATTCCGGCACTCTGTCTTGATCTTCAACCAGAACAAAAAATTCTTGATATGGCAGCTGCTCCAGGATCTAAGACAACACAGATATCAAGCATGCTTCGTGGAAAATGTCAGATTACTGCACTCGAAAAATTTGGCATACGACACGAGAAACTTCTTCATACTCTCAAGCTTCAATGATCAGAAGATTGTGTCGAAGTGGTAAAAATGGATGCAATTGATTTTGCGAAAACAGCTACTGAAAAATATGACCGCATTCTCCTGGATGCCCCATGTAGCTCTGATGGTCGTATCAATCTCGCTGATGAGAAAACCTATAAATGGTATTCGGAAGAAAAAAGTAAAGCAAAAGCTGAGCTACAACTACAAATGCTCGAAGCAGCAGGTAAACTCCTCTCCCCTACTGGTAAAATAGTGTATTCTACCTGTTCTCTCTCTCGGTGAGAAAATGAAAAAGTCGTGAAAGCTTTTCTGAGAAAATATCCAAAATTTCAGACAATTCCTTGTCCACTTAAGGGTGATTATGAACTCACAGAATATCAAAACATGAATGTCGGCAGGTGGTTACCAAATCAGGTAAACGAGGGTTTCTTTCTTGTCGTTTTCTCTCTCTAATTGCATCTTCCATAGCTCGACGCTTTTCTGAGGCTCGTCTAGTTTCTTTAAGTTCAAGAGCTTGTTTGTATTCAAGTAATTCTTGTCGTAATTTTTTTTTTCCTCTGGCGTACAAAATGATTCTGCCGAGAGGGATATGAGATTTACAAAAGCACATACGGATCATACGATTCACATTGGACGGTATTCACTAGATGATGAATAACTTTTCTGTGCTTCCATACCCCCATCTTATCATACTTTATGATAAAAATAAATTTTTTTAATGTAGACTATTTTTTATTTGGTTTTTTAAATATTCTCGCTTTATATTCTATTTCACAGATTTTATCGTAAATCGAGGAGATAATTTCTTCCTTTCATCGAGATAACTCTCCCCCGAGGAGTCCGTTCCAGAAGACCAATTTTAATCAAGAATGGCTCAATAACATCCTCAATAGTGGCAGCTTCTTCTCCTATCATCGCAGCGAGCGTATTGATGCCCATCGCATTGCCGTTATTTTCACCCAGAAGTCGAATAAGCTGTCTATCGATATCATCGAGACCATATTCATCGATATGGATTTCATTGAAGAGCTCGGAAAGTTCGGAAAGCTTCCCAAGGATATGATAATCTCGGACGATTTTTGTGAGACGATTGGCTATTCGTGGTGTTCCTCGGCTGCGTTTTGCTATTTCGAGAGATTCATCATTTCCGAGCTCCACACCGAGAATCTTGGCACTTCTCGTGACAATTTTTGCGAGATCTTCATTTTCATAGAGATCCATCTTCCAGACATGACCAAATCGGTCACGAAGTGGATGAGAGAGTGATGAGAGACGAGTCGTCGCACCAATAAGGCTAAATTTTGGGAGATCCATTTTGACAGAAGTGGCACCAGGGCCACTTCCTACCATGATGTCTATCTGATAATCCTCCATGGCAGAGTAGAGTATTTCTTCGATAACTGGTTTGAGTCGGTGTATCTCATCGATAAAAAGAATATCCCCTGGTTGCAAACTCGTTAGCACAGAGAGCATATCTGCTGGTTTATCAATAGCGGGGCCTGAGGTATGGCGGAGGTTTCCGCCTGTTTCATTGGCGACCAACATGGCGAGAGTTGTCTTGCCAAGTCCTGGAGGACCATAGAAGAGGATATGTTCGACAGGCGCTGAGCGGAGTTTAGCGGCATCTAGGGCGACCTGAAGATGCTTTTTTATCATCGTTTGTCCGATGTATTCAGAGAGTTTCTTGGGGCGCAATGATTCTTCTCCTACATCTTCCGAGATAGGATTGGGTGTGGAAATTCGTTTTTCTTTTTGAGAGGTTTCTTTGATAGCCATATATTAGGGGTATTATAGGGTATCTCGAGAGAGAAGCAATTTTTTTTCAGAATAAGTCTGTTTGCAAAAAAAGATGAAATAAAGATACTTCATCATATATTTTATTTTTCTACGCATGCAGTATTTCGACTTTACCGACAAGGAGGAAAGAATCATTCTTGAAAATGATCTAGCATTTGCATTTCCTACCAATATTCCTATTGTCCCAGGCCATACACTTATCTGCCCAAA